>JBEIQG010000238.1:0-5221 GCA_040376625.1 Nitrospira sp. | reverse complement strand
TGCTGAATCCTGCCACTTTATTGATCATTCTCTACTCAGCGCTGTCCCGCCATTTCATGAAGATCCATGAGGGATCTCAAGAGCACCAGGCCTTATGATTTTTTCTGAATGGATTGAGAGCCTGAGAAAGGCAAAAAAGAAGAGCGGGGGCGGGTTCAGAGAGCTCTACGTCAACAGTGGAGGTCTTGGAGAGGCTTCAGGCTTCCCGCTTCACACCTACGGGCCTGCTCACCACCTCTGCGCTCAACCTCGGCTTACGTCTGTGTTCCTCTCACCGAAGCCTCCGCTCACCTATGAGTTAATGCTGTTCTGAGCGAGGTCAATGGGACCTCGTGCCTCAGGCACCTGCTATGTGTCTGTGGCAATATAGGACAACGTTTCGAGAGGGATTGAGCCATCGCAGCGGTTTGTGCGTGGCACATCCTATGCTGTGTCGTAAGGATGGGAGGAGGGTTGCTGCTCGGCGACGGGCCGGCTGAGGTGTGATGATGCGAGGTTGGCAACCCTCTCACGAGGAAGGAGGGGCAAGATGCAGATCTCTTATCACATCATGCGAACGATGGGGCGCGGCCTCTTGCTGGCCTGCGCGATTGTGTTATGGGCCGGGGGGTGGAGCACGGCCGCTGCGATCGAGCAGGACTGGCTTGATGCGATGGTTCGGGCGGTCCTCGTGGAACAGGCGCAGGAAAAAGGGAGCGGCAACCAGTTCGCCCCCTATCTCGTACAACTGACGATGGTGCGTGCGTACCTCATCAACGGCGAGAACGAAGCGGTCTACCGGGCCATGAATCGATTCATGGAGATGCTCCAAGCGCGTGAGCAGGGGATTTCTGCTGAGGCGGCGGAGCGGCTTTTTGACTATTGTTACCTCGTGACGCCGGCTCGGTACCACGATGTATCCCGACACCTGAACCGGCTTAGCCGGTATCAGTTTACGACGTCGATCGGCTGAGGTCGCGGGGTTACAAGAAGAGATACAATGCCGCCACGATCCCGAAAAACTCGGACGTGTTGCGACCCCTCACGCTCAGCCAGGGACCGGCCAGCACGCCGACATGCTGGTTCCAACTGTATTCCAGCGCCGGCGCGATGGTGACCAGGTTACTCGAGCCCCGTCCCACAAGTGCCGGTCGGCCTTGAATATCGAGGCCTGGAGCGCCGGAAAAATGCGTCGCGTTTACGGTTTGGAATCCGATATCGAGAGCCAGTACGAGGTGGCGTGTCAGGCTGTATTCACCGGCGATCGTGAGGGTGGCCACCGATCCCGGCGTCACCCGGCCCCCTGTCCCGAAGCCTCCGCCGTAGGCGTTGAACCCCTGGACGTCGACCGATGTATAGAGGCCGTACGTGGCGTTGAGCCGGTATCGCAACATGTGCTCCCCGCCGAAGGGGAGATCGCCTTTTGGAGGGCGATCCCGAACGTGGTCGCATAGGCGCCGCCCCCGGTCCGCTCCAGGTCCGCCGTCGCGGGGCTGAGCTCGGAATAGCGGCCGGTGGGAAAAATCTCCTGCACCCAGAGCCGGATATTGGGCACCCAGGATTGCGCGGTGCCACGCCAGGCTTGAACCCCCAGCTGGAGCGGAAGGTCGCCGAAGCCACCGGAGGAGTGGCCTCGCCCATGGTTGCCGATCCATTGGGGCGCGATTTCGATGTCGAGGGAGTCGGTGAGGCCATAGATGAAGTAGGTTTGCTGAGTGAGGCTCTGAGAGGAGGTGGCCGATTGGAGCCGCCAGTTGTCGTTGTACAGACCGCCGTATCGCGTGTAGTACAGGTAGGGCTCCACCACCGCGTGACCCTTGCCCAGGCTGGTTCCCCTCGTGGACAGGAGCGTTCCGGTAAACCAGGGTGTGATTTGAGAGCCCTCGGCGGTCGGCTCACCTCGGGCGGCGTCGGTGCCGCAGACGAGGAGGAGGAAGAAAACTACCAACAGGTTGCCTGGATAACGAAACGGAGCGCGGATGGTCATGCCGATCGGTACCGCCGTGAGTCGAATCAGGTGCTGGTCCGACCTATGCTACACCGGGTGGCGGGCAGAAGGGGAGTGAACCGACTATCGCCGTGCGGTGGGAAACATGCAGTCCTTCAGCAGCGAGTCGTTCCGCGAGAAGGTGCATGGGCTCGCCGGACGCGTCGGGTTGTGGAAACTGCCGTAGCCTGCGGCGTGACGATGTTGCTGCGACGGCCGAGTGGGGCTTACGGAACCCGATGTTTCAGGTCTTGGTCTTGTCCCCCCTCAGCCGCTGCTCCCTGAGCCGACGCAACAGGTCTTGAACCGACGATTCCGCAATGACCTTGGTGAACTGACTGCGGTAGTTCATCACAAGACTCACACCATCGACGATGACGTCATAGGCGTACCAGGCGCCGCCTTTGTTCGTGAGCCGATAGTCCATCGGAAAGTCCAGCTTGTCGGACACCAATCTGGTCCGGACTTCGGCATACCCGTCGACCGTGCGCTCAGAGAGATAGATGACCCGCTCGCCTGCATACCCTTCGATCCTGGCCGCATACTGGTCTGAGAGGAACGCTTTGAAAAGTTGTACGAACTCCTGGCGTTCCGAGGGGCTGAGCGGCTTCCAATGGGAGGCCAGCGTCCGTTTCGACATCTCTTCGTAATCGAACCGCTCCGCAATCACCTTCTCGATCAGTTGTCGCCGGCGCGTCAGCTGGTCGGGTGCTTTCAACTGCTGGTCGTCGAGGATGTGAAAGACCGTGTCGAGCGTTGCCCGGACGACGGCGGTCGGAGGGGTATCCTCCAATGCCGCGCCGACAGGGCCGACGAGCAGCAGCGTGAGGGTCAGTCCTGCACAGAGGAGGTGAATGAAGTGTGGTCGGCGCATGATCCGGCATCCCGGGGTTGCAATGTTCGCCTTCCGATGCGTCGCTGTTCATGCCGACGTAATAGGCGATCTGTTGTGCGATTCATTCGCCCCATGATCGGTTGTCAGCAAGTCGCATGCCATGTCCGACTTACCTTCGAGCGCACGACAGAACAGTTGGTGAATCTCCGCCGAAATTCGGCGTGCTTGTGATAGGCGAGCGGAGCCGGGGAGGATGTCCGATGTTCACGAGGCGGCTGTTGTGAACGGGGACAGGGTACTCGTCACGTGACGGCGGCATCTGCCTTCTTCGGCAATGATCGGGCCCGGTCGTGATCGGGCCACCTGAGGAAATCCGCTACAGCA
Source organism: Nitrospira sp. (assembly GCA_040376625.1). Lineage (GTDB taxonomy): Bacteria > Nitrospirota > Nitrospiria > Nitrospirales > Nitrospiraceae > Nitrospira_A. The sequence goes on along the minus strand of JBEIQG010000238.1, from coordinate 2,036 downwards.
ATTCTGCGCAGGTGCCGCGAAAGGGCACAGGTCGTTGCACGAACGGGTGAGGCCGGACGCTCCGCTCTTGAGCAACCTGACACCTGTGGCTACTCCATCGTGCCGAGTGTGTTGAGCAAACAGGTGGAAGCGCCCATTGAAGACCAGTAACAATGGGCAGGCATCGGGATTGCTCATCCGCAGGAATCATCCAGCCGCGCACAGGGGAAAGGAGCTTCGCCTTGTGAAAGCCAAGGGGCAGAATGACGGGCATCATATGCGTCTCGGCGTCGTGGGATTCGGGCGAGTCGGGAAGGCCTGTGCGGAAGCCATAGTCGAGCGCAAGGACCTGTTCCTGGCAGCCATCGTTCGACGCCTGGACAGTCTCCCTCAGCCGTTGCCGGAGTTGTTCAGTAAGATTCCGGTCGTGTCGCACACGGCGCAGGTGCAGGAGATGGACGCCGCGCTCCTCTGCGTGCCCATGGATCAGGTCCTCGATAGAGCGCATGACTGTCTTCAGCACGGCATTCCGATCATCGAATGTTCGCAAGTGCATGAGGAGGCGTTCCAGGCACATCGGAAAGCGATTGACCGCTTCGCCACTCGTTTCAATGTGCCGGCCATCATAGGTGCCGGATGGGATCCGGGAGCGTTGTCCGTCATGCGCTCCCTGTTCGGGCTTCTCGCGCCGGACGGCGAAAGCGAGATGAGACATAGGGTGGCTGCGAGTCTTCACCATACGGCGATGGCGCGCCGGGTGGCCGGCGTCAAGGATGCACTCTGCACGGAACAGCGTGCGGCAAACGGGACGCGGAAGCGGTATGTCTATGTGGAGTTGGTTCAAGGGGTCGATGCGGAAGGGGTGGCCGCCGCGATTCGCGCCGATCCGCTCTTTCTCGGAGAAGAGACGCTCGTGTTTCCAGTCGACAGTGTGGAGGCGCTTGAACAGGATGGGTGTGGCGTCGCGCTGGAGCGGCAGAGTGCGCCGGGCCGCGCCGGGCATCAGCGGTTTCTCTTTGAAGCCCGCTTCGATGAAACCATTCTCACGGCGCGCATGATGCTGGCTGCCGTGCGTGCCTTGTCGGCACTGGGTCCGGGCGCGCATTCCCTCCTCGATCTGCCCCTGAGCGCCTTGTGGGGAGAGCAGGCAGAGACGGCTGAGCGAGTCTGGTCATAGATCCGATTTGGGGACAGCGTCGTCATTCTACAAAAGAACACAGGAGTCTGTTATGCCGTTCGAACTCACCTGTAGCATCTTCAAGGATGGGGAGTTGATTCCGAAGAAACATACCTGTGAAGGCGAGGATCTGTCGCCGCCCTTGCGCTGGAACCACCCGCCGACGGGAACGCGCAGCTTCGCGCTGATTGCCGACGATCCCGATGCGCCAGGCGGTACATGGGTCCATTGGGTGCTGTACAACATTCCCATCGATATTCGCGGGTTGGCCGAAGCCCTCCCTGCTCAGGACATCCTGTCGAATGACGCGCAGCAGGGTCTCAACGATTTCAAGCGAGTCGGCTATGGAGGACCCTGCCCGCCCCCCGGCAAACCCCATCGGTACTACTTCAGGCTCTACGCGTTGGATCAGGAGTTGAATCTCAAACCGCGGGCCACCAAGGCTCAGGTTCTCGACGCCATGAAGGGCCACGTGCTGGCGGAAGCGCAATTGATGGGGCGGTTCGGGCGGTAGGGACGACATTGCGCTCCTGGCCCGCGAGGCCGGACTCCCTGAGTTTACAGCGGGAGAGGCCGCACCTACTTGTGACGTCTGTGAAGCGTGATGTGGTTGCCGTCCTGGTCTGCAATCACTGCCATCCGGCAGACCGGCGTATCAAATAGTTCTGTGACGAACGATACAGCCCGTTCTTTCATTTTGTGGACAAACCCGTCCAGATCCGACACCTCAAACGCCACCACGGCACCTTTCGCTCCGGGAATATGGCCCATGTCGGTGGTCGTGATCGCAAAGGTCGAGACCCCGACATCGTATTCCACCCAGGCGTCCCGGTAGTTGTCGCTGATTCGCAAGCCAAGCACATGCTCATAAAAAGCTCTG
>JBEIQG010000058.1:0-16800 GCA_040376625.1 Nitrospira sp. | reverse complement strand
TGTCCTTCAGGAAGTGTTCGTTCTACGTATGTTCTGCCAGCGGCTCGTGCCGGGCCGACATCGAGTCGATCCCACTTTCTCAGCGCACGGCCTGCGACGCCTCCCAGTCCACTGCGGACATGGGTCGATCGGCTGCCGAGCATCAACGGCCCGTCGATGCCGCCGGCCACGGTGAGGTAGGCGCGAGTGCCTTGTCGGCGCATTCCGAACTCAAGACGGCTTCCGGCGGGCATGCGGACGACGGTCCACATGGGCAGCGCGACGCCGTCGGTGGCGGGAGAGAGGTCTGCCCCGGTGATGGCGACGAAGAGTGCTTCTTCGAATAACAGTTCCGGCCCTTGGACGGTGATTTCCAGGCCGGCAGCCCGGTCGGGATTGCCGAGCAGACGATTCCCCACCGTGAGCGCCCAAGGATCCATCGCGCCGCTCACCGACACGCCGAACCGTTGGTAGCCAAAACGCCCGAGATCCTGAATGGTCGTGAAGAGTCCGGGACGCAAGACGTGGATGATCGGCTGTTTAAGAGGCATGATCGATACGGACTGCGGACATCCCTCCATCGTCTAACATCGTCCGTAGCGCATGAGCCAGTCGGACCGAGCCAGGAGTGTCGGCGTGGACACAAAGTGTGTCGATATGCAGATGCAACAACGAACCGTCGATTGCCGCAATGGTGTCGTCGAAAGTCAGCGAATGCGCGCGCGAGACCACGGTTGATTCATCGTGGATGAGCGCGCCCTCCTCCCCACGAGGCACTAAACGTCCGTCTGCTTGGTAGGCCCGATCGGCAAATCCCTCCGCGGCAACCTGGAGTCCGCAGGCCCTTCCGGCGCTGAGGAGTACTGATCCGGCCAAACCCACAAGGATCAGATGTGGATCAATTTGCGCGACTGCTTCGGCAATGGCGTCGGCCAGCGCGGGGTCGCGTACCGACATGTTGTAGAGCGCGCCGTGGGGCTTGACGTGCGAGAGCCGAAGACCCTCGGCCTGGCTGATGGCCATCAGCTCCCCCACTTGGGATAGGATCAAGTCCTGGACGAACGAACGGGAGAGCGATTGTTCACGACGGCCGCCGGAGTCTCGGTCCGGCAATCCGGGGTGCGCGCCGATCGCCAGATCATACTGTCGAGCCAGCTGCACGGTGCTTCTCATCAAGACCGCATCTCCCGCATGCACCCCGCAAGCAATATTCACTGAGGTGACGTAGGCCATGATTCGGGCTTCCACATCGAGTTGTTCCGGTGTCGCGGCTTCCCCCAGGTCGCAATTGATGTCGATGCTCCGTTCCTTGTTCATGGGTGGTTCTCGACCAGCGCATAAAATTCTGCTTCGCCGATCGGTACGAATTGCACCTGGTCGCCGGGTGCCAGCAAAAATGGCGCGGGCCGGGTCAGGCTGAACAGCGGTACCGGCGTGCGTCCAATGATGCGCCAGCCGCCCGGGCTGGCATGGGTGTAGATGCCGGTTTGTGTGCCGGCGATGCCGACCGATCCTGCGGCGACTTGTTTTCGTGGTGTCGGCAGTCGCGGCGTCGCGATGCGATCCGGCACAGTGCCCAGATAAGGAAATCCGGGGCTAAATCCCAGCATGTACACGCGGTAGACCACGGAAGCATGCAGGGCATGCGCCTGCTCGGGCGTGAGTGCCGCTCTCTTGGCCACGTCGCTCAGATCAGGTCCTGCGTTGCCTCCGTACCACACAGGAATGGTGTGAGTCGTAGGGACACGTAGCGGGGGCCTGTTCGTTGCCGTTAACAAGGCACGGAAATGCGCGGTCATGGTGGGCAGGTCGGTACGGATCGGATCGAAGTAGACCGTGGCCGAGCGGTAGGTCGGCACCACTTCCAGGAATCCCGGGAGCCCGGCCCGTTCCACGGCGGTGGCGAAGGCCAGGACGGAGTCGTTCGTCTGGACATCGATGGTTTCCCCGAACTCAACGGTCAGGGCTGACTCACTCAGTGGTATGAGGCGTGGGATGCCGGTCTGAGGTGGTTTCATGATAGTCGGGCCGTCGGTCCGCAAGATGTCACTCCGGTAACGGCTTCCCATTCGTCTCGGTTGCAAACGGCAGCACGGCCAATCCCAAGAGATAGATCAGGGCGATGGCGCTCGCTGCATTGTTGAACGATCCCAGCAGGGTGACGAGCCACCCAGTGACGAAGGGCGCGGCTGAGGCGAGCACGCGGCCTGCGTTGAAGCAGAATCCTGCGCCGGTTGCACGGAGTCGTGTCGGATAGAGTTCAGGCAGGTAAATCGGAAAACCGCTGAAGATGCCGTTGTTGAAGAAACCCAGCAGCGGGAGCAATAGCAACACTTCTGAATAACTGTGCGGGACAAAATAGGTCGCCGGAAGCATGATGAAGCTGCCGAGACACATCAAGCCGAACACGGGCAGGCGGCCGAATCGTTCCGCCAGCGGTCCGAACCCCAGATATCCGAACAGTGAACCCGCATTGAGCGCCATGATCGCATAGCTGACCTTCTCTGTCAGCATAGCAGCATCCTGCCCTTGGAGGTCCGGCATGGCTCGGATCAACGTAGGAGCCCAGTTGGTCGCACCCCACAGGCCGAAGACCGCCACGAACGCCAGCGTAGAGCCCACCCAGGTATTGCGGCGTAATGCCGGTTGGAATAACTCGGTAAGATGCATGAAACTGCTCCGGGCGGATTGCGCCTCCTGTTCGTGGACCTGCACCCAACGCTCCGGTTCTTTCACCCACCAACGCACCAGCAGGGCCACAAATGCGGGCAGGATGCCCACGAGGAAGAGGAGTCGCCATCCGTAGTCGCTCAGGAGCAGATTGAAGCCGGCGGCCAGAAAAAAACCGGCGGCCCAAGCGGACTGGAGAATCCCGGCGGCCCGTGCACGTTTGTCTTCGGGCCAGGTCTCGGCCACGATTGCCGCGCCGGCCGCCCATTCACCTCCGATGCCGAGGGCGGTCAGAAAGCGATAGATGGCCAGATGCCACCATTCTTGTGCAAAGGCGGCGAGGCCGGTGAAGACGGCATAGATCAGAATCGTAATGATCAACGTCTTGGTGCGGCCGAAATAGTCCGCGGCCATTCCGAAGCCGATTCCTCCGATGGCCCACCCGATCAGGAAAATAGAGAACACCATGCCGCCGTACCACCCGATCTGTTCGTTCGTGACGGCTCCGCCGGTGGCTCCGGCTTGTAGAAGCTCATGTAACGCGGGATGCAGCACGATGGCATAGATTGTTGCGTCCATGGCGTCGAATACCCAACCCAGCCAGGCGACGAACAGGACCAGCCATTGATATCGTGTTATCCCTTGTGCCCACGCCATGCCGCACTCTTTCTCCGGCCAACAGACCGAGTCCGTTGCCAGGCTACGGGGGAGACCCGGCACTGTCAAGGTGAAGCCGACGATGCGGCATGGTATAGTCTCGGCCTGTATGCCTCGCTTGGATTATTATCGTGTCCTCGGTGTGTCGCGCGACATTTCCGACGACGACATCAAAAAAGCCTACCGGAAGCTCGTTTTCGAGCACCATCCCGACCGCAATCCCAACAATAAGCAGGCAGAGGAAAAGATCCGCGAGATCAACTCCGCCTATGAAGTCCTGGGCGACCCCGACAGCCGGAGAACTTACGATCGCCTGCATTGGGGGGAAGAAGTGCGGGCCGAGACGGTGGATCCGTCTCTGATCCTTGAGGAGATGGAGAAAAAGCTCTTCGACGAAGGGAGAAAAGAAGTCTTCGCCGCTCTGATGAAGATGGTGCCACGGATCAAATCGGAACTGGCTCTCATCCGTGAACGCACAGTGGCGCATCAGGGATATGACACTTTCAAGGAGACCATTGTGGAAGCGCGGGGGGCGGAAGTCCTGGATGAATTCGTCACTCCCGACATGGAGCAACGGAAGCAGCGCCTGCTTGAGGTCGCGGTGCAGATGATGGTGTCGCAGGCAGTGGTCGCCAGGGGAGACGAGGGGGGGATTCGTGCGCTGCGCGGCCGGTTAGAGGAAATGTTCCGGAAGGGCCGGATCAACGGCTTCGCAACGGCCCTGGAATTACTGTACGAAAGACGGTAACGATCCACGTCTTTCGTTTTGCGATTCACATTCCTGAGAGCGGACCCGCCACGAATCGACCACGCTGCATCACTCCCGCAATACGCTCCCGTTTCAGCAGCACGCCGATATTTCTGAGGGGATTGCCTTCCACGAACAGCAGGTCCGCCTGTTTTCCCGCCGCAATGGATCCAATGTCCTGAATCAGGCCCAGTAACCGTGCGGCAGCGGAGGTGCTGGTCATGATCGCATCCATCGGCGCCATGCCCAGCGCGACCATCCGTTCCAATTCCTGAGCATTGTCCCCATGAAAGTTGAACGGCGTCCCGGCATCGGTGCCCAGGGCAATAGGAACACCCCGGCGCAGGGCGGCGCGGAAACTTCTCTCGTGCTGCTTCACCATGTTTCGAGCCTTGGAGCGGGCGCTGTCAGGAATGCCACAGCCGGTGGGGCAGGCCGCTGTGGTGGCGAGGGCCGACAGCGTAGGTACCATGTAGACGTGGCGCTGGCTCATCATCTCCGCTGCGTCGTCGTCCATGAGGGTAGCATGTTCAATTGAGTGGACGCCCGCGCGCAGCGCGTTCTTCATTCCCGTTGCGCCGTGGGCATGCGCGGCTACGTGTCGCCCATGGGCGACGGCCACCTCGACGGCGGCGGACAGTTCTGCCACGGTCATCTGTGCGTCGTCGGGGGAGGTGCCGGGGGTCAGCACGCCGCCGGAGGCAATGACTTTAATGACTTCGGCGCCCGCGTTGAGTTGATCCAGCACGGCGTCCCGGACGGCCTCGACTCCGTGGGCTTCGCGTCCAATGAATCGCGCATGTCCGCCAGGCATGCAGATCGCGAGACCGGCGGCGAGAATCCTGGGCCCCGGTGTCAGCCCGGACTCGATGGCTTGTTTCAGGGCGAACACTGCATGGTCCCGGAATCCCACATCCCGGACGGTGGTAAACCCGGCGTGGAGAGTGCGGCGTGCCAGCTCGGCGGCTTTGAGCAGCGTGACGGATGACGAATCTTTCTCGACTGCAGCCACGACATCCGCCTCCGCTCCCAAACAAAAGTGCACGTGGCAATCGATCAGGCCGGGGAGGACGGTCAGGCCGCGGCCGTCGATTCGTTGCGCGCCCCTGGGGAGGCGAACGTCCTGTTCCGGCCCGACGGCCAGGATGCGCGTGCCCTCGATGAGGAGGGTACCTCGCTCTATCCGGTGGCCGAGGCCGTCGAGAATGCGGATGTGGCGGATGGCGATGGTCATGGCGCCTCGCTGATCGGAATGGTGACGATGACGCCGCCCATGATGTCGTTGAGTTTATAGTCTCGTCGGGGGCTGTTTACGTGGGCATTGTGGCAGCTCACACAACTTTCGGACACCGCCCGGTCTGCATAGATGCCTTGGAAGTAGCGGACCCCCGCCTGCTGGTAGAATCCGGTGAAAGGCTTCTCCGGCGTCTTCGTCACGACTTCCAAGCCGCGCCGCTCAAACTCGCTGTTCGGTCCGTTCCACACATATATCGGAGTGAGGCTGGCCAGCCGGAAACTGAGTTTCATATCCTTTTGCGCCACCAGGCGCCCGGATTCAAGAAGGAATTGAGCCGGAAGCGGGAGGCCTTTCTCCTCTTTCCAATGCTCGAGTGCCTCGACGACGCCCTGGTTGTGGAGTTTGTCCACGACGTTCTGGGTGTAGTTGGCGCGATTCGCATCGATGACCGCATGAATAAAGCTGGTCACGCGCTCGGGGGGGACCATCTCCGCCTTGTGTGATTCTGCGACCGCGAGGGCAATGACCCAGTAGGTGATGGCCGCCACGAAGCCGGCCACTCCTGCCGCCACGATCCACAACCCGTTTCGACTCATGCACCCCTCCTCGCCGATCCTAGTGAATGGGTATAAATTTCTTCTGCTGCCTGGGCGGCGCGGCCCGGCTGCGCCGGCCGCCCCTGGCCTGTAAAGATCTCTTCCAGGGCGTTGAGTAGCGTCAGCACATGCGCCCGTCGGCTCGATTCGCCCATCAGGCCGATGCGCCAGACTCGTCCCCGTAACGGTCCCAGTCCGCCGCCGATTTCGATGCCGTACTGCTGCAGCAGGTGCGTCCTCATCAGTGCCTCGTCCATGCCGTCGGGTAGCGTGACACAGTTGAGCATCGGGAGTCGATGGCCCGGTGGAGACAGGGCGCTCAGGCCCAGAGTCTTGAGCCCGGCCATCAATGCATCACTGTTGACCTGATGTCGCGCGACACGCGCCGGGAGTCCCTCTTCGTGCACCAGCCGCAGGGCCTCTCGAAGCCCGTAGAGCATCGAGATTGGGGCGGTGTGATGATAGGCACGGCTGTGGTCGTTCCAATAGTCGGCGATGAGCGACAGGTCAAGGTACCAGCTGGGGCAGGGAGTACGTCGCTGCCGGATGGCACTCATGCCTCGCGGGCTCACCGTCAGCGGGGCCAGCCCGGGGGGACAGCTCAGGCACTTCTGAGTGCCGCTGTAGCAGGCATCGATCCCCCACGTATCGATCTCGACCGGGATGCCTCCCAGAGAGGTGACGGCGTCGACTACAAACAATGCATCGCAAGCGCGGCACAGTGCCCCCACGTCCTCAAGAGGTTGGCGGGCGCCCGTTGAAGTTTCGGCATGGACCAGGACCACGGCCTTGACCGGAGCAGACTGCGACAGTTCCTTTTCCAGCGCCTCTATGGGGATCGTCGTTCCCCAGGGCGCTTCGATGCGAATCGGGATGCCGCCGCTACGTTCGATCATGGTCGCCAGCCTTGTGCCGAACACGCCGTTGACGCCCACGATCGCACGATCACCGGGTTCGATGAGATTGGCGATCACCGCTTCCATCCCTGCCGATCCGGTTCCGGACAAGGCGATTGTAAACTCGTTTCTTGTGTGGAAAGTGGCGCGGAGCAAGGTCTGTATCTCGTTCATCAGAGCGAGAAAAACCGGGTCGAGGTGGCCGAGCAGCGGCTGACTAAGTGCCTGCAACACCCGGGGATGGACCATACTCGGGCCCGGACCCATGAGCAGGCGATGCGGCGGAACAAAGTCCTGATACCGGGAGTCCGTAGTCATCGTTGGTGCTGTTCGACGTTATTGGTCGCGGGAGGTATCATCGTGTGGTTCACAGCCGATCACTTAAAGTGGCCTAGCCCGGACTATGCGGGAATGCCTGCTCCGTCGTCCGATCCTCTCGCCCGGCGTGACTGTTCTCGTTCGGTCTCGCTTGCAAGAAGCCCCGGCCGGCTTCGGTCTCGAACGCTTCGCGAGGGTATTCATGAATAGTCCGGGCTAGTATAACGAAACCGGCGAGGATTCAGCCATGGGTTTATCCGCCGTTCCCGCCTGCCATCCTTACTGTTCCACGCTAGTTTCACGTCGTGAAGACCGGTGTTATACTCCGGCGCCAATCACGCCCCGGAGGACTTGTGGACGCAGACGAAACAATCGGCCCGACATCGCAGACGCCCGCGGCTCCGTTGCCCTGCGTCGGCGCGCCTCCCCCTCCGCATGCCTATGATCCCGGCTTCTCCCGTGCCATCACCTGGTTGTCGGCGGTCGTCCTCAGCGCGTCAATTGCGGTGGTCGCCTGGTTATCGTTTGATGTGCCGCGCGTGGAGCGGGTGCCGGATGCCGAGCGAGCGCTCAGTCACATGGTCGGGCGCTTGATGGACCAGGAAGACGGGCTCAAGACCCTGCCCGTCTGGGAACAGTTCCTCTATGAAACCATGATGGGCAGTGACGCGAATGATCGTGAGCAGGCGATTGAATGGTACCGGGAACTCGCCGAGGAATCGTCCGACCCGGCTGTCGATTTGCACCTGGCGATTCTGGAGGCCGAGTCGGGGCACTTTCCGGATGTCCAACAGAAAATGGCTCGATGGGTTCGACAGGGCGAACCGTACCCGACCTTTGCCAGGCTTTTACAAGCTGGGTACGTGGATGCTCGCGTGCCTCCCGCTTCGGGCTTCGAGCTGCAGGCCTATCTGGCGGAGCAGCCCGTTTCGGGTTGGTTCTACAGCCGCCTGGCCACTCGAATCGCCGAACGAGCAGGAGACCGGCCATTGCTGGTGACGATTGAGACCTCGTCGCAGCAGCGGGTGGAGGCATTATTGTGGCGCTCACGGGCCTTTGCCCTGCTCGAAGCAACGCTCATGATCGTCGGGCTGTTCGTGCTGGTGTTGTGGGTGCGGCGTAGGCAAGGAACGGCGATGTTTCGGGTGGGGGCCGCGGAGCTTCCGCCCCTCTGGGCCGGTCGATTGGGCGCGGGGGTGCTCCTGCGCGGGGGGGCGGTGGGCGCCCTCTTGACCGTGGGGTTCCTCTACCTCGCCGGCGATTATCCCTCGTTGCGGGTTGTCGCGGTGCCCCTGTCGAATCTGCCTCTGTTGGCCTTGGCCTATTACCATTTGCTCAGGCCCCAGCGGCAGACGTTCTGGCGTGGATTCGGCTTGCGCATCGAATCGCGCCATCTGGGGCGATTGGCGTTGGCGGTCCTGGCAGTTGTGGCAGCGGGCCTCGTTGGCGAATGGGTGCTGGGCAGGATAGCGGAACCGTTGAAGTTGATCAGCCACTGGACCGAGTGGTTCGATGCGGATCTCGTGTGGGGATCGTCACCGACCCTCGCGGTCAGCCTGATGGAATACGTATTCTTTGCGCCGGTCTTTGAAGAGCTGGCCTTCCGCGGCTTGCTGTTCGGTGTGTTCCGGCGGCGGTTTCAGTGGGGCATAGCCGCCCTATTGAGCGCGGCATTGTTTGCGCTCGCTCATGGGTACGGGTTGATCGGATTCCTCAGCGTCTTCTGGAGCGGGATGATTTGGGCCTGGGCCTATGAACGGACAGGCAGCCTCTGGCCGGGGATGATCGGGCATGCCATCAACAATTTATTGGTCTGTTTAAGTGTCATGGCCTTGTTACGAGCCTGAGCGTCGCGCGTTCGAGACTTCAGCGTCTGATGGGGGCTGCCTGTCCGCTTCGATCGACCGGAGTGCCTCATAGAAGTCCGGGTGCTGGAGCGTGTAGCCAAGCTGTGTGAGGATCTTGTAATTCCGGATGCGTTTGCCTGTTTCGTTGCGGTCCGCTTGTCGAGTACTCGAAACTCCCCACCTGCCGGAGACTTCGTCGCAAATATCCACCCAGCGGCGCGGGTGCCCATCACTGACATTGTACGTGTCTCCGGCCTGTCCGCGTTGCAGCGCCAGCAGACAGAGATGCGCCAGATCTTCGACATGGATGAGATTGACGAACTTGTTCGACGGGCCGACACGTCCTTGCCGGATCCACTCCACCGGATTTCGGCCCGGGCCGTAGATACCGGCGACGCGTAGAATGATTGCCCCGTGATGTGTGCGCAGGTATTCCTCCCCCCCGACGCGGGGCAGGCTGGTATTGATGAGCTGGGCCTCGTCGATCCAAGCAGGAAGGCCGTCCAAAGGCGCGCCCTCCCGGTCGTAGGCGGAGGTGCTGCCCAGCACCACCAACCGTCCGGGAGGACGGCAATAGTGTTGGGCAAATGCCTGGACCTGCTCCAGCGGCGTGGCGGGAAACGTCCAGATGACGTCGGCGTCCGGCGGGAGTGCAGCCCAGGTACTCGGTTCCGCCAGGTCGAATAGAACGCGTCTCGATGGATCGACCTCACTCAAATGGCGATCAGGCCGGCGGCTGCTGGCCAGGATGGGTAAGGACTGTTTCAGTGCCGACCTGTAAATCCAGCGGCCGGTGTATCCCGATCCCAGAATCACGATAGAACGTGGAATGGTCATCGGCCCATCATACCTGAACGGCAGACCGTACTGCATTCGACTCCGGCTGATTCTGGTTCTGGTCTCCGGCAAGCGACGCATGCTAAGATCCGGCCCCTATGGGACCCTTCACCGCCAGGCAGGAGGAGGCAGGGGAATCGAGCGGATTCTCGGCCGATGACTCGTCGCATCGGCGACAGCGTCTCATGGTCTGGGCGGCGGGTCTGCTGGGGTGCCTCTTTTTCGCCTTGGATCTCCTCTTGCCGCTTGGGGTGGCGAACGCGGTGTTATATAGCGCCGTCGTCTTTCTGTCCGCGGCCAGCCACTATCGGTGGTTGCCGATCGTCACAGCCATCACCTGCTCTTTCTTGACGATATTGGCCGCTCCGTTCAGTCCCCGGGTGCCGGGCCTTCCGGCGTGGTTTGAGTGGGGCAATCACGTGTTCAGCCTGTTTGGCATCTGGACTCCCCTCATATTCATCTCCCAGCGCCGGCGTACAGAATTGTTGCTGAAGGAAATCAATGAACGCCTTGAGCAGGGCGTGGACGTGCGCACTGCGGACCTTGCCGCGAGCCGACTGGCCTTGGAGCGAAGCGAAGAACAGCTGCATACGCTGACCGGCCGGATTCTCACGGCGCAGGAAGAAGAGCGCCGTCGGATCGCGCAGGATTTGCACGATGACGTCAATCAACGGCTGGCCTTGCTGATGCTGGATTTGCAGGCTGTAGACCGGCAGATCGGTTCCGCTCCGTCAGCCGCGCAGGATTGCCTCCGCATCGCTTTAAAGGGGCTGGAGGAACTATCGGATGATGTGCGGTTTATGGCCTATCGATTCCATCCCTCCATCCTGGATGATCTGGGCCTAAAAGCGGCCTTGCAGCGGTTGCTGGATGACTTTGCCAGCCGCACGGGAGTGAAGGCGCTGTTTGTGCATCAACCGCTCGATCATCAACTGGACAAAACCACGTCGACCGCGCTGTACCGGGTGATCCAGGAAAGTCTTTCGAATATCGCGCGACATGCCAAGGCCACCCGGGTGGAGGTAGAGGTGACGGTCGAGGATGAGGGATTGGTCGTGGTGGTGCGTGACGACGGCAGTGGATTCGATCAGCGGGCGATCGATCGGGCTGAGGGCGGCTTGGGATTGTTAAACATGCGGGAGCGGTTGCTGTCGGTGCAGGGATCCTGCGAGGTGGAGTCCCATCCGGGACGGGGAACGACGGTGTCGATGTATGTGCCGTTAGCACGGGTGGCGACATGACCCTACCGCGTGTGCTGCTGGCGGATGATCACACCCTGGTGTTGGAAGGATTTCGGCGGTTGTTGGATGATCAGTGTGAACTGGTCGGGACCGTTGGAGACGGACGTGCCCTGCTGGAGTCCATTCCCGAGTTGAAGCCGGATATCGTGATTCTCGACATCTCGATGCCGGTGTTGAACGGGATCGATGCGGCCCGTGTCCTGAAGGTCAAATTTCCCCAGGTCAAAGTGGTCTTTATCACGATGCACGCCGATCCTGCCTATGTACGGGCAGCCTTCGAGGCCGGTGCTTCCGCTTACCTGCTCAAACGCTGCGTGGGTGAAGAACTGGGGCAGGCGATACGGGCTGTGCGGAGCGGGAATTTCTATGTGACCCCTCTGGTGACCAAGGATGTGGTGGAAAGCATGTTGCGCGGGATCGATGGCGGAGCGCCGTCGGGTCCTGAACTCACCACCCGTCAGCGTGAAGTGCTGCAATTGCTGGCCGAAGGTCATACGGTGAAAGATATTGCCGGCACACTCAAAATCTCCCCGCGCACCGTTGAGTTCCACAAAGGCCAGATCATGGAACAGCTCAATCTACACACCACCGTCGAGCTCGTCAAATATGCCTTAGCCCAGGGATTAACCAGCCAGACGTAGCTTCTCCCTCTCATCGCCTCGCCTTTTGATCTTGAATTACTAGTCTGATGGCAGGTATTTTTTAGCCGTCATGACCCGCATTATTACGCGTGTGGTTTCGCCTTCACTTGCCTACTATACGCCTCCATTTTCTAAGCAGTGACTCGTAGGAATATGGGAAGGAAGATGTCACGTCCACGTGTCCTCATCGGCGATTCATCGCGGGCGATGCTCGCGTTTCTGGAGATTCTGCTGGAACCTCAATTCGAGGTCGTGTCCTCCGAGACGGAAGCGGAAGCCATTGTATTAACCGCGAAAAATATCGCTCCTGAGTTGGTCATTCTGGACTTTTCCCTCTCGTTTCTCGAAGGGCTTGGGGCAGCCCGGCAGCTATATGAGACGATGCCCAACAGCAAGGTAGTGTTTTTCTCTTCGCATGAAGACCCGGTTTACGTCACGGCCGCGTTCGAGGCAGGCGCCAGGGGATATCTCGTCAAGCATCTCACGGTCGATCTCGGACATTATCTCGGCCGGGTGCTGCAAGGTGAACGGGTCTGCTGTCCGGATGGTCTTCAGAGGCGGGTGGCTCGCACGGAAGACACCTAATCGCCTGCTGTCCGGCCATGCGATGGATTCGCGCAAAAGGAGAGCGACGATGGTTCGAGTCGTACCGATGTGTGAGTTGTGCCGCCGGGTCCGTGATGAGGGTGCCTCGTCCTGGGGGACGAACAGCTGGGTAGATTTTCCCAGTTACCTGGCGCGTCATGTTGTGCTGCCCTCCCAAGTGCGGTTTTCAAGGGACTACTGCAGTGAGTGCCGGCTCTCCTGCGATATCCTGAAAACCTACGGGGGACAATAGGGCCCGGTTGGTTTGTCCCGACCTCACCGCCTGTGTGTATGACAGGATCACCGATCGGGTGCGCGCATCCAAGTCCCGATCTTTCCTGCCGCCCGCTCCGAATAACGCCACCCTCGGGACCGACCCGGTTAGGCACCATGCGTTCGCCGTCAACCTGCCCCGCATCCTGCGCGGTGTGTTGTCGTTTCTCGTTGTGCTACGATGATTCTCTGATGTTTGCCCTGCCGTTTCATCCAATCATTGCGGAGTGGTTCACGACCCGATTCGCCTCTGCGACGAATGTTCAGATGCAGGCCTGGCCTGCGATCCAATCCGGCCGTGACGTGCTGATCTCGGCGCCGACTGGATCGGGAAAGACCCTCGCGGCCTTTCTGTCCTGCATCGACACTCTCTTCAGGCAGGCGGTACGTTGTGAGCTGCGGGATGAGACGCAAGTGCTCTATGTCTCACCGCTGAAAGCGCTGAGCAACGATGTGCAGAAAAATCTGCAACAACCGCTCAGCGAGATCGGGCAGGCCGCGTGGGCTTCCGGCATGTTGTTGCCGGAACTGCGGGTGGTCGTGCGTACCGGCGACACGCCTATGACCGAGCGGCAACAGATGCTTCGGCGTCCGCCGCATATTCTGATCACCACTCCCGAATCCCTCTTTATCCTGCTGACGGCGGAAAAAAGCCGGGCGATGTTGAAGACCATGCGCACGGTCATCGTGGATGAAATTCATGCCGTGGCGCCCAACAAACGAGGGGCGCATCTGGCCCTGTCGCTGGAGCGGGTAACGGCGCTCACCGGCGCCGAGGTTCAACGTATCGGCCTGTCGGCAACGCAGCGGCCCATCGACACCATTGCGGAGTTCTTGGTCGGAAATAGAAACCCGTCAATCGTCGACGGTCACACGTCCTGCGAAGCCGTCGGTCATCAGCCATCAGTGCTCGGATCTTCCGTAGAAGTTGGAAACCATACGCCATTAGGCATCGGTTCTGCGCCTTGTACGGTCATCGACGTGGGGCATCGCCGCGATATGGATCTGGCCGTGGAGGTGCCGAAGGATGAACTCGGGGCCGTCGCGACGAATGCGATCTGGAGCGATATCTACGATCGTGTCGCCGCCCTGGTTGAAGCGCACCGTTCTACCCTGGTGTTTGTGAATACGCGACGACTGGCCGAGCGGGTCTCGCATCATTTGGAAGAGCGGTTGCGGCATCTTGGGGACGAGGTGGTGGCGGCGCATCATGGCAGTCTGTCACGTACGATTCGTCTGTCGGCTGAAGATCGATTGAAAGCGGGCGTCGTACGCGTGGTGGTGGCCACGGCGTCGCTGGAACTCGGCATCGATGTCGGTACCGTGGATCTCGTGTGTCAGATCGGATCCCCCCGCTCGATCTCCACCGGTCTCCAGCGGATCGGGCGTGCGGGCCATTGGATTCATGCCATTCCCAAAGGCCGGCTCTTTGCCACTACGCGTGACGAATTGATCGAATGTGCCGCGTTGATCCGGGCGATCAGGGCCGGAGTGTTGGACCGCATCGAGGTGCCGTCTGCGCCGCTGGATGTGTTAGCGCAGCAGATCGTGGCCGCCGCGGCGACCCGGTCGTGGGATGAGGCGGAGCTTTACGATCTGTGCCGGCGGGCCATGCCCTATCGCGATCTGGACCGGTCGACCTTCGATGCCGTAGTGACGATGCTCGCCGATGGGTATGCGACCAGTCGAGGCAGGGGACGGGCCTACCTTCATCATGATCGCATCAATCACCACATTCGGGGTCGCCGCGGCGCTCGCCTGGCGGCCATTACCTCAGGCGGCGCGATCCCCGACACGGCCAACTACGCAGTGATTGCGGAGCCGGACGGCACGGTGGTGGGGTCGGTCGATGAAGATTTCGCCGTCGAGAGTCTAGCGGGAGACATCATCCTGCTGGGCAACACGTCCTGGCGGATCAAAGGCGTGGAGACCGGCAAGATGCGGGTTGAAGATGCGCAGGGCGCTCCGCCGACGATCCCGTTCTGGCGCGGGGAAGCGCCGGCGCGTACGGCGGAACTGTCGGCGGAAGTCGCGCGTCTCAAGGCCGACATCGATCATCGCCTCGCTGATAATCAGGCACTCTCCACGGCTGTTACACCGCCGGTGCAGTGGCTCAGGCAGGAATGTGGTCTCGATCAGCGAGGTGCGCAACAGGCGGTCGAATATATCCTGGCCGGCAAAGCGGTGTTAGGGACCGTCCCGACCCAGCAGACGATTGTCGCGGAACGATTCTTCGACGAAAGCGGCGGGATGCAGCTGGTCATCCATGCGCCATTCGGCGGGCGCGTCAACCGAGCCTGGGGATTGGCCTTGCGGAAGCGGTTTTGTGTGACCTTCGACTTTGAGTTGCAGGCCGCCGCCACGGATGAAGGCATCGTCCTATCCTTGGGGGAAAAACACAGCTTTCCCCTCGATACGGTGTTTGCGTTCCTGAACGTCAAGACATTGCGGGAAGTATTGACGCAGGCTGTGCTGCAAGCGCCGATGTTCATGACACGGTGGCGGTGGAATGCCTCGCGGGCCTTGGCCTTGCTCCGGTTTGTCGGAGGGAAGCGGGTGGCGCCGCAGGTTCAGCGGATGCGTGCCGAAGATCTCCTCGCCGCGGTGTGTCCCGATGCGATTGCCTGTCAGGATAATTTTCAGGGTGAACGAACGGTGCGGCAGATTCCGGACCATCCGTTGGCGCAGGAAACGATACGCGATTGTCTGACGGAAGCGATGGATCTCGACGGCTTGATCGCCGTACTGGAGAAGATCGAGCAGGGAGAGGTTACCTGTCTCGCGATCGATACGCCGATGCCCTCCGCCTTCTGCCATGAGATTTTGAACGCCAATCCCTATGCCTTTCTTGATGACGCGCCGCTGGAGGAGCGCCGTGCGCGGGCCGTGGATATGCGGCGCAGTTTGCCGGCGGAACTGGCAGGTGAGATGGGCGCACTGGATCAATCGGCCATCGATCAGGTCATCGAGGAGTCTTGGCCGGGGGTGCGGGACGCGGAGGAGTTCCACGATGCACTGTTGACGCTCGGCTGGGTGCCTTGTGAGCGCATGCCAGGCAGGGATCTGCTCGTGTCGACGCTGGCGGCGTCCGGTCGTGTAGCCACGCTGTGGCAGGGGGAGACGAAGCTGGGGTGGGTAGCAGCGGAGAATCACCACTACGCCGGCCGGCTGTTTCCCCATGCGCAGATCGACCCGGTGAACGGCCCCGTTGAGCCACCGGAACAGGTGGAGCAGGAAGAGGTGTTCGATCGGGTGGTGCTGGGATGGATGGAGAGCATCGGACCGATGACAGCCGGGGACCTGTCACAGACGCTGCACCTGTCTCAGCCGGACGTTCAGGCGACGTTGTTGCGACTCGAGTCACAGGGGCATCTGCTCCGGGGGCAATTCAGACCGGGCCTTACTCAGAATGCTGTTGGTGCCGCGATGCCGCAGGAGTTTTGCCATCGTCGCCTGCTCGCCAGAATTCACCGGTTGACGATCGGGCGGTTGCGTAAAGAGATCGAACCGGTCACGGCCGCCGAGTTCATGCGGTTCCTGTTTCAATGGCAACATGCGGCGCCGGGCGCGCGCCTGCACGGAGAGGCCGGACTGCTCGAAGTCGTGAAACAGCTCGGAGGGTTCGAGGCTGCGGCATCGGCCTGGGAGTCACAGATCCTGCGCGTCCGCATGGCCAAGTATCAGCCTGAATGGCTCGATCGGCTCTGTCTAAGCGGGGCGCTGATGTGGGGCCGCCTGACGCCGCACCCCCGCCTGATGCAGGAGTTGAATCCTGTGTCGGGGCGTCGCGTGATTCCGACCCGGGTCGCGCCCGTCGGTATCTTTGCGCGCGAAGACGGGCCGGTCTTGCTGGCGGCCGCCGGTGAGGAGTTGGCGCGTCTGGACCTTGCCGCCCGTTTGAGTGGGTCGGCGCAGGCCATTCGACGTTGTTTGCAGGTGCGTGGTGCGAGTTTTTTCAGCGAGTTGTTGCAAGGAACGCGGCTGCTGGCTTCCGAAGTGGAAGACGGATTGTGGGAACTGGTCGCGGCCGGTCTTGTGACTGCCGACGGGTTCGACAATCTGCGCTCGCTGATTGATCCGAAGCGTCGGCGAGCGGATGCTTCGGATCGGAGCCGCCGTCCGCGTCATGTGGGAGGGCGCTGGTCGTTGCTGCGACCGACTGAAAGCCATCAGCCATCACCCACCAGCGCTCAACAATCGAATTCGGCACCGGCGACCGAGCACCTGGCCCGGCAATTGTTACAGCGCTATGGCGTGGTGTTTCGTGATCTGCTG
>JBEIQG010000118.1:0-11547 GCA_040376625.1 Nitrospira sp. | reverse complement strand
GTTTCACTTTTTTGGCGAAGCCTTCGACGGAAGCGGGGAGGGTCGGTCCCTGTTTCTCCAGATATTCATCCTGCCAGTGCAACACGTTGCCTAAGAGGCGCGCGGCTTCGTCATCCAGATTGTGGCCCGTGGCCATCACGTCATAGTCCTGTTCCACCGCGGCGCGATTGAACTGATACCGCTTGATGGTTCCGCAGGTCGAACAGGTGGGGCGATGAAGGATGGTGGCCAATTCACGAATGCCGGCGCCGGCTTCCTGCTCGACGACATGCACGATCAGTTTTGCTCCGTGGGCAGCGGCCACGTTGTCCGCGTAGTGCCGCACTTTTCGATGCGACTCTTCAGAGTAGCCGCCGATACCGAGATTCACATAGAGCGCGTCTGCGCGGTAGCCGAGGGTCAGCAGGATATGCCACAAGGCGAGACTGTCTTTGCCGCCCGACACCGCCACGAGAATGCGGTCCTCGGGCGTAAACATTTTGAACGACTTGACCGCGCGCGCGACCTGCTCGTGCACAAAGGTCGTGAAGCAGCCTTTGCAGAAGGCGGCATTGTGCCGCGGGAGGCTGATGACTGCTTTGGTCTTACACTTGCCGCAGTTCATAACTGTTTCGTCGATCGTGAATGATGAAAGGAGGATCGCACCGTTCAGCCGCCGGAGATGACCGGCCGGATTTCAATCTGGTCGGCGTCGGCAAGCATTTCATCTTCCGTGACCAGTTCATCGCCACGGATGACGAGGTGCGCCTCAATGACCAAATTGAGTTCGCGCAACAATTCCTTGGTGCGTTTGGGCCCTTTGATTTCAACCTGGCGTTGCGGATGACTGAGTTGAATGATCATGTGCGATGATACGGCTGCGCTGTGCGGGATTGCAAACGGTATGAGGGGAGGGGCGCGCGTCGTGGCGGGCATGCCTCAATTCGATATCAGAAAGCAGCCGTATGATCCGATCAAATCTCCGCGTCGCGCAGGGCCTTCGCCGCTTCTTCCGGGGAGACCGGGTTGATGTAAAATCCGGTGCCCCATTCAAATCCGGCGACCTGGGTGAGTTTGGGAATGATCTCGATATGCCAGTGATAGAAATCACCGGTTTTTTCATGCAGCGGCGAGCTGTGCAGGATGAAGTTGTAGGCCGGTCGAGCGAGCACGGCATCCATCCGGCGTAGCGCTTCACCCAGCATGGGCGCCAGAAACTCGAACTGCGCACGTTGGCATTCTTCGAAATATCCTGCGTGTCTTTTTGGCAGAATCCACATTTCAAACGGGAAGCGGGGCGCATAAGGGGTGAGGCAGACAAACTCCGGGTTTTCCAGCACTACGCGGGTGCCTTCCGACGATTCTTGCCGCAGGATGTCGCAATAGATACAGCGTTCTTTTTGTTGGTAGTGCTGCCGGCAGCCGTCGATTTCTTCGAGCACACTGGTGGGAACGACCGGCAGGGCAATGAGTTGAGAGTGGCTGTGCTCCAACGTGGCGCCAGCGGTCGCGCCTTGATTCTTGAAGATCAGAATGTACCGTAGCCGAAGATCCTTCTTGAGATCGAGAATCCGGTCTCGGTAGGCCCAGAGCACATCCTCCACCCGCTTTGCCGGCAGGTCGGCGAGGCTGTCCTTGTGATTGGGGGTTTCGATGATGACTTCATGGGCGCCGATCCCGTTCATACGGTCGTAGAGACCGAGACCTTCTCGTCCCATGTCGCCTTCGATATGCAGGGCTGGAAACTTGTTGGGAATGACCCGCACGGTCCAGTTGGGGCTATCCGGTTCCGAGGCATGGGGCCGATAGGCGAGAATCTCTCTCGGTGTCAGACGTTCCTGCCCTGGGCAAAACGGACACATGGACGCGGAGGGAAGCGGCGCCGACGGCATAGACACGTCTTGAGGGCGTCCGCTCCGTTCGGTAGAAATAATGACCCAGCGGCCGACGATCGGGTCTCTTCTCAGTTCAGGCATCTCGACTCCTCTAGTTGTCAATAGTCACTGTGCAATGTTCGAGGTCCGATGACCGGCGGATGGTGACGACTTCACGAAAAATCGGACCTCGTACATTGTCGTTCAGACTCGCCACATGGTGGCTTCAAAGTCGTCTCCCGGCCGGGTGAAAGTGGCCGGGCTGTGGTGAGGATACCGCGCGATTTCCATCCCATGTTCGGACACCGTCAGGGTCAACCGTAGTTCTGTGCCCATCTCGATGCCCAGTTCTTTGAACGGTATGCCCAACTCCAGAATTTTTCGCCTGCAGATCGAGCTGTAGGCGCCCATGTCACGGTAGAGGCCGGACTCGTCGGCCCGGGTGAGCAGGAAGGTCTCAGCGCCTTCGGCCGTAAGGGCAAAGGACATCTTATATTGCTGGATACCCGAACCGATGTAGAGGTCTGCGGTACAGTGCTCCTGGCGTGTCTGAGATCGTTCATCGAGATCCAGGCGGAGGTACAGGTGTTCGCGGTCGAAGCCGAAGAAGATGGAGGTGAAGAGTCCTTCGGCTTTCCACATTGCTCCCAAAGGCGGTGTCGGGTTGATGGTTCCGGCTCCGCGCCACTCGAAAAAATTGGAGACCATGCCGTCGAGGGTCGGGGTGATCAGCGCCAGCGGAAGTTGCACCAGGTCCAGGCCTTGCGGCGTGCGGGCCTCGACCAGGGGCTGATTCAAAATGTCAGGCGGTGTCACCCCCGCATAGGTCCAGACGTTGCGCAGGTGAGTGCGAAACAGGCGGTCGAATTCCTGTTTGTAGTCGGTATCGAAGTCGTCGCCGTACCACCAGAACCAGTCACTGCCTTCGGCGGCGTAGAGTTCGTCCCAGGCAGCGCGCGCCTTATCCGGCGCCAACGAGGGCGTGAGGTCGACGAGACGGGCACGCGTATGCTGCAGGAGATCCCAGCCGCGATTGTCTTCCTGATGACCGATCCAGATTTTAAAGTCCTGGTTGATCCAGGAACCGGAATGTAACTGATCGAGGCGTTGCGGGGGCGGAACCGACTCCAAGGCGTTGCTCACGGTGTTCAATCTCACGCGGATGCCGCGGCCGATATCAAGCCCGTCCTGTTCGAAGGCGCGAAACAGCAGCGAGAGGAAGCGTTCGCCGCCGTCGTGGTAATGCTCCCAGGGATTTTCGCCGTCGAGGATCACGGCGATGAGGCCCTTCTCGAGTGGAATATCGTACGCGAGACCGCGGATTCGCCTGAGCACATCGTCGGCGGCCGACTCCGGGGTCGTCTTGTGATAGACGAAGCCGAAGGCATCGGAAATATCCCGGTCGCGGAACACCATGGTGAGTGGTTGCTCAGCGGTGCCGACTGCGTAGGGCTGATAGAGGTGATAATGACGATTCCAGGCTTGGTCGGCCATCTGGAGCGACCGGTAGAGGATACCCTCGTCCGTCGCCAGCCAGCGAATTCCGGCTTTGCCCAGAATGGGCAACAATTCGGGACAGACCGACCCTTCGGACGGCCAGAGCCCGGCCGGTGCGCGGCCGAACGTGTGCGTATGGTACTCGATTGCACGCCGCACCTGGGCTTCGGCATCGGCCGGAGCATGGAATCGAGCGGGCAGCGGCAGGTCAGGACGGGCCCGGCGAGTGAATTCCGAATCGATCACGAGCGGAAGAATCGGGTGGAAAAACGGCGTGGTGGTCAATTCGATCTGTCCACGCTCCTGGAGTGTCTTATACATCGGGACAATTTGCCGGATTGCGGTTTGTTGCAACGCCAGCACTTCCTGCTTGTCCTCTTCCGTAAATCCCCGATTCTTCGCACGCAACTCCGCCAGGCGTGGAAAGCGCTGCAGGCTGCCGTATCCGAACCAGGCCAGGTTGTGCCAGACCTGGAGGTCCAATAATTCCTGCGTCGAAAACTGTCGGGCCAGACGATCGAGGTCTTGCCCCTGGACGTCGACGCCACGTTTCACCAGCAGCTCCTGATAGCGGGGGAAGGGGCGAACCATGGTGGCCCAATTGGCGGAAAAGAAATGGCGGATCAGGAAGGCCTTTTCAGTCGGCGTCAGATCAGCCGCCGGGCGCTGGGCATACTCCAGGAACAGGTCACGAACGCGGCCGGTGGAGAATTCTTCCAGTTGCAGCAGCAGCGACGGGGTGAAGTTAAAGGTCGAGCGAGCCTCGGGAAATCGCTCCAGCAGGAAGGCCATGTCGAAGTAGGCCTTGGTGGCGTGCAAACGCACCCAGGGCATACTCGCGGACCCCGTAAGCGGGTCCGTGTAATACGGCTGATGCATATGCCAGAGGAAACAGAGTTGAATGGTTTTCATCGGGAAGTTTCTTGCAGACTCCAGGGCAGTATGTCATAGGGGTAGGAGGGTTGCAACGAAAGGGCGGGATTGAAGAGCGCCTCTGTTCTTCGCCCGAATCAGAGCGATCATGTATGTAGGACCGGCCGGGGTGTCAAACGGGGAGCCAGGCAGAATGGAATCGAATCAGATGGTTTCGCGCGAGATACGTACAGAACCGCTCCTGTCTCTCCTCTCGATCGTCCGGTATTGGGGGCCGGTCTGCTTGTATGCCGGACTCATCTTCTTCGGGTCGTCGGTATCAAATCCGCCGGAATCCGTTTCGTCGTTACTGGAAAAGATTTCCGACAAGGTTTTGCATCTCTGCGAATACGGGGTTTTGGGGGCCTTAGCCTATCGGGCCTGTCGGCATGGAGCGGGTGCCTGGGTGGCGAGGCATGCCGTCATCGTGGCGGTGACCGGTTGTGCGTTCTACGGCCTGAGCGATGAGATCCATCAATTGTTTGTGCCGCTTCGCCAGGGAGATCCGTTGGATCTGGTGGCCGATTTCATAGGTGCTACGCTCGGGGCCTGGATCTGGCGCCTCGCGGAGCGGCGCACGGTCCAGCCAACCCTGTAGCTTTTCCGCATCTCATCCGATCGTACTTCATCGAGTCTTGCCGCGATTTGCCCTTCCGTTCGATTATCCTGTGCGGCGACGCCTCATGGTCGCTGCTCCAACTGCCGTCGATGCACAGCGGCGCAGATGGTCGCCTAAGCCTGCCTTACGGTTCCGGCGGCTACCAGGCGTAGGCTTCAGGGGCCGCGCCGCCGGGGCCGGGAAAGATCCTGTCCAATGTCTTGAGGCTGTCCGCGGTTAGTGTCAACTCCAGCGCCGGAAGTGCGGATGTCAACTGGTCCATGGTGCGTGGACCGATGATGGGGGCAGTCACAGCGGGTTGATGCAGAAGCCAAGCGAGGGCGACGGCGGCCGGCGTGGCATGCATGGTCCTGCAGAACTGCTCATAGGCATCTAACTTTGCGCGATGGGTCTCGATGTCTTTCCGGACATCTTCGTCTGCACGCCGGCCGGTTGTGTGCGTGTCCAGCGCCCCTCCCAACAGGCCTCGCGCCAGGGGGCTCCAAGGGATGATCCCGATCCCATAGGACTGACAGGCTGGAATGACTTCCAGCTCGACGGTTCGTTCGAGAAGATTGTAAAGGCTCTGTTCAGAGACGAGGCCGAGAAAATGTCGCGAGTTGGCCAGCTCTTGCGCCTGGGCGATGTGCCAGCCGGCGAAATTGCTGCTGCCGACGTACAGCACCTTCCCTTCACGGCAGAGTTGCTCCATCGCCTGCCAGATTTCCTCCCAGGGGCATTCGCGATCGATGTGGTGCATCTGATAGAGGTCGAGATGGTCAGTCTGCAGACGCCGGAGACTGTCTTCGCATGCGCGTTTGATATGCAAGGCAGACAGGCGCGACTGGTTGGGCCAATCGCCCATGCGTCCATAGACTTTTGTGGCCAGTACCACCTTGTCCCGTCGCCCGCCGCCTTGCGCAAACCAACGGCCTACAATCTGCTCCGTCACCCCTTGGCCGACTTTCCAGCCGTAGACGTTGGCGCTGTCGAAAAAGTTGATACCCAGTTCCAGGGCGCGGTCCATAATCGCAAAGCTGTCGGCCTCGGAGGTCTGCGGTCCGAAGTTCATGGTCCCAAGGCAGAGGCGGCTGACTCGTGCTCCGGAACGACCGAGATGAACGTATTGCATGTGCGTCTCCTTCATATAGAGAAGACAGAATACCGGCAGTGGCATGTTATGACAACCGCCGCATGGCGAGGATACTTGCAGCAGATGACTTTCTGCTGGCAGTTCAGGAAGGTTTGGCTATAATGCCGATCGTATGACAACGACAAATCCAGCCGCTCCTGCGGCACCGCTCGCAACGCCGGATCCCGTACGAATCGCCAGGACAGTTTCCACCAAGATGCCGTTTCGCGGCGACATGAAGGGGCTAAGCCCGCTCCCCGGCGACGCATCGAATCGCCGATACTTCCGGGTCGCCTTGAAGGGGACGCCTTCGGCATTGATTCTCATGCAGTTGGCCGACCCGGAAGGCTTCAAGAAATCAGAGGAAGCTGTCAGCGGCGCATCCGCGCAGATTACTGAACTGCCTTTTACCAATGTGCTCACGCATCTGGAGCGTACCGGTGTCACCGTCCCGCAGTTGCACTATTATGACCGGGAAGCCGGCCTGTTGTACCTGGAGGATTTCGGGGACCTGACGCTGGCAGAAGCCTGCCGTGAGGCGGATCGCGACCGCGTGGTTGCGCTCTATCGTCAGGCGATTGATCAATTGGTGCTGCTCCAAGTGAAGGGGACGCATCCGCCCGCGCCTGGCTGCATCGCCTTTCACCGGCGATTCGATGTGCCCCTGTTGATGTGGGAGTTCGACCACTTTCTCGAATACGGGATCACCGCTCGTGTGGCGCAGCCCATGGAACAGGCCGATGACGCAGCCGTGCGTGCGGAGTTCCAGTGTATTGCCGAATTGCTGGCCGGTCAGCCGCAGGTATTTGTCCATCGGGACTTTCACTCGCGCAATCTCATGGTCGATGGCGCCCGTATGGGAATCATCGATTTTCAGGATGCCCTCATGGGCCCGGCCACCTACGATCTCGCCTCATTGCTGAAAGATGCCTACATCGAGTTGGAGGATTCGGTGGTGGAAGGGCTGGTCGATCATTTTCTCGACGGCCTTGCCGCCCACGGGCAGGGGTGGGCGGATCGGGCGGCGTTTCGTCGCCTGTTCGATTTCACCAGTATTCAACGCAACCTCAAGGCCGCCGGCCGGTTTGTCTACATCGATCGGGTCAAACACAACCCAAAATTTCTTGCCGACATCCCTCGTGTTCTCGGCTACGTGAAACGGAATTTGTTCAAATACCCTGAGCTGACTACATTGCGTCAGCATCTAGCACCCTACGTTCCTGAACTTCAGTGAAACGTCACACGAAAACCGCCAGCGGCCACGCGTGAACAGGCCTGTCAGCCAAGAATCACGAATGCGCGCGTTTCACGTTGTACGGTTCACCGTTCACGTCCGGCTCACATGAAAGCCATGATTCTCGCGGCGGGTCTCGGGACTCGCCTCAGACCACTCACCGATACGATGCCGAAGCCGCTCCTTCCGGTGTCGGACACGCCGATGATCGTCTGGAATCTCCTTCTCTTGAGGCGTCATGGCATTCGCGAGGTGGTGATCAATCTCCATCATTTAGGTGCGATGATTCCGCAGGCGCTGGGGGACGGCTCGGCGTTCGGGATGCGACTCATCTATTCACCTGAGCCTGTCATTCTCGGCACCGGAGGCGGGATCAAGCAGGCGGAGCCACATTTTCATGGCGAGCCCGTGTTGATTCTCAACGGCGACACGTTGTTCGAACTGGATCTCGGCGCTTTGATCGCATTTCACGTGGCGCAACAGGCCGCGGCGACTCTGGTGCTGCGGCAGGACCCCGAGGCGGCCCGCTGGGGGCTGGTCGAAGTGACGGAACATGGAGAGGTGGTGCGCATCACCGGTCGAGGCCGTTCGGAGACGATATCAACGACCAGCCGTATGTTTGCCGGTATCCATATTCTGCATCCGCGTCTGCTGCGTGATGTGCCGGTCGGGAAGGAATCCTCGATCATTGACGCCTATGTGCGCGGCGTTCAAGAAGGAGAAAGGATCGTCGGGTACGATTTCAGCGGTTATTGGAGCGATGTCGGCACACCGGAACGGTATGCGCAAGCAGAGCAGGATGCGGCGGCCGGGTTGCTGAGTCTCGCCGCCAGAACTGCCGATGGTACGCCCAGCGGAATGCCCGTGACACGTAAAACGTGAAACGCATTTCGTTGAGGGCGAGAGTGTGTGGACCGCGGCGGCAGGAGAAAATCTGTGCGGTAGGCTCCAAGTCGGACGGCTCTACTTCTTCGGTGAAGCAGGGTTGGTCAAAACGGCCGTTCAGCAAGGCCGCAGCAAGTGAAGGCCAAGGCGTGCCCGCAGGGTACGTGGAGGGTCTGAACGAAACGAGCACGAAGCCGGCGGTCGTTTTCACCATCCTGCCTGGTTACTCGTCGGGAGTGGACTTTCGCTGCTTAATCAATCGCGCAAGATAGGTTCGCTGCAGGTCTAAAAACTCCGCCGCTTTCGTCTGATTCCCCGCGGCTTTTTCCAATGCCCGCTCAATGATATAGGCACTGTGGGCTTCCATGGACTCATGGTACGTAAGGTTCAGATACGGAATCCCATGTTCCGTGCTGCCCCTCCCGGCTGCGTCGTCGGGAGACAGGGCGAGAAATTCCGGTTCGATGACATCGCTCGGGCTGAGCACCACGGCGCGCGAGAGAACATTGTCGAGTTCGCGGATATTGCCGGGCCAGGGATAGTGGGTCAGCGCCGCGCGGGCCGCCTGGCTCAGTGAGACGCCGGGGCGTTTGGCTTCATAGGCATGGCGTCTGAGGAAGAATTCGGCCAGCCGCACGATGTCTTCGCTCCGTTCCCGTAAAGGCGGGAGCGTAAAGCTGACGACGTTGAGCCGGAAGAATAAATCTTCCCGGAATTGCCCCGCCTTCACGGCCTGCTTCAGATCCTTGTTGGTGGCCGCTACGAAGCGGATGTTGACGGAGACCGAACGTGTGCCGCCGACCCGTTGAAATTCCTTGTCTTGGAGCACGCGCAGGAGCTTCGCCTGCAGCGGCAACGGCATGTCCCCGATCTCGTCGAGAAACACCGTTCCTCCTTCCGCCATTTCAAGCTTGCCCTTTTGAAGCCGGTCGGCTCCGGTGAAGGCGCCGCGCTCGTGGCCGAACAGTTCGTTTTCG
This sequence comes from Nitrospira sp., assembly GCA_040376625.1. Classification (GTDB taxonomy): domain Bacteria; phylum Nitrospirota; class Nitrospiria; order Nitrospirales; family Nitrospiraceae; genus Nitrospira_A. The sequence continues at coordinate 2,459 of JBEIQG010000118.1, read as the reverse complement.
AGCAGCGTTTCCGTGAGCGCCACGCAATTGATGACGACCATGGGCATGCTCTGGCGCGGACTCCATTGGTGGATGGAGCGGGCGAAGAGTTCCTTGCCGGTGCCGCTTTCCCCGAGGAGGAGAATACTGGCGTCCGAGTTGGCGGCGCGGCGGGCGGATTCGATGATGGCTCTGATCTTCGAGCTGTCGCCGACGATGGTGGCATACCGGTTTTGCACGTCCGATTGGAGGGCGGCTACCTGCCGCTTGAGAGAATCCCGTTCCAGCGCTTTTTGAATCACGATCAGGAGATGATCTTTTTCGAGCGGCTTCGTCAGGAAGTCGTAGGCTCCGTGGCGCATGGCTTCCACGGCGTCGGGGATCGTGCCGGCGGCGGTCATGACGATCACCGGGATGTCTTCACATTGCTTGTTCTGGGCCATGCGTTTGAGCACGTCCATGCCCTTGAGGCGGGGCAGATAGAGGTCCAGCAGGACCAGATTCGGAGATTCCTGCTCGATGAGCTCGATGCCGCGCAGGCCATCGGAGGCGGTCAGCGTTTTGTAGCCGCCCGCGTCCAACCGATCCTGCAACATCGTGACGATGTCCTGATCGTCGTCGACAATTAAAACTTTCGCCTTCATCGGTTTCGCTGCCGGCTATAGGTTGTCAGCCCGTCGCTCTTCCCGGTTAACCTTCCATCACGTTCATGACCAAACCGGTGAGCGGTTTGGGGAAGAAGTAGGTCGACTTGTGCGGCATCCGCTCGCCCGCAGAGGCCACGGCCTTCACTTCGGCGACTTTGGTCGGGTTCAGCAGCAATGCGGCGGTGCCGGTCCCCTGGCGCACCCAATTCAACGCCTCGTGATCGTCTTTCGAATACAGCATCGCTTCCTGTTCCTGCTGGCTGGGGCAGAGCGTAGCGACTACATGCTGCTGCAACAGGGACACATCGAGCCGGTCGCGCGGTGAGGTCGAGGCCGACGGGCGATGTGCGGCTAGCAGGGTCAACAGGTAATACTGCGGATCGTCTTTGAGTGCCAGCCCGAACATCGGAACGGACTGCCCACGGCTGCGGAGGGTTTCGATAAATTGTGCCCGCACCTGCGCCTCATTGCCCGCTTGAAAGGGTAGTGCCGCCACTTCGAAGACGGGATCGAGCATGCGCAACAATTCTTTCGGGGTCGGGACACCCGTCGTGAGCACACGGTGCGTCGGCAGAACGGTCAGGCCCTTGTCCTCAAGGCTGGCGAACAGCATCAGGACATTGTCGTAGGGCTGAGGCCCCGTGGGGGCGCCAGCCTGTTGACGTCGCGCGCGGCGATAGTTGAGTGCTGTTTCATACCGATGATGCCCGTCGGCGATGAAGAGCTGCTTCGCATGCATGATCTCGACGACTTTGGCGAGCACTGCCGGATCGGTCACGCTCCATAGCCGCTGGCGGAAACCTACGTCATCCTGAAAATCGATGCGTGGTTTGTCGGAGGCGATGGACTGCTCGATCAAGGTGAGTACGTCGTTCTGCGGATCAGAATAGAGCGAAATGATCGCACTGAAGTTTGCGCGGCAGGCTTCGAGCAGATTGAACCGGTCGGTTTTGGCTGCGGCGCGTGTATTCTCGTGCGGGTAGATCTTGCCGGACCCGAACTCTTCCAACTCGACGGTTGAGAGAAAGCCTTTGAAGACTTTGGTCGGTGTGCCGGGGGCTGAATAGGGCGGCTGGTATTCGATGGTGTGATAGTAGATGGCCGGCTTGTCGTCCCGACGCAAGGCGCCGGACTTGAGCCACTCCTTGAGCGCGCCTGCGGCGCGGATGTACTTATTGTCCCCGGCGGTATCGCCCGGCTGTTGGTACCCGAGTTCCAGGCGAATGACGTTGTTCGGATGGCGATCGTGCAAGGTCTTCTGCAACGTCGCGTCGATAATATCGTATGGGGGTGCCACCACCTGGCGGACGTCGCCGACGGTCGCAGGATTGTAGAGTGTACCGTGAAAGGGAATGACGTGTGCCATGCGGGTTCCTATCCTTTTCTCTCGTGGGTGCGGTGTGGTCCTGTTCGCCCGGCGGTGAGCCGGGGTTGTTGCTGAACGAGTACGCGCTGTCAGCAGAGCGTGGGCGTTGTGAAACCGGGCGGCGGCAACTCAGCGGTCGCGAGTCACCATGTAATCGGCGGCAATGGCCAGGGCGCGCTTGGCGGTGTTGTCGTGGAACAGGTCGAGATCGCGTTTGGCGGCGGCGACGAACGCGCGTGCCCGCTCCATCGAGTAGGCGATGGACCCATACTCCTGCATCAAGGCCACGATGCGGCGAAGTTCCTCATCCGTCAGAGTCCGGGTTTCCATGCGATCCTTGATCAACTGCCGATCCGGTTCCGAGCAGTGTTGCAACAGGTGCAACAACGGCAGGGTCGCTTTGCCTTGCCGCAGGTCCTGCCCGAGTGTCTTGCCCAGGTGCTCACCGTTGGCGGTATAGTCCAACG
>JBEIQG010000003.1:0-47165 GCA_040376625.1 Nitrospira sp. | reverse complement strand
CGGTCGTTGGTCGCGATTCACCCGGAAGGGAAGCATCCTCCCTTTTTTGCGGGTCCCGGAGTCGGCGGCACCGTGCTCGTATTTGCGAGTCTTGCGAAGCTCCTTGGGGATACGCAACCGTTTTATGGACTCCAGGCTCGTGGCCTCGACGGAAAAGAAAAACCATTCATGCGTGTGGAGGAGATGGCCACGCATTACATTGAGGAAATACGGTCGATTCAACCCCATGGACCGTACCTCATCGGCGGAACCTGCACGGGCGGCCTGGCAGCCTACGAGATTGCCCAACAGCTCACGGCGCAAGGGGAGCAGGTGATTCTGACTGTCATGGAATCCTGGCACCCGCGCTCCTACATGACGCATTGGAGTCGTCCTCCCTACCTGCTCTGGCCGATGTTGTTCGTGTGGATGAAGATCAGGACCTATCTTCGTCTCATGCGGCGACTGCCGATCCGAGAATGGCTGCCGTTCTGGCGAGGAAAGTTGAAACGGATTTGGAATCTCATGCACCATACTGAAGCGGCCGAGCATCAAGATGAGTTCCTGTACAAGGACCAGGTGACGTATGCCACTTTTCATGCTGTGGCGCGGTACGATCTGAAGCCGTTCCGTGGGCAGGTCTTGAACGTGATTGCCTCCAAACATCCGCTGACGAACTCCGGCGATGATACGCGGCTGGTCTTCGGCGAATCTGCGATGGGAATGAGCCGTACGATCTATCTTCCGGCCGAGGATTCAGGGCGGTTATTTGTCGCACCGCATGTGCAGGAGCTGGCGCACCACCTGAAGACGTTCTGGCAGGAAGCCTGGGCGGTGCTCCGGAACAAGCCTGACGATCGGGGCAAAGGGCCTTCCTCCAGGGCGGCCTAGGTTCGGCAACACGAAAGCCTCCTCACGATGATGAAAATGTACCGGTTTCTCCTGTTCCTGCTCCGCGACGCCCGAAGCATGATGGTACTGATGGTCCTGACCGGTCTGTTGGCCGGTCTGTCCAGCGTGGGCCTGCTCGCCGTCATCAACAAACTCATCAACGGCGCCGGGGCGACCTCGGAGCTGTTTGCCGTGGCCTTCATCGGCCTGGCGGTGCTGAAAGTCGTGTCGAACTACCTCTCCCAACTGTTGCTCGTCACCTTCGCGCAAAAAACGATCCTGAAGCTCGGAATGGATCTCTGTTGGAAGGTGGTGCAAGCACCCTATCGCACGTTGGAACGTCGCGGGGCGCATGAAATTCTGGCCACGCTGACGGATGATACAAATGCCATGGCCTGGGCGGTGAACGGGTTGCCGGGTCTGGCGATCAATGTCGCGATCCTTGCCGGTTGCTCCCTCTATCTCGCATGGCTTTCGTGGCAGGCCTTTCTCGGCGTGCTCATTCTGGCCCTGTTCGGATTGATCGGATACCGGCAACTGTATAGCCGGGTGCTGCGGTCGTCCCTGGCGGTTCGCGATGCGAAGGGGGTCCTCTTCGAGCATTTTCGCAGCCTGACGGAAGGCATGAAAGAGCTGATGTTGCATCGCGGGCGCCGGGAAACCTTCGTCGATTCGGATATCCGTCAGGCTGCCGAGGCGCTTCGGCACTACAATCTGGTGACGACGAAACAATACCTCACCACCGACTCCTGGACGCAGATGCTCTTCTATGGATTGATCGGGGTCATTCTCCTGCTCTTTCCCGGATGGTTGTCGTTGTCGGGGGAATCTCTGACAGGATATGCGTTCGCGATGCTCTATATGATCGGTCCGATGTGGGGTTTGCTCGGGATGGTGCCCACCCTGAGCCGCGGTCAGGTGGCGCTGGAGAAGATCGAAATGCTGGGGCTGGCGTTGGAGGAAGGGGGTCGGGAAGGCGGAGCCGAGCGCCAGGTGACGCAGGGGACGCAATTGCTGGAGTTTTCGGAAGCGGTGTTCTCCTATGAACCGAAAGGCGAGGATGAGCGGTCGTTCAGCCTCGGGCCGTTGAATCTGACGGTCCGGACCGGCGAGTTGGTTTTTATCATCGGAGGAAACGGCAGCGGGAAGTCCACCTTCGTAAAGGTGCTTACCGGGCTCTATCTTCCGCAGCAGGGGCAGGTCGGGCTGAACGGCGAACCGATCACACCTGCGAACCAGGACTGGTACCGGCAGCATTTCGCGGCGGTGTTTTCCGATTACTACCTCTTCAAGAAGCTGCTGGGACTCGATCCGGCCCTCATTGACAGTCAGGCAGAGGGCTGGTTGAAAACCCTCCGGATCCAACACAAGGTCACGATTCGGGACGGCGAGTATTCAACCATCCACTTGTCCCAGGGGCAACGGAAGCGCCTGGCTCTGGTCACGGCCATGTTGGAAGATCGACCGTTTTATGTCTTCGACGAATGGGCGGCCGATCAGGATCCTCAATATAAGGAAGTGTTTTACGGTGAGCTGTTGCCGGAGTTGAAGGCACGGGGCAAAGGCGTCATTGTGGTGACCCATGACGACCGGTATTTCCATGCGGGCGACCGCGTGTTAAAACTGGAAGAAGGCAAGGTTGTGGAAATTCAGCAGGCCACCGCTGCAACCGGCTCTCACCGGACGACTTCGGAGTTCAAACCGGTGAACCGCTCCTCGGCGTAATGCAAGGTTGGTGTATCGCCTATCTCAACCCATGTCAGGATTGTCGATTCCCTTCAGAGATTCTTCTCCATTGCCCGCCCTGAGCCGGCCGGAGGTGCATGTCTGGGTCTGCTGTCTTGCCCGGCATGAGGGCCAACGCGCCGCCCTTGCCGCACTGCTCTCCCATGATGAACAGACGCGTGCGGCCCGGTTTGCCTTCGATCGGGATCGCCACCGGTTCATCCTGTCACACGGTTTACTTCGCGCCATTCTGGCCCGCTACGTGGGCAGAGCAGCCACGCAGATTGAGTTTGCAGCCGGAGCCCATGGCAAGCCCGCTCTGAGCGGTCAGTCCTCTACTGCGCAGGACATCCAATTCAGCCTTTCCCATTCAGGGGCGTATGCCGTGGTGGCGGTGGCGACCGGCCGGGCCGTCGGCGTGGATGTGGAGGCGCGCAGGCCGGATGTGGATGCGTGCAAGCTCGCGGAGCGGTTTTTTGCGGCAGGAGAAGCACAACGGATTATTCAGGTACAAGGGGACGCGCAGCAGCGATTGTTCTATCGCTATTGGACGGCGAAGGAGGCCTATCTCAAAGGGCGTGGGGTGGGGTTGTCGCTCGGACTGGATCGATTCGAAATCCTCTTCGCTGGCGGATCGCCACTCGCTCATGTGCGGATGACCGACTCTGGAGTCCTCGATACGAACTGGCTGGTGCAATCCCTCTCGTTGGCCGATGACGTATCGGGAGCCCTCGCCGTTGAGGGGCCGGCCTGCCAGGTGCGACTGTGGGATTCGAGTACAGGTTTGCCTCGCTAGGCTGTTCCCCGCCGCGCTGTGTCTTGTCTCAGCTGCCGAAAGAAGTTCTGTAACAGCGCCTGACTTTCTTCAGCGCAGACTCCTCCGATGACCTCCACGCGATGGTTCAGTCTCGGCTCAGGGGGAATATTCATGATGGATCCGCAGGCGCCGGCTTTGGGATCGGTGGCCGCGAAGACCAGCCGTGGTATGCGAGCGAGCACGATTGCGCCGATGCACATCGTGCAGGGTTCCAGCGTGACATAGAGGGTCGTATCGAGGAGTCGCCAGCTGCCCGTTCGCCGTGCTGCGTCCTGAATGGTGATCACGTCCGCGTGAGCCGTCGGGTCCTGCCTCGTCTCCCTGAGATTGTGGGCCTGAGCGATCACCATGCCCTGATGTACCAGTAACGCGGCGATCGGTACTTCGCCGATCAAGGGCGCCGACCGCGCAAGTGCCAGGGCTTGTTGCATGAAGCGGGTATCGAGATCGTCGAGGGGGAGCATCGTGTCGTCGGCTGAATCCGGTCAGGAGTTGAATTTGCCGCAATCGGCAATCCGCCTGCATGCTAACACGTTCATCCTGTGGAATGGCATCGGGAGGAGGTGCGAGTGGAAGGGTGAGTTCCCGCCGGTTAGATCTGTCCGATCAAGTAAATCGCGCCGGTCGGTTCCGGGCGTCCGCCGTCCGGTTCCACAGTCACGGCGAATTTCTTCATCCGCGAAAACTCCGTCATATTCCTGATGAGCATGCGGGCTTTCAGTCCCGCATCCAGTCCGAAGACGCCTGCGCTCACCGGTTTATCATCGATGGCCCACAGCTGGTACACCTTGCCGCTCGGTAAGGCCGGGAGATTGTACGCGTAGAGCCAGGCCTTCTTGGTTACGGGGTCGAATAGCAGGAAGGCCCCTGCCGATTTGGCCATATCGGATCCGGCCAGTGACACGACTTTTGAAGAGGGGTTCTTGAACAGCCCGGCAAATTCTTCGTTCTGCCTGGCCAGGCGTTGCAGGGAGGATTCGTTCTGGGCCAGCTGGGTGTGTGCATCGTCCAGTTCCGCTTCCCGCTGCAGCAATTGATCGCGGAGTTCCGCGACCTCCGTGGTCCGTTGGTCGATTTCCGACTTGAGCGTGCCGATGGTCTGTTCACGCTGCTGCAATTCCGACTGAAGGGTAGCCGCGCGCGCGGTCTCCTGCTGCACGGCGGCTTGCAGTTGCTGAATCTCGTTCGAACGCTGAGACGTCTGCGTATAGGACAACCATGCGAGATACCCGCCTCCCACGATCAAAACAGCCGCAGCAATCCCCATGGCGAGACGGAACGGCAGCGAGCGGGCCGGCGCGATGGGCGGGAACAGATGGTTCATCCATTCGCCCGGTTCCAGGCTCGACTTAGGACCGGACTGCTCGGCCTCTACCGCCCCCGGTATCGGGGGCGGCGCCATCATGATTTTGGCTTTGAGGGTATTCGGAGGTGTCGCGGGGGTAAGTCCGAAAGGCAGTAGAGACGCGACCGTTTGATAGTCCTTCAGCGCGGTATGGCAGGCCGAACATCCTGATAGCAGGTGTGCCTCGATGGCCTGTCGCTCCGAACGTTCGAGGGCGCCGATCGCATAGAGGGGGACCGCATCTTCCAGTTCCTCGTGTGTCATATCCCTTCACCCTGCGGCAAGGTCTGTTGCAATGACGCGCGGAGCTTGGACATCGCCAGTTTGATTCGCGTTTTTACCGTCCCCAGCGGCTGGTTCAGCTTGGCGGCGATCTCCGTATGAGTCAGGCCCTGGTAAAACGCCATCTCGATGGCCTGTTGTTGCGGAAGCGGCAGCTCGAGGATGGCTTTCGCCATCATCTGGCGCAGTTCGGTATCTTCGCGGGCTTCGTACGGATTCGGGCTGACATCGGGTGTGCGCGAAACCAGGGGATGTTCGAACGAATCAGCGACGACATGCTGCCCGCGCGATGCGCGTGCACGAAGCCGGTCGATGGCGCGACTGCGTGTGAGCGTCACCAGCCAAGCAATCGGGCTTCCACGGCCGACGTCGTATTTGGCGATCTTGCGCCACACTTCCAGGTAGACCTCCTGCAGTAATTCCGCAGCTTCATCGCGGTCGTTCAAAATGCGGTATGCGAGGGTAAAGAGCAGCGTGCTCGATTGATCGTAGAGTTGGCCGAACGCCTGTTGATCGCCCTTGGCCACGCGGGCCAGGACTTTGGGGTCGATCGTCGATGCAGCTTGTCGGGAGGCAGCTTCCATGCAGTCGGCCTGGGCGCGGACACCATTCTCCGGATCGGACAGGGCACACTATAACACTCTACGAGAAAAACGACTAATCGGATGTGAGAATCCGTCGGCAGATGTTGAACAGCCGTTCGCGGCCTGCTGACGATGTTCAGGAGCGATCGACGGCAGTGTCGAGAAGGGGCGTCAGGCACAGACTCATACGTAGTCCTTCAGGATGTGCGCGGCCTCTTCTGCGCCGGTCAGGGGAGGCGGCGTCGATGAAACCGTGGAGGCGAAGGCTTGTGCGATGGCAGCCTGCCATCGTCCCTGGAGAAAATCGGCGAGAGAGAGCTCCGCACCACGACCATACCGGTGCAGGTGATCGACCAGGGGCGGCTCGTCGGGGAAATTGTATCGGCGCACATAGACGACCGGGATTCCGAGCGCCACGGCTTCGACAATCGTGCCGTACCCTGGTTTGGTGAGGATCATGTCGACGGACGCCATCACCGATTTAAATGTCATGCCCAGGGAGGCCAGCGACAGGACGCGAGTCAGTCCATCCGGCACGGCGCCATCCACAACGAAGCGAAAGCCGTCCATCGCTTCCATGTGTTCGAAGGGAAACTCCCGCAGGGCGATGCCGCCGAACCCGACCAGCACGATACGCTCGGATGGCCCGGCGCCGATGGCCTTGCGAAGCATCGCAGGCTGAGGAACGGCCGGTTCCGCAATGGGACCGATCTCACGGACAGGGTGAAATGCGGTCATCGCCAGAGCCGGCGCCACGCGCAGAAAGCAGTTCGCCTTAGCATAGGCCTCTCGGATCTGGTGAAGAATCGTCGCGTGCTCGCGCCGGTTGGGATCGGCGAACGGCTCCAGAACCAGATCCCAGGACAAAGAGCAGAGGCCGACCGTCGGGATGCCGGTGGAGGAGCCGGCGGCAATGCCGAGATGTGAGATATCGGAAAGGACACAGGCCGGTCCGGCGCTGCGGATAAGCCCGGCTTCAGTTTCGATTTTTTCTTCCCAGTCGGCGTGCAGCGAAGCATGGGCCGCCCAGGTGCCGGGCACGTCGATCGTCAGCGGCCCGTCTTGGATGCAGCCGATGTCCTGCTGCCCCACGCTGAGTTGCCAGGGAATAGTGAGGCGAGGTTCGAAGAAGCCGGCGGGCACGCTTGTTCTCAGAATGGCGCTGAGGTTCGGGAACAGCCGTTTTAAGGCGTTGAGCACCGGTACCACTTGCGCCGCGTGCCCGTAACCGTGACCTGAAATGGAACACCAGATCAGCGGCATGGCAGGTTGCTGAAAACGACCCCCAACGTCGTGTTCGACTCGGAATCCTTCTCAACGTATCTTTCAACGTACGTCTCCGGGTCTTCCTCGTCTGCGGCCTCGTTGGATCGTCTTTTCGAGCACCCTGCGGGGGCCGTGCGTAACATCTCCATGCGGGCTCAGCTGTTCGAGTAGTCGGATTCCATCGGGGCGATGTTGTACATCAGTTCGAGGTCGAACTCGTCGATCAATTCATTCACGGCGTCTCGTCCCAAGTCGGAGCGCACTTCATTGATGACCAGTTCGATGGCCATGGCTGCATGCTGACCGTATTGCGTGATCGCAGATTCGATCCGTTGTCTGGCTGCATCAAGAGTCATAGTTCCTCCCACCGGCTTATCCGAGCGTCCTCAAGAGTTGTTGCAGTTCCGGCACCAGATCCACACCGCCGTTGGATCGACCGGAGACGGCTGCATCGATCCCGGCCTTCAGGACGGGCTTGGCCTCTTCCTTCTTGCCTAGTGACACCAGGGCCCGCCCTAGGGCGAGGTGCGACGCTACATGCGTCGGATCCAATTGGGTGGCGACGGTGAGGTGCTCGGCGGCTTCCTCGACGCTGCCGCCTTCCTGCAAAATCTTATTGCCTAGGCCGTAGCGACCCAGGAATCCTTTCGGGTTCTTCTCAACCATTTGTCGAAATGCGCTGATATCCATGAGGCTCCTTCAGAAGCGTGATTGACTGGCCCGGCAATGCGGGATTCTACCATCACCTTTGTTCATTCAGCTACGGGCTGCGCGGAGTCGTGCGAGCCGTTCGCGGTCGGCGGCAGCGGGGGCGCGACCGGTCCCCAGTGCCAGATGGTGCAGCCGTTCCACGCAGCGGATGGCCGCGACCGTATCCTGCCGTTGTTCGTAGAGATCCGCCAACTCCCTGAGGACCGCTGCTTCGCCGGCCGGATTGCCGAGCTTGATGAAATGCTCGGAGGCATTGTTGAAGCAACGTTCCGCCTCGACTGTGCGGCCGCTGCCGAGGAAAGTCTTTCCCAACAGACTATAGGTGCCGGCCAGGCCTTCTTCGTTGCCGACCACGCGGTGGGAGTCCAGCGCTTGCGTGAACAACCGGATGGACTCATCCCAATGGCGCTGCCGGGCCTCTTCCATGGCCAGGTTGTGGTAGAGGATGCCGAGGGCGCGATGGTCGTTGAGTGGCTTGAGGAGATCCAGCGCTTCGAGATAGTAGGGGCGGGCCTTCTCCGGCCGGTCGGCGCCGATGTAGAGGTTGCCGAGATTGACGAGTGTATGGGCGATGGCCTGTGGATCCTGTTCACCGCGTTGGATCGTCAGCACTTCTTTGTAGCAGACGTCGGCCTTCTCCAGGTCGCCGGCCAGAGCATAGGTGTTGCCGAGGTTCCCCAGGCTATTTGACAGTTCGCGTTGAGTCCCGCTTAGCCGGTCGTCCTTAACGGCCGCCTCCCAGGCGGCGCGAGCCTGGACGAGATCACCCCGATGGAGAAAAATACGCGCGCGGTGTTTGTCGTTTTCAGCCATATCTTAGACCGTCGTTCGTCTCTCGTCGCTTGGATCTCGCTCTTGAAACGTTTCACGTTTCACGGCTTGGGTCAGTCGCCGCCCTTGGGAGTGTCTTTGCGAAATTCCACTACGATGTCGTCCTCTTCGTCCAGCCCCAAACCGGCGCGAAACGAGTCGAGCAATTCGGTAACATAGGTAAGATGGCGCGGATCCTTTCCCTCAGGCGAGGCTAGATAGGTCTCAGAGAGTGTCATTCCGGTCTGAAAATGGCGAGCGATCGTCTCTTCTGTGACCTGCTGCCAGGTGATGTAGATACAGAAGGCCTGGAAATGATGTGCGTCAGGATGGCGACCGGCCAGCGCGAGCAACTGTTCATAGGCTTCGCGGGCTGTGGAACCGGCGTTGGACGAAAATGTGTTTTCGAGTTCAACGGCGAGATCCCAATCGGCACCGAGTTCGATTTCCGATTCCTGCAGGGTATCTTGAGCGGCGAGGGCGGCATCGAATTGCATAGAGGACTCTTTCGTGAAGCGTGAGCTGTGAATCGTGTTGTGGTGCTGCCCGTCCAACAGGTGCAGGCAAGTCTTTCCCTCAGCATACGCGGGGAGTGAAAAGCAGGTCAATGAGCTCTCGGGCTTGAGTCGTCGGCAAGAGGCTTGTAGAGTCGACGGGCGGTGAGGCGACGGGTTCAAACAGGTGCGATGCAGAATCTGGTGAGGTGGATATGGCTGTCGAGTCGTTCATGCTGTCGTTGGGCACGAGTGCCCCGACGTTTATGTTGCGCGATGTGGTGAGCGGTCAGGTCTATCGGCTCGATTCCTTCGCCGCTTCATCGGCCTTGCTGGTGATGTTCATCTGCCGCCATTGCCCCTATGTGGTGCACGTGGAGCAGGAGATCGCCAGGATCGGGCGAGACTATACAAATACCGGGCTCGGGATCATCGCAATCAGCAGCAACGATGCGCAGTCGTATCCGGACGACGCGCCTCCGCGCTTGAAGGAGATGGCCGAGCGGCTCGCGTTGACCTTTCCATTCTGCTGCGATGACACGCAGGAGGTAGCGAAGGCCTACCGGGCTGTCTGCACGCCGGACTTTTTCCTGTTCGATAGGCAGCGTCGGCTGGTGTATCGAGGTCAATTGGACGACTCGCGCCCCGGCAACAACAGGCCGGTCACCGGCCGAGATCTCCGCGCCGCGATTGATGCCGCCTTGAGCGGAAAGCCGGTGAATCCCGATCAAACGCCCAGCATCGGCTGCGGTATCAAGTGGAAACCGGGCAACGCGCCGGTTTACGCCTGAACGGTCTTCTGTTTCGCTTCAGACGGTCGCAGAGGCTTCCGTTGCCGAGGTTCTGAGCCGAACGGAGATCTACTATCGAGTTCGCGACGATCCGCTCGATCTCTGAGACGGCTCGTCGGCGGATACGGACCTTGCTTCTGATATTCCCCTCCAACTCGTCGATCCCCTCCAACTGGAGTCTGTCCGACCATTTGGAACATGGCCCGGTCCCGCAGCATGCCGCACCTTGTTAATCCTCAAGTAATAAATTAACCAGTATCCGGTTCGACTCGCCCCTATTGCCTTCTAGCCGCTTCAGGTGTGAGCAGTAGGGGAGTCGTAGCTGCTGTAAGCCGCCTGACCGCCGCACCCGGTTCCATGCATGGGCCGATTCCTCCAGTTTTAAACTTTAATGATCACATGAGGTTTTATTATGTACTGGGAGCTCTCCTTCTCCACATCCTGTGCTTGACCGGCGCCACGAAGGCGCGTACACAAACAGCCTAACCAGGAGGGATCTATGCCACCCAAAAGGAAAGTGCCAAGGCAGTCCGGCCGCAATCGTTCCGTCGGACAGAAACGGAAAGGCGCAGCGACGAAAAGCGGTGAGGCTGGGATGACCCGCCGGTTGCAGGATCTTGTGGAGCGGATCGATGTGGTGCTGCCGGAGGTGGCTGCACGGGTCGCGGCGTTGGAGCATCTTTTGCTGGAATTGAAACTCTGCACGCATGAAGATCTGCGCAACGCCCGGGAGTTTGTGCGTATTCAAGAGGCGTAGGGGATGGTGCATTCCCGGAAAAGAGTGCGCCAATGCCCGTGACTCCTCACATTGAAAAACACTTCACGGCCACCGCGACGGTTCGCGATATCGTGATCGGTATGGCCGACGGATTGACCGTGCCGTTTGCCCTTGCGGCGGGATTGTCCGGCGCAGTGACCTCCTCTGGTCTGGTAGTCACGGCGGGCTTGGCTGAAATCGCGGCCGGTTCGATTGCCATGGGCTTGGGCGGGTACCTCGCGGCAAGGACGGATGTGGAACATTACGCGTCGGAGCGTCTGCGGGAGTTGCGGGAGACGCAGCATATTCCGGAACGGGAAGCCGAAGAAGTGTCCGAGATTTTTCGCGGCTATGGATTGCGCGATGAGGAGATCGCTCCGTTGATCGAGAGGCTCCAGGCCAATCCGGCACAGTGGGTGGATTTTATGATGCGGTTCGAACTGGGGTTGGATGAGCCGGATCCGACGCGGGCGCGGATCAGCGCCTGGACCATCGCGCTGTCCTATGTCGTCGGCGGACTTATTCCCTTGCTGCCTTACATGATCGTTTCCGAGATCCACACGGCGCTGTGGTGGTCGGTGGCAGTGACTCCCGTTGCCTTGTTTGTGTTCGGCTTCGTCAAGAGTGGCTTTACCGGCGTGCCGCCTTGGCGCGGTGGATTTCAAACCGTGCTGGTCGGGGGTCTTGCTGCGGCGGCCGCGTTCGGCATTGCCCGACTGCTGGGATGAGGCGGCCGCGCGTTTACTTTCCTTCCTCCGCCTCGTTAGACTGCCGCCATGACTCCTGAACAACCGGCTAACACCACTTCCACTGAGCTGCTTTCAACCGATCCGGTCGATCGTGTGATCGCCTATCACGTTCGAACCAAACACCATTTCAATCGTTATGCGCGGTCCTTGGGGTACCTGGATTGGGCGAACCAGCCTGATCCCTTTCGGCGATTTGAGGGGGCGCAGTTGATCCGGTTGCCCTTGTTGAAGCCTGAGGACGAACCGCGGTCGCCGTCCTACAGCGCCATCTATCAACCGGGCGCCGTGCCTGCGCAGTTGTTGACGAACCGCACCATCTCACGGTTCTTCGAGCTGGCCCTCGGGTTGTCGGCCTGGAAAAAGGCCGGAGAGTCGGAATGGGCGTTGCGCAACAATCCCTCGTCCGGCAATCTCCATCCCACGGAAGGTTATGTCCTTCTGCCGCCGACCGAGGGGCTGAACCTGAAGCCGGGGCTCTATCATTACGCATCGAGAGAACATGGTCTGGGGTTACGCGCTGGTTATTCGCCGGCCGCCATCTCGCGACTTTTGGCTCCCTTTCCGTCCGGCGCCTTGCTGTTCGGTCTTACCTCGGTCCATTGGCGTGAAGCCTGGAAGTACGGCGAGCGGGCATTTCGTTACTGCAACCATGATGTCGGCCACGCCATCGGGTCGGCACGTATTGCGGCGGCGACGCTCGGTTGGAAGATGAGCCTGCTGGATGGGGCGGCTCAGAATCAGGTTGCGAAGATATTGGGGACACACCGGGTGGATGATTTCAGCGAAGTGGAACCCGAACATCCCGATTGTCTCGCCGTAATCTGGCCGGGTGAGGACGCGACTCGTCGATCCCCAGTCGTGACACGGGATGGTCAGGATCTGTTGCTGACTTTGGAGGAGGCGGCAGTCGATGCTATGGCTGCGGGGCCGTGGCATGGGAAGGCCAACGAATTGAGCCGGGAACATGGGGTGCATTGGGACGTCATCGACCAGGTGGCTGAAGCCTCCTGGAAGACAGCGACGGAACATCGTGCCATTCAGTTGTCGCAGGGCTCGGTTTCGTCCGGGCCGCGTCATGCTTCACCAACGACAAGCGACGCAGCGGCGCTCATCAGACAGCGTCGCAGTGCCGTGTCGTTCGATGCCCGCACCTCGATTTCCGCCGCTACCTTCTTTCACATCCTGCAGCGGGTGATGCCTCGCGTGGAGCGACCGCAACTGCAGAGGCCCATGCCGTGGGATGTTTTGCCGTGGGAACCGGCAATTCATCTTATGCTGTTCGTGCATCGTGTCGAAGGGCTGGAGGCCGGGCTGTATATGCTGGCGCGTGACCCGGGCAAGCTGCCGTTTCTGCGGCAGTCGATGAATCCTGAATTGGAATGGACCCCGGCGCCCGGTTGTCCAGAAGATCTTCCTTTGTTCTGGCTGCTGCAGGGCAATGCGCAACGACTGGCGGCGCAAGTCAGTTGCCAACAGGGGATTGCGGGAGACAGTGCCTTCTCGCTCGGGATGCTGGCGGAGTTCGAGGGCCGCTTGCGGCAGGGCGGGGCTTGGTGGTATCCACGCCTGTTCTGGGAGACGGGCCTGATCGGGCAAGTGCTCTATCTCGAAGCAGAGGCAGCAGGTGTGCGGGGTACGGGGATCGGCTGCTTTTTCGACGACCCTGTGCATGAGGTGGTGGGCATCAAGGATCTGTCCATCCAATCACTGTATCATTTTACGATCGGTGGACCGGTGGACGACCAGCGGCTCATGACGCTTCCTCCCTATCATCACCTCCGGCAGGAGTGATTGCGAAGGACGGTTCTGAACGAGAGAGGAACGACGGGAGACGAGGAACGAGCGCATTATGTTTAAGATTAAGAAGAAGATCGAAAAGCCGAAGCCGCCGGTGTTGTATAACGTGATCGAAGATTATTCGGAGTTCGATGCGCCGGGTAACGTCACGGCTTGCGCCATGACATTGCCGGAAGATCTGGCAGCGCATGCTAAAATTCTAGCCGAAAGTTACGATGTGCCGTTGGAGCAGATGACGCAGTTGCTGACCGAGGGCGGCGTCTATGTATATCCCCAAGTGGGCGGAGTGCTGACGCGTGGACTGTTTGCCTGCCGGATCGATGCCGGCGGTGCCACGCCGAAACAGACCTGGGTGCTCGACCTGATGCAATTCGCCGAGGCGGAGCAATGGGCCCGGTCGCGCGGGGTGCCGTTGATCGAGGCGGCGACGGAGGTGTTCTATCGAACGCTTCCCGAAGAATTAAAAACCAAGCTGGCTAAAAAGAATCTCGGCCTCGACTACCGGACCCTCGACCGTGCGGTGGCGAAGGGCGGCGACATCAAGTTCATCGACTTCCGCAAAGACTGGTCTCCCCATTTCAAGCGGCTCTGCATCATGCCTGACGGACGTCTTGTGGAGACGGGCGGCTTGGAGGAGTTTGCGCAGTTGCACCAGATTACGGTGCCGCAGGCAAAGAAACTCGTGGAAGAGGGGGGGACGATGGATGTGGCCGCCGGAGAAGTGCTGGCCTGTCAGATCGTCAACGGCCAGCCGGCAGTCGCCCGCTTCAGCGCGAAGAACTACGCGAAGGCCAAAGAATTGGCGGCGAGTAAAGGGCTTCATATCCTGGATGCTTTGAG
The DNA here is from genome assembly GCA_040376625.1 of Nitrospira sp. Taxonomy (GTDB): domain Bacteria; phylum Nitrospirota; class Nitrospiria; order Nitrospirales; family Nitrospiraceae; genus Nitrospira_A. Next base: position 33,327 of record JBEIQG010000003.1, on the reverse strand, counting down.
CGAAGTGGCCTATAACGATTCGGTGATGATGCGAACGTTGCAACGGAAGGATCTGGGAGGACGCATCTAAGCCTCAGTATGCATCAGGTTTCCGCTGATGGCGCCGGTCCCCCTTGTCCGCTCCGCTTGGAGCAGAGGACCTGTGAGTCATGAAGCAAACGATCCTCATCTGTGCCGCGGGTCTGCTGCTCGCCGGTTGTGCGGGGCCCAAGCCGATTCTCTACCCGAACGATCACTATCGACAGGTCGGCGCCGACGCCGCCGAATCGGATGTCAAAGATTGCATGACCTTGGCCGAGCAAGCCGGGGCGTCTCCCAGCCAAGGGAAAACCGCGCAGGTTGCAACCGGCACGGTCGGAGGCGGGGCGGTCGGATCAGCCGCCGGTGCGGTGGGCGGGGCGATTCTCGGACATCCGGGACGTGGGGCCATGGTCGGCGCAGCCGGCGGCGCGACGGCCGGGTTTCTGCGAAGCTTGTTCAGACGCTCGCCGCCCAGCGGGGCGTTTACCAACTATGTGGATCGTTGTCTGCGTGAGCGCGGGTATGATCCGACAGGATGGCAGTAGGCTTAGCAGGATGTAGAAAAAGTCCCCCGGCTTCGTTCTCGCGACGCTGGATGGCCTTTTTGCGCATCCCGCGGGTTATTGTCCTGCCGGCATCGTGCAGTGAGTTCATCGTAGCCGATTGCGCAACAATCGAGTTTTTCCGCAGCCTGTTACGTCGCGGGTTCCATCACGTCGCCCGTTTTCTTCCTGAGATAGAACAGTCCCAATCTCATCCCGATATAGGCCCCGATTACGTTATCCAGCAGGTCTAGGAGCGATGTGCTGCGATTGTGACAATAGACCTGGTAGAACTCGATGCCGAAGGAGAGGCTGAAGGCCATGAGCATCATCAGGCCCGGCGAGAAGGATTTGCCGCCCAATCCACGCAGGGTGTAGAGCAGGCCGAACGGGACGAACAGCAGGATGTTGGCTGCGGCATCGAGGCCGAGATCCAGGAGGACGGCGGGCGAACTGAGCTGGTCCGGCGTCGGCACCCACCGAATGTATTGCCAATGTGCGTGGCCGACAAAGTTGTGCAGTGGGAGGATGCCCACGAGCACGATCAGCATGCTCCAGGCACACCAGAGACGCCATGCGTGAGTAGGTGTTAGAAACACGGATGTTCGATGGTGGCTGTCCGCTGCACCGTTCGATTCTTGCAGAAGCAGGGCGGGGTTTCCAGCAGATTTTCCTTCGTGAAGGCTTCCAGCGAAAGACCGGAGGCGCGGAGAGGACTGTGGATTACTTCTGGGCCAGCTCCGCTTCCACGGCCTTCAGCATTTCTTTTAAGTCAAAGGGCTTCTCGAATGTCCGATGAGCGCCGAAGAGTTTCGCGATATCCAGAAAGTTCCGGTCCCCTTGTGCGCCGGTCATCGCGATGATTTTCGTATCCATGTATTCGCGGGTCAGTTGCAGAGTCGCCTCCAGTCCATCGACCTCGGGCATGAGCAGGTCCATGATCAACAGGTCGGCTTTATGTTTTTGATAAAGATCCAGCGCCTCCCGCCCGTCTTTCGCTTCGACGACTTTGTGCCCTGATCGTTCCAAGACCTCCCGCAGAAGACCACGGATGGATGGTTCGTCGTCGATCACCATGATGGTCGCCATAACAACTCCTCAGAATGGGCGCCGGTGCTGCGCTGGATGAAACGATTTCGCAGTATTCGGGCTCGGTTGCAGACAATTCGACTCGTAGAGGAAGCTTACCGCGGTGACGAAAGTCTGTCCAGGAAAGAGTCTGAAACACCTCGTCATCGATTCGACCCGGTGCCGCATCGCCTTGTCGGCCAATAGGTTAAGAGCCGGACTCGTGCATTCCTGCCGGGTTGGCATGCGGTCGCGGCCGCGTGGTCTCGCCGCGTGCCCAGCAGGGATACAGGGCCGGAACAACCAGCAAAGTCAAGGCTGTGGAGGTCAGGAGGCCTCCGATCACTACGGTCGCCAGCGGGCGTTGGACTTCCGCGCCCAGGCTCGTTGCCAACGCCATGGGGAGAAATCCCAGGCTTGCCACCAGGGCCGTCATCAGCACCGGTCGGAGTCGATCCATGGATCCCCGGACAACCGCCTCGTCGGTCGATGCGCCGTCCGCCTCCAGCCGGCGGATATGGCTCACCAGCACGACCGCGTTCAGCACGGCAATCCCGAAGAGCGCGATAAAGCCGATGGCGGCGGAGATGCTGAGCGGCAACCCCCGGAGCCACAGCGCCAGAAGGCCGCCCGACAGCGCCAGGGGCACATTGAGAAAGATGAGCAAGGCAGGCCGCATCGTGCCGAAGATCACCGACAACATCCCGAGGATCAGCAACAGCGTGACCGGCACCACCATGGTCAGTCGTCGAGTTGCGTCCTGCAGGTGTTCGAATTGCCCGCCCCAGCGCATCTCGTACCCGGCGGGCAAGCTAACTGCTCTGGCGACGGCCTGTTGAGCCTCAGCCACAAACCCGCCCAGATCACGTCCTCGAATGTTGCACTCCACGACGATCCGGCGTTGTACATGTTCACGGCTGATCTGCGCCGGTCCGGAATCCACTGTGATCCTCGTCACGCGCGAGAGGGGCACCAGTTCGCCATGCATGGTCGGGATCAGCAGGTTGCCCAGCGACGCCGGATCCTGCGACACCCGGTCGGCTAAGCGCACCACCAGTTCAAACCGACGGGAGCCTTGCACCACGGTGCCGACGACGGTCCCTACCCGGGTCGATTGAATGAGCGTGAGCACTTCGTCTGCGGTGAGCCCGTACCGGGCGATAGCTGCGCGATCCACAATGACACGCAGCAGCGGGAGTCCTGCAACCTGTTCGACCTTCACGTCTGTCGCGCCCGGTACGGCTTGGAGCGCGCGCGCCGTGCGTTCAGCCTGCTGCTTGAGAATGTCCAGGTCGGGGCCGAAAATCTTGACGGCCAGATCCGATCGCACGCCGGCGATCAACTCGTTGAAACGCATCTCGATCGGTTGGGTGAATCCGAGGCCGACACCGGGCACCTGTTCCTCGATACGTCGTTTCATGGCTTCGATCAAGCCGTTGCGAGTCCCGGCTGTCACCCATTCCTGCTGAGGCTTGAGGATGATGAAGACGTCGGAAAGTTCGACGCCCATCACATCTGTTGCTACTTCAGGGCTGCCCGTGCGCGTCACCACCTGAGTGACTTCCGGAAAACCGCGCAGGACCCGTTCGATATCGAGCGTGGTTGAGACGGATTCGGTCAGCGAGATGCTGGGCAACCGCCACACTTGCAGCGCGAGGTCGCCTTCTTCCAGCCTGGGCAAGAATTCGACGCCGAGCCTGGTTCCCGCTGCCACGCTGACAATGAACAGACAGATCGCGATCGAGACCGGCCAGACAGGCCGCGCCATCGCCCACTTCAGCCATGGGGCATAGGCGCCTTTGAGGCCGCGTATGACCCGGGTTTCCTCCCGGTTGGTCTCGCTCCTCACCCACCAGAACGACAGCAGCGGAGTGACGGTGACCGCGACAAGCAGGGAACCGGCCAGGGCCATGATCACGGTGAACGCCATGGGACGGAACATCTTGCCCTCAATCCCGGTCAGGGCCAGGATGGGCACATACACCAGAATGATGATGCTCACGGCCAGGGTCATGGGACGCAGGACCTCCCGGCCGGCCGCCAGCACGGTCGCGAGGCGCTCTTCCCGATTATGTGCCGGCTTGTCCGCCAATCGGCGCAGGATGTTGTCGATCATGACCACGGAGCCATCGACCAATAGACCGAAGTCGATGGCGCCCAGGCTCATCAAATTGCCCGAGAGCCCGGCCTGCAGCATGCCGGTGAAGGCGATCAGCATGGCGAGAGGAATGGCCGAGGCGACGATCAGGCCGGCCCGCAGGTCGCCGAGAAAGAGAAACAGCACGGCGATGACGAGCAGGCCGCCTTCCAGCAGGTTGTTGCGCACGGTCGTCATGACCTTGGACACAAAAATGGTGCGATCGTAGTAGGGTTCGATGGTGACCCCGGATGGCAGGGTCGCCTGGATTTCCTGCACGCGTGCCTTTACGCGGGTCACAACCTGTTGCGCGTTTTCGCCCGCGAGCATCTGGACCATGCCGATGACCGTCTCGCCTTCACCCATGGCTGTGGCTGCGCCGATCCGGAGTCCGGATCCTTCTTTCACCTCGGCGACGTCGGCGATGTAGACCGGCACACCGCCCGCTCCGTGGGCCACGACAATCCGGGCCAGTTCGCTCACCTGCGTGGCGAGGGCTTCTCCGCGAATCAGCAATTGCTCACGCTGATGTTCAATGTATCCTCCTCCCGCGACGGCATTGTTCCGTTGCAGCGCGTCGAAGATCTGTTTCAGGGTCAACTTGAAAGAAAGCAGCTTCGACGGATCCACGACCACGTGGAACTGCTGCGGCTCGCCTCCCCAGATGTTGACTTCGACCACGCCGGGTACGGCGCGTAATTTCATTCCGATGTCCCACTGCAAGAGTGTTCGCAGGGCCATGGGACTATAACCCCGGCCTTTGATGGTGAACTGATACACTTCGCCCAACCCTGTTGTCAGAGGGCCCATGACCGGCCGGCCATATTCCTCAGGAATGCGCTCCATAGCCTGCGCCAACCGTTCGGTCACGAATTGTCTGGCCCGGTAGATGTCAGTCTGGTCGTCGAAGATGGCCGTCACGGCGGAGAGGCCATAACGTGAAACGGAACGCAGTTCCCGCAATGCCGGCAAGCCGTTCAAGGACGCCTCGATGGGGAAGGTCACGAACTGTTCGACTTCCACCGGACCCAAGGCCGAAGCGCGGGTAAGCACTTGGACCTGGACCGGTGTGAGGTCGGGGACGGCGTCGATGGTGAGCGTCGTAAAGGACCAGATGCCCGTGGCTATGACGACTGCGATCGCCACCAGGGTAAAGAATCGATAGCGGAGCGAAAATGTCAGCAGGTGATCCATGCGCTCCTCATTGGTCCGATCCGATCTGTTCCTTCAGCAGCACGTTTTTCAGATCGAAGACGCCTTCAATCACGACGCTGTCACCCTCCTTCACACCTTTTCGAATCTCGACCCAGCCGCCGCTCTCACGTCCTGCGTCGACCGGCGCAAACGTGTAGCCGTCGTGGTCTTCGAGGAAGACCCCTCGCGTCTTGTCGACGGTGGTGAGAGCCGACACGGGAACCGCCACGACGGGTGCACCTGAGAGGGTGAGCGCCACTTCCACATATTCGTGCGGTATCAATTGCCCCTGCCGGTTTTCCACCTCGAAGCGCAGGCGGATCGTGCGGGTGGTCTCATCTGCGACCGGCGCGAGATACGTTAGCGGGGCCGTGATCACTTCGCCGTCTTTCGGCGTGATCGTGCCAAGGTCGCCCTCTTTGAATTTTCTGGCCTGTTCGATGGGCAGGTTGGCAAAGACCCAGACGCGGCTGGTATCGACGACTTCGAAAAGTTCGGCACCAGGCGTGACTCCCTGGCCGCGCACCGCGTTCTGGGTCACCACCGTACCGGCGATGGGAGACGTCAGCGTATAGTGGTGGCCCTCTTCATGTCCGCCTCGTTCGAGGCCGGCGAGTTCGGCCTTCGAGATGCCCATGGCCAGCAACTTTTCACGGACGTGTTGATAACGTGCCTTCGTCTCCAAGTAGTGGCCTTTGTCTTCGATGAGCTTGCGCTCCGGCACGATGTCGTCGGTACGCAGTTTTTCTGTCCGCCGGAGACTGTTCTCCGCCACGTCGGCCTGTGCCTTGCCCACGAGATATTCCTCAACCAGTTGATCGAGTTGCAGGCTGCCGACCGCGGCGAGCGCTTGCCCGGGCTTGACCCGGTCACCCAACTGCACGTGAATGCGTTCGACCTGCCCGCCGATGCGGGAGGTGATCCTGACAACCTTCTTTAAGTCGAGCGCCACCTCGCCGGGTGCGGTCACCGATTCCGGAAGTGTGCGTCGCAAGGCTGGTTCGGTGTGCAACCGTTTTCGAACTGCCGTCGCCGGGTGAATCGTAGGGGGGACAGATGCCTGCGACACCGCTTCGGCGGCCAAGGATGGCTTCGGGGGCTCCGCGCCCTGATCTCCGCAGGCGGGGAGAAAACAGAGCATCATCACGATCGTTCCGTTCGTCGCGCCGCGTCCAATCATCGGCTCACCCCTGTTCCTTGCTCGCATTATTCATGAGTACTTCTGATGCAACGGACCTTCGGCCGGCGGGTTCGTCCTTCGGCCCCTCACCGTACTGCCCGAGTATGCTTCGAGGCCTCCCGGCTCCGCGCGCCGGTCTCCCAACGTGACTCGGCGATTTCACGACGAACCGTCATGAAGAATGCGGGCTAGCTGATGTGCGAACCAGGCGGGGATGCTCATAGCGAGGCTCCCAGCGCCCGCTCCAACCGGGCCAACGCAATGGAGAGATCGGCCCGTACCTGCGCATATTCGACTAGGGTTTGCCGATAGACACGTTGCGCGTCCAGGACGTCCAACAGACTGGCGGCGCCGTGTCGAAAACTCGTGCGGGCGACGGTCAAGGTCTGTTCGGCCTGTTTCAAGAGGCCGGTTTCAAAGACCTGCAACTGGTCCTGGGCCGTGCGAACCTCCTGCGTATGCTCAGTGATGGCCTGCTCCAGCTCGTTTTGTTGCCGCACACGTTCCGCATCGGCGCGGTGTTTGGCCCCAAGCGCAGATTGAATTTCTCCCTGCCGTCGGTACCACAGGGGAAGGGGGATACTGAGCCCGGCGGTGACCGACTCATCGCCCGCCTCGCGGTGGTAACTGCCCAACAGGCTGATGTTGGGCACGCGAGCCTCCCGTTCGAAGCGCAACGTATGGTCGGCCTGTTCCGCGAGCTTGCTCTGCCGGCGCACGGACGGGTGCTGCTCAAGGGCTTGTGCCGCCAGGGTCTCCATATTCATGCCCGGCTTAGGCGATTCAAAATCTCCCTGAATGGAAAACTCTTTGCCGAGCGACCCGGCAGTGAGGGTATTCAAGCGGGCCTTGGCCACCAGCAAGGTGTTGTTGGCGCGGGCTACTTCCTTGTTGGCTTTCTGTACTTCCACACCGGCTTTCATGCTGTCGAAGGAAGTAGCTTCTCCGGCCGCCACGCGTGCGTGCACGGTTCGCAGAACTTCCATCACACTGGTGACGTTTTGTGCCGCGAGTTCCGCATCGCGTTGGGCGAAGAGCAGTTGGTAGAAGGCTACTTTCACGTCGGCGAACAGGCCGAGCCGGGTGTCCTCGAATGCCGCCGCCGCCCCGGCCGATCCGGCATCGGCCGCGTCCTGACGGGCCTGTCGCTTCCCGGTCCATTCAAGCGGTTGTTCGACCGTGAAGGTGCGCTCGGTGACGCGTGTGCCGGTGCTGGGGTCTCGAATGGCCCCACGCCCGGCGCTGCCGGAGACGAATGGATTCGGATAGGCGCCCGCCGCAATCTGCTGTCCCTGACTCTGTTTCACCAACCCCTCGGCCCCTGCTAGTGTGGGATTGTGTTGTACCGCCAGCGTCAGAATATCCGGCAAGGAATAGGCGGTGGGACGAGGCGCTTCCGCGCCGGCGACGGTACGGCCGGCGAGCGGCCCTGCGGCGGCGATCGCCAGGACTATCCAATATACGAGACGAGCAATCATCGGGAGCCTCCTCCTTGCGCAATCGGCTCGCTGTGGTGTCAGGTGCGAGCCTCGGCCTGCGAGCGCTGTGCGATCAGAATCCTGGAAGTCAGGGCAGACGTCGATTAGCTGAGGAGTGCGGACGGCGGCGCACGTGCAGGAAGATCACAAGCGAGGATTGTGCTGGAGAGGGTCGGGGCGTCTTGTTCGGCAGGTTGATCACGCTGCTCCGTAACGGGTAGGAGGTGGTAAGTCACAAACAGCAGGGGGGCCAACAGTGGCTTCACGAGCTTGCGGTCGGTGGCATCGTTCAGCAGCGAAAAGCCTAACTCGAGATCGTTCTCCCAGGCATGCGGACCTTGCGCAGAAACAACAGGTCCCGAGTCTGTGTCTTGCGGATGGTGATGACCGTCGCGGTGGTAGTCTTTGAATTCGCCCTCAAGGTCGGGAGAAAAGACCGTATGCAGGGCAGCGGCGTGGATGTGACCGGCTTCTCCATGATGCGGATCCGTCTCGGGATGAATATGGAAAAGTGGAAAGGTCAGCAGCCAAAGGACTGCCCATGCGCGCAAAATACTGTGGAGCGGATTGAGGTTGCTGGGGATGGTCGGCATAGGCGAACTGTTGAAGCGCACGCTATCACAGGCAGTGCAACACATCAAGCCGCGGGCGTGGATTTGGAGGAGTCCGAGCAAGCGGCGAGCTAAGGCTACGGCAACCTGCCACCGGCGGGATCTGTTCCGCAGTCTATCTTGTCGGCGCGTCAACCGTTGAAGGCGTCTTGTCATCGATGGATGCCCCCCTGGCAGCTTGAGGTCTGTCGACGGTCCGATGTAGCCTTGCAATGCCGCCTGCTTCAACAATGCGGTTTTCCATTCGTTGACCTCGCCATCCAAGCTGTGCATATATGCACGTTGGTGCAGCGATGCACGCTGGTCGTGAGGTCGAGCCGGATTCCTTGTTGAACCTCCAGGCGAAGGTGCTTCAAATCGATGGAATTCGCAGTATTCCGCTTATCCGGCTCCCAGGCTCTTTTCTTGCTGAAGACCCCGCACGGAGTACTCGTTTCTGGGAGAGTCTGATTCTATGGTCGCGATAATTCCTCTGGTGACGATCTTTGCGCCGCTTCTTGGCACGCTCCTGATCAGTTTGTTCTGGCGGGATCTGGGCGACCGGGTTGCGCGTCTCGGCATTGCCGCCCTCTGGTGTTCCGCCCTTACCTCACTCGCCACCCTGGCGGTGGTTCTGTCCGGAGACCCGATCCAGTTGGCCCTGATCGGCGCACCATCCGGCGCCATGACGTATACGATTACGGTTGATCGTTTGGCGGCGGTGATGATGACGCTCATCAGTCTGGTGAGCTTGATCATTCATGTCTACTCCGAGCGGTACATGGTCGGCGATGCGGGCTATGTCCGCTTTTTCGCCCTTCTGGGGGGTCTGACGTTCGTGTTGCTAAGCCTGGTCAGCAGCGGCAACCTGTTCTGGATGTTTGTCTGCTGGCATCTGGTGACCTGGTTATTGGCGTCGCTGCTGGTGTGCAACCCCGCGAGCCGCGCTGCCAGGGACGCAGGACAACAAACATTCTGGGTGCAGAGTCTCGGCGATGCCGCCTTTGCCCTGGCGCTGCTGGTCCTGTACGGATCGTACGGGACCTGGGATATGACCGACCTCTTTGCCCGATTGCAGACAGCCCCGGCGCCGCTGACGATCTGGCCGGGTCTGCAGTGGGACTGCGATGTGCCCTCCGTCGTGACCCTGTTATTAGTCCTCTCAGTCATGACCAAATCCGCCCAATTTCCGTTTCATTTCTGGCTGATCGGGACGATCGAAGCGCCTACCCCTGTTTCGGCCCTGATGCATGCGGGAATCGTCAATGCGGGCGGCTTTCTAGTGAACCGGCTGGCGCCTCTGTTCGGTCTCGCGCCGACGACGCTGCATCTGATGTTTGTGATCGGCGGCATCACGGCCCTGATCGGCGCGACGGCGATGCTGACGCAGACCAGCGTGAAACGGAGGCTCGTCTATTCCACCATGGGCCAGATGGGGTATATGGTCATGGAGTGCGGTTTGGGTGCCTTTGCCCTCGCCGTCTTCCACCTCTGCGCGCACGGCCTGTTCAAGGCGACGCTCTTCCTCAATTCCGGCTCCGTCATTCACAAGGCGCGAACGGAGTATAAGCTTCCTCCTGACGGCCGTGCAGTGGAGGCGCACAGTTTTTCGCCGATGACTTGGACCACGGGATTGGTCGCGACCCTGGTGCTACCGCTCGTGATTCTGCTGGTCGTGCACGGCGTCGTCAGCATTCCGCTGCAGGATGCGCAGGGTGCGGTCATTTTCCTGTTCTTCGGGTGGGTGACGACCTCGCAGGCGATGTTCACTCTGTATCGCCTTCACACCGGGGCTTCCTGGGCCGTGTCGCTGACCATGCTCGGAACCCTGGCGTTCATCGGGCTCACGTACCTGTGGGCGGGTGAGGCATTCACGCATCTCCTGTTTCCTGGTATCGGGGTAGCCGAATCCTATCTACGGGCAGCAGAATGGAATCGCTCGTTCTTCGAACTGGTGATCGGGCTGGCTGCGATCCTGATTGTCGGCGCCTGGGGAATGATCTATGGAAAAGCCAAGGGCGTCAGCCTTCTGATGCCGGCCTGGACCGAGACCTTGCGCGTCCGGGCCTACGTGATGTTTCTCAACGGTCTCTATGTTGAGGATCTGGTTCGCATGATCGGTCGGGTTGCCTTTCGCCGATAGTCCGGCGCAGGTGGTCAGGCTGAAACGGAGTGATGCATGGCGGTTGAATCACGCACCTTCACAGATGCCGAGCGGATGGAGTTGCGCTCCCATGTGGAATTGGCCGGGGAGGCGATTTCGTCCTACTGGCCCATGCGCACGTTTATTCACCACAATCCCCTGCACGGGCTGGAGGATCTACCCTTCGCTCAAGCGGTGAAGCGCGGGGAACAGCTACTCGGAGGAAAAGGCTATCTTCCCAGCGACTTGTATCGCCGCTATTTTGAGCAGGGCAGAATTCGTCCGGATGACCTCACCCGGGTGCTCGCTCCCCTGGCCAGCGAGCGGCGGGTTCTGTTCGCGGGGCGTGAGGTTTCCCATCTGGACGTGTTGCGGCTTTCCATGGTGCACGGGCTGGGTGATGCGGTTCGGGCGCAATCCAATCCATCCGTGCCGGTGGAGGACGGGCTGGATCGGCTGACGTCATGGCTTGCGACTGCGGTGGGGCAGTCGAGAATCAGCCAGACCGAAACGCTGGTTCCCCGGGAGACGGTTGACCTGTTGTCACACGAAACGCTCTCAACCTGGTGCGATCGCACGTTGGGAACATCCCTCGTATCCGATATCAATGAGCAGATGATCAAATGGTGCAGCGCATTTCTGGATGAAGGAGAAGCGTCCTGGACGATGCCGGATCGGCAACATACGTTTTATCGCGCGTGGAAGCGGCTGGCCCGGTATGACGCCAGCCTGCGGCTATTGGGTGTGGCGGACGCGGTGCAAAAGATTGATGCATTGGGAGACCGTCCGGAAGAGGCCGTGCTGGAGAGTCTGGCCGTGATGGGCATTCCGAATTCGACATGGGAGTCCTATTTCGCCTGGCATCTGTCCGCACTGCCCGGATGGACCGGCTATATCAAGTGGCGGTCGGAGGAGCAACATCATCCCTGGCAGGCCCGCTACCCGGCCGATCTGGTGAAATATCTGGCAGTTCGATTGTTTTACGAACGTGAATTCGTGGCGCTGCACTGTCGGCAGTCGCTGGATATCGCCGGGCACTACGATGCGATTCGTACGTTCATCGAACGGGTTCCCTATGCCCATTGGCTCCGGCGTCAATTGCTGGAGGGACGGTTGCCCGCATCAGCCGCCGCAGAAGCTCGGGAGTGGAGTCGTCTTCATCGGACGGCCAAGCCGGATGAGTGGAATGATTTCGGCAAGCAGGTATACGAACAGACCGCCGAGTGGCGCGCTTCCGTAGCCATGAGGCGAGATGCCGGACGGTTGTGGGCCTTGTCGGCCGCGATGGGTGTCGATCCGGAACAGATCAGCGCAACGGAGCCGACCGATGTGTCTACGATACTGAACTGGTTGGATGGATTCCCTGCCGGGCAGCAGAGCCAACGTTGGCTGGAAGCGTTTGAAGCACGTCATCGCCTGGACATCGTCGGGCAATTGCGGAGAGTCGCGACGCAGCTGCGAGACGCCGAGGCTCGGGCCTCATCGGGTGGATCGTCACGCCCACTGGCGCAGATGGTGTTTTGTATCGATGTGCGATCCGAAGTGCTGCGGCGGCATCTCGAGCAGCTCGGAGGATATGAGACACTGGGGGTGGCGGGGTTTTTTGGTATTCCGGTCAAATACCAGGCGTTCGGCGGAGAGCATCCGGTCACACATTCGCCGGTGCTGTTGAAACCCAAGAACCACATCCGGGAGATCCCGCGAAGTTACCATGGAGCGGCGGCGAGCCGGCACCGGCTCTTTGCTCGACTGAGCAAGGCCGGCCATGAGCTTCTTCACGATCTCAAGGAAAACGTCATCACCCCTTACGTTATGGTCGAAGCTCTCGGATGGTTTTTCAGTGTCCCCTTCTTCGGCAAGACCCTCTGCCCGCTCTGGTATCACCGTCTGACCTCCTGGGTGAAGGGACTGTGGTTGCCGCCGCTGGCAACGACCCTGACGATCGACAAGTTGACAAGGGAACAGGCGGAAGAAATGGTGGCGGCGGAACAGCGCGCGTCCATCCGCGCTTCCCTCCGGCGAGAGTTTCCGTCGCTCGGCTCTGCGATCACGCCGGCCTTGATCGAGACGATCCGCCTCGGGGCGTTGGAGAATCAGGACGGGCACAGCGGGGGAGAGGTTGCGAACGCGCTCGGCATTACTCCCTCCGAAGCGGAAGCGTTGCATGAGCGCTTGCGCCGGGAGTTGGCCCTCACACCTCGAGGTATGTCGACCCGCATGCAGCGCATTACTCTGCACGGATTTTCGGTTGCGGAACAGGCCTACGGCGTTGAGGCGGCGCTTCGTCTGATGGGATTCACGTCCGGCTTTTCCCGGCTGGTGGTGATATGTTCCCATGGGAGTACGTCGGACAACAATCCGTACGAATCCGCCTTGGATTGCGGCGCCTGCGGCGGCAACAGCGGCCTCCCGAACGCGCGCGCTTTCGCCGCGATGGCCAACAATCCGGCCGTTCGAAAGGTACTGGAGTCGCGAGGGATCAAACTCCCCGGCGATACGCATTTTGTCGCGGCACTGCACGATACGACCAGGAACGATGTCCGCATCGTAGATTTGGAGGATGTGCCGCCGACGCATCGGAAGGACCTCGGGCGGTTATTGGAGGATCTGAAGGAGGCGGGAACGCAGGCGGCGTTGGAACGTGGTCTGGCGTTGGAGAGACCGGGGGCGAATCCGACTCCCCGCGACCCGCAGCAACGGGCGAGCCGGCGCAGTGTCGATTGGGCCCAGGTCCGGCCTGAGTGGGGCCTGTCGAAGAACAACCTGCTGATCATCGGCCGTCGGGATCTCACCCGATCGCTTGATCTTCAGGGGCGCTCCTTTCTCCACTCCTACGACTATCACCAGGATTCCTCCGGCAAACTCCTGGAGACGATCATGACCGCCCCCCTCATCGTGGCTCAATGGATCAACATGGAGCATTATTTCTCAACCGTCGACAACGAGGTGTACGGCAGCGGGAGCAAGGTGTACCACAATATCGTCGGACGAGTGGGTGTGATGAGCGGAGCGACCAGTGACCTCCGCCTCGGCCTGCCGGCCCAGACCGTCCTGGACGGTCCGGTCCCCTACCATGAGCCGATACGCTTGCTGACGGTGATTGAGGCTCCGCGTGCCCTCGTCGAGTCGGTGATTGCTAAACATCCCGGACTCGAACGACTGTTCCTGAACGAGTGGGTGTCGCTGGTGGTGTGTGAGCCGAATGAAGCGGCGTTTTATCAGTACGACACCATGCAAGGCTGGCGGTTGTTGTCAGAAGAGGCGGAGTTACGCCGGGAACCGGATGGGAACTCGGATGGGAAGTTCGATCGGCGTCCCGATGCAGGTGAGCCGGGCGCGCACCCGGAATCGGGCGCGCCGATGCGGGAAGGGGAGAAGCCGGCTGCCTCGCGCTCATAACGTGCGGTAAGATGAAATGAGTGCAGATAGGCATAGGCATTGAGGGGCCTGAAAGAACAGGAGGAGGGGGCGGAAGTATGCTGACGTTGCATCCGATGAAAGAGATTCGCATCGTGGTCGAGGGAGAGCACCTCAAATTAGTGACGAATCTGCTCGATCGAGTCGGGGCCACCGGCTATACGATCATCAACAACGTCTCCGGCAAGGGGCATCACGGGTTCCATGAAGGCCATCTGCTGTTCGACGATACCAGCAGCCAGGTGATCATCTTCACCGTCGTGCCGGAGGAACGAATCGAGCCGATTCTGGCGGGGCTGGGACCGCTCTTTCATAAACATTCCGGCGCCATGTTCGTCTGTGATGTTGCGGTTACGCGCCGGGATCATTTCGTGGTCCCGTAGCAGGCGTCAGGGCCGGTTTCTCCCTCTCGACGGGTGGCGACCTGCTCCGTATACTGAGCCCGCACGCATGTGCGTGCTGAACCAGGCACGCGTCATTCCAGGCGAGCGCAATCGACATGCCCTCTACCCATCGTAGCCGTTCCAAGGCGTCCAGGCCGGTCCGGTCGGAGATCGCCGCAGCTGAGGTCCTGGCCTGGCTGAGCGACTGTATTCACGGAGGCCTCTGTTTCGTCTGCCAAGGCCTTCTCATCTTTGAAAATTCTCAATTTGCGGAATTGGTGGAAAGTGCGTGTCCCCCGACAGAAGGGGGCGCGCATGCCCTTCGGAAGCGCCTGCTGGAGGAGGCCATTGCCTGGAACTCGCGTCCGCTCGCAGCCAGGAAGACAGTCGAATACACAGTGGAGGCTCAGGACGGGCGCCCGCTTTATTATGCCTGCCGGTTCAATGTGGTGCCCTACCGGGGTGAGCGCGGGGTGTTGATGGTGTTGGAAGATGTGACCGAGCGGGTGCTGCTCGCACAGGACGCGTCGCACGTCGCGCGGTTTCAATCGGCATTGGCTCGTATCGGTACTCTGGCGGTTAGCGGCCTGTCCGCCCAGGCGTTGATGAATGAAGCGGTGCAGGAAACGGCGGCTGCGCTGGAAGTGGAACTCTGCAAGATCCTGGTGCCGCGCGAGCAGGACGGCCATCTCTACATCATGGCGGGGATCGGTTTGCGAAGCGATCTCATCGGCAAACTCACGATTGAAGGCGGCACCCATTCTCAGGCCGGATATGCGATCCGCAAACGGGTTCCGGTTGTGGTCGACGACCTTCGCGGAGAAACCAGATTTTCTCCCTCGAAACTGCTCACGGAACATGGCGCGGTCGCGGGCATGTGCGTGCCCATGTTGGTCGAGGACCGGGTTCTTGGGGTCATGACCGCCCATTCCAAGCGGGTCCGTAAGTTCAATCAGAAGGAGCAGGAGTTTCTCTGCACGATGGCCAATACCATCGGGACGGTCCTGGAGCGGCGGCGTCATGAAGAGATCCAGATGGACTTTTATCATCGCCTCTTCCTGTCCGCACAGGACGGTGTGATGATGACGGACACCAGCGGTCGAATCATGGAATGGAACCCTGCTTTGGAGCGAATGACCGGCTGGACGCGCGAAGAGGCTCTTGGGCAGCGTCCCGCCATTCTCAAGTCCGGAAAACATGCGCCCGATTTTTATGAGCGTCTGTGGGCGTCGATTCGCGCCGGTCACCCGTTTGTCGAGCGATTCGTCAATCGACGGAAAGATGGTTCGGAGTTTCTGGTGAGGGAGAGTGTGAGTCCGGTGAAGGCATTGGACGGGACCACGCAATATTTCATGGCGATCCTCACGGACCTGAGTGAGCGCGAACAGATGTTGGAAGCATTGCGTCATACGGAACAGGTCAAGCTGGTCGGCCAACTTGCCGGCGGGATCTTGCACGAGATTCGCAATCCGCTTATCGGACTGGGCAGCCTGGCCACCCATCTCGCCGATCAGACATCGTTGCCGCAAGAGGCGCGTGATCGTTGTCGGTTGATCGCACGGGAGGCCGCGCGGATCGACGAGCTTCTGGAATCTCATTTGGGGCAATTGCGGCCTCGCCCTTTTGATATCGCTGTTTGTGATCTTCCCTCGGTGCTTGATGATACGTTTACATTGCTCCGACCGAACCTGCTCAAGAATCACATTCTGGTCAGATCGTCGATTGCCCCGGAATTGCCCGCTGTTGATGCGTCACGGGCCCATCTCACGCAGGTGTGTCTCAATATCGCGATGAATGCGATTGATGCGATGCCGAATGGTGGAAACCTGACCGTCACGATCGTGCCGGACGTCCGGCGCATTCCGGGGGTGTTGATGCGATTCTCGGATGCGGGAAAGGGCATTCCAAGCGAAGATCTCAAGCGTATTTACGAGCCTTTTTTTACGAACGGCAAGGCTAAGGGAGTCGGGCTTGGATTGACCATTACCCGCGATATCGTGGAACGTCATCATGGGCAGCTTATCATTCAGAGTCCGCCGGGAAGCGGAGCGGTGGTCGATGTGTGGCTTCCCCTGAAGCACGGGGCATAACATGGCCTGGCATATCTTGTTGCTGGAAGATGAGGCCTCGGTTCGTGAAGCCTTCGCGTTGCGGCTGCGCGATCAGGGGTATGTGGTGCAGACGGCGGAGTCCGGGGAGGAAGCCTTAGGGCTTCTGCGGTCGTTCGAACCGGACGTGCTGGTGGTGGATCTTGTCATGCCGAATCTTTCCGGTCTGGATGTGTTGAGCCGTGTCAAACAGATGTCACCCGCTCTGCCGATCATTGTGTTAACGGCGAGGGGCACCGTGAAAGATGCGGTCGAAGCCATGCGGCTCGGGGCATTCGATTTTGTCGCCAAGAGCATCGACATGGACGATCTGCTCCACACGCTGCGGCGGGCAACGGAGTTGTTGACGTTGCAGCGCCAGGTGCAGTTGCACAGCGGGCAGGATGCCGAACGGTATGCGCTGGACCGGGTGATTGCCAAGAGTCCCGTCACGAGGGCGTTTCTTGCGCAGGTGCGGGAACTCATTAAGAACGACCGGGTGACGGTTCTGCTGCAGGGCGAAACAGGAACCGGAAAACAATATATGGCGCGAGTGCTTCACTATAACAGCGCTCGCGCCGGGAAACCTTGTATTGAAGTGGACTGCCCGTCGATTCCGCGTGATTTGTTCGAGAGTGAGCTATTCGGGCATGAAAAGGGATCCTTTACCGGGGCGACCGGTCGAAAATGCGGCTTGATCGAGATGGCTGAAGGCGGGACGGTGCTCTTTGACGAAATCGGCGATCTCCCGTTGGTCTTGCAGGCCAAGTTGCTGCGCGTCATCGAGGAACGGTCGTTGCGCAGAGTGGGCGGGATGAGCACCGTGCCTGTGGACGTGCGATTTATGGCGGCAACCAACCGCAATTTGAGGGAGGCCGTGGCGAGAGGGGAGTTTCGGGAAGACCTCTATTTTCGTCTGAATGTCGTGACCCTCACGGTGCCTCCGTTACGCGCGCGGGCTGAGGACATTATTCCGCTTGCCGAGCATTGTTTGTTGCGTTCAGCCCTCGCGCTCAAGAAACCTGTTCGTGGCCTCAGCGATTCAGCCAAGGATGTACTGCAAGCGTATCACTTTCCGGGCAATATTCGGGAATTGAGTAACCTCATCGAGCGAGCGGTGATCTTCTGCAACGCCTCCTCGCTGGATGCCGCGCATTTTCCCGCCGATGTCGCAGCGTCGGCGGCGCCGGTGTCGCATGAGACGTCGGCGTACGTTCCAGTGTCCGCTTCCTACGCCGATCCTCAGATGATCCATCTCTCATTCAAGGTCGGCGACCGTTCGTTAAGCGATCTCGAGGATGACATTATCCGTGCCGTGCTGGAACGAGCCGACGGAAATAAAACGCTCGCCGCCAAACACTTGAAAATCACCCGGTGGATGCTCGACCGGCGCCGTAAGGTGTGAGAGCACTCTGGATGGCATCCATCTCCTTCCTTACTGATCTGTAGCTGCCGCCTCTACCAGATCACGGCTTCCTGAAAAGATCAGTTTTCTTGTCGAATAGATGTGCGCAGGCACTCTGGCTGCACGCGCAGCGTCTGCGGGCGCACGCCCTGGCTGATCTCGCAGCCGGTCGCTGCGCCTTTTCCTGCACCCACCGATCGGACTACCCCCTTTCCATTCCCCGAGACAGGGCTCCGTCTGCGTGTTTACCGTTCGAGTCAGATATGGATTCTCATCTTGCTTTCTTCGGCACTCGATTTGCTCATCTTTTGCCTCACACCCTTAAAAGAGCGTGACAGAACGCGGGCTCAACTCGCCATTCAAGCAAGTTAACCATGGAAGGCCGGGACGCACCGAACGCGGTCTTTTGTCGTCTCTCATTCGGGGCAAATGCGGATCGCATGCTCAGGAAGCCAAGGAGATTCGTATGCAGCATCTGCGAGCATTAGAAGACCAGAGTGTTTATATCTTGCGCGAGGCTTACAAGCATTTCCGCGACTTGGCGATGCTATGGTCGATGGGGAAGGACTCCACGGTTCTTCTCTGGCTGGCACGTAAGGCATTTTTCGGGCACGTGCCGTTTCCATTGGTCCACATCGATACCGGCTACGAAATGCCTGAATTGATCGAGTATCGAGATCGGCTGTCCCGGGAGTGGAAGCTCAACGTCGTGGTCGGCCAGAACAAAGAGGCGCTCGTATCTGGAATGGGACCGGAGCAAGGACGTGTCGTGTGTTGCACCGCGATGAAAGTCGAGGCGCTCAAGCAGACGATCGCGCAGCATGGCTGGACTGCCGTGATTCTCGGTATTCGTGCGGATGAGGAAGGCACGAGGGCGAAGGAACGCTATTTCTCGTTACGAGGCAAAGACGGGGAATGGAATTTCCGCGATCAGCCGCCCGAGTTGTGGGATCAATACAAAACCACATTTGCCCCTGGATCGCATGTTCGAGTCCATCCCTTGCTCGATTGGACGGAACTGAATATTTGGGAATACCTGGAGCTTGAACGAGTCCAATTACCGACGCCATATTTCGATCAAGGAGCCAGCACTCGGTACCGCAGCTTGGGGTGTGTCCCTTGTACAGGCATGATCGCCTCCTGCGCGACGACCATTCCCCAGATTATCACGGAGCTGCGCACTACTGCGACCGCCGAACGAGCCGGCCGTGCACAGGATGAGGGTCGTGGGATGGAGACCCTACGCAAGCTTGGCCACATGTGACGTCGGCGCCTATGCGCATCACATCTGAGCCTGTATCGACGCGGCGCCTCATCAAGCGGGGGAGTTACCCCTTGCGTGCACAAGGGCACACTGTAGGTGTGTCCTTGCACTGAGTGCGGAAGCTCCGAGGAAGCCTCGTCATACTGGGATAACGCAGCGGTCAGTGTTTCCCTCTATTTTTTCAAGGTTTGCCGGCATTGGTCCAGTCAAATGGAATGGTGGCCCCGGTTTTGCTTTGCAGCTCAGGCCATGTGAGGTGAACCGTATGCACACAGCAGATCGCATGCAATCGCACTATACCGACGCGCAGCGGATGGCCTTGCGGTCATATGTCAGTTTGGCCGGCGAGGTTATCCCCAGGGTCTGGCCGATGCGGACGATCATCGCGCGAAATCCTTTGCAGGGGTTGGAAGACCAGAAATTCGAGGACGCAGTTGAGCGGGGAGAACAGTTGTTCGGAGGGCGAAGCACCCTTCCGGGCCCTGCCTTTCGTGAAGCCTTTCGAACGGGCCGTATCAAGGCCACGCACCTCGAGGCAGTCTTGAAGCCGATCGCCACGGAGACGCATGTGGCCTTTGGTGATCGAGTGCTATCTCATCTCGACGTGCTGCGCCTCTCGATGACTGAAGGGATTCAACTCCCTGGTCGGGAGAATTCCTCTCCGCCTTGGAGCCAGGAACATTCGGCCCTATTCGATAAGATCGCGGCATGTACGAGGAGAATCGGCGAGGTGGACACGACTCTGTCCGACCAAGGACTTGCGTGCGTGCCCGGGGAAACCGGGCGCCTGGAAACCCTGGCCGCCTGGTGTGATCGCACGCTCGGGACTGAGATGACGAGCGAGATCAATCGTCACATGATCAAATGGTGCGCGGCGTTCTGCGACGAGGGGGAAGCCGTATGGCCGATGCCCAAACGGGAAGAGACGTTCTTCAGGGCATGGAAAGCGGCGGCCCAGTATGACGTAAGCCTTAGATGGTCAGGTATTGAACGGGCGGCTTCTAAAATCCGAGCGTTGGCTGACCGTCCGGAGGATGCTCTGTTGCAATCGTTGGACAGGCTTCAAGTTCCCAATCAGTCCTGGCAGGAATATCTGTCGCTGCACCTGGCCGCCTTGCCGGGTTGGGCAGGATTCATCAAATGGCGAGAGGAACAGACCTCGCGGCCTTGGCAGATAGCCTATCGCATCGATCTGGTCAAGTATCTAGCCGTGCGTTTGTTCTATGAACAGGAACTCGTCGAGAGCGCCTGCCGGAAGGCCCTGGGGTGCGCCGGAACAATCGGGGCGATCGAAGAGTATGCCAGGCAATTCCCCCATTCGGTGTGGCTCAAGCGAGCCTCCGTTTCCGGGTGCCTGTCCGAGAAAACCTTGTCGGAAGCCGCGCGCCTTCAGGGTCGGTGGACGCGGTGCGATGCGACTGAATGGGAGCGTCATTGCGCGCGCTGGTTTCAGGACGAGCGAGACAGGCAGCATCATGTCGCTGTTGCCCAGCGCGTTCATGCCTGCATGAAGATCGCGGAGGCCCTGAGGCTTCCTGCGAGCGCCCTGATCTCAACCCCGTCCAGCGACCTGTCAGTTCTAGTGAACTGGCTTGATCGGTTTACGGTACGACAGCAGGAACTTAAATGGCTGGAGGCCTTCGAATTGGCACACCAGCATGAGGTATTGCGGCAGCTTGCCCCGTCCGGTCAGGAGGACGGTTCTGTTTCCGTGCGACAGGGGAACTCCGCTCGCCCGCTGGCCCAATTTGCGTTCTGCATCGATGTGCGATCCGAGGTGTTCAGGCGGCACCTTGAGCAGTGCGGCCCGTATGAAACTTTCGGATTCGCCGGCTTCTTCGGGTTGCCGTTTTCATATCAATCATTGGACGAGCAGGGCGAAACGACGCTCTGCCCCGTGCTCTTAAAGTCGAAACACCTGATCCGGGAAGTCCCGAGGACGTATCAAAAAGAGCGGGCGCAGCGTCGTCGGAAAACGACGTACTTTGTCCACGCCAGTCATGAACTGCTGCACGACCTCAAGCATAATGTGATTACGCCGTATGTCATGGTCGAAGCGATCGGATGGTTCTTCCTGGTTCCCTTCATCGGAAAGACGCTATGCCCACGATGGTACCATCGTCTTAGCGCGTTCTTGAAGTCGGTACTGATGCCGGCCGTGTCCACCACGTTGACCGTCGATAAATTCTCCACCACCGATGCCGAGAACATGCTTGCCGCAGAACAACGTCTGCAGATCGCAGCCTGGCTGCGAACACGCATGCAGGCCTTGAGAGGCCGAGTGACCGCAGAGGCTCTGGAAGATATCCGCCGGCAAGCGCTCGAACCCGATCAACAAAATGGAACGGGTTCCGGGCCACTCGGGCGTCTATTGACCCTTTCCCGGGAGGAGGAAACGATCGCAATCGAAGCACTCCGCCGAGATTGCAGTCTCACGTACCGAGGGTTTCGGTCGCGACTGGACCGCATAACGAGGACGGGCTTTACGGTCAACGAACAGGCGTACTACGTTGAAACGGCTTTACGACTCATGGGTTTAACCGGGCCGTTCGCCAGATTGATCGTTCTTTGCGGGCACGGCAGCACATCGGAAAATAATCCCTACGAGTCGTCATTGGATTGCGGAGCATGTGGAGGGGGGCAGGGACTTCCCAATGCGCGGGTGTTCGCGATGATTGCGAATCGTCCGCAGGTTCGAGATCTTCTTGCCGGTCGGGGACTGACCATTCCTCCGGATACTCATTTCGTGGCGGCGCTCCACGACACGACTACGGATCAGGTCAGGATCGCCGATCTTGAAGATATTCCATCTACTCATCGGAAGGAATTCGCTCAAATTCAGGCGGACGTCCATGCGGCTGGGGCTGCGGCTGCCGCGGAGCGGTGGGCAGCCTTGTCCGCATCCCCTTTCCCTGCCGACCAGCGGGAATGCTTGCGTGAAATAGAGCGGCGCAGCGTGGATTGGGGGCAAGTGCGTCCCGAGTGGGGCCTGGCCAGAAACAGCGTATTTATAGTCGGGCGCCGCCGGATGACCGAGGCGGCCGATCTTTGCGGTCGCTCGTTCCTCCACTCCTACGATCATGCCGCTGATAAGGACGGAAGGCTCCTGGAGGTCATCATGACGGCGCCGTTGATCGTCGCGCAATGGATCAACATGGAATATTACTTCTCCACGGTGGCTCCTGAAGTTTATGGAAGCGGAAGCAAAATTTATCACAATGTTACGGGTCGGATTGGGGTGATGACAGGCGGTCACAGCGATCTTCGGATGGGTCTTCCGGCGCAAACCGTTCTGAAGGACGGGGCTGCCTATCACGAGCCGATGCGGTTGACGGCTATTATCGAGGCTCCATGCGACCGGATTACGGCTATCATCAACCGACAGCCATTACTCGAGAAACTCTTTCATAACGAATGGCTGTTACTGATCGCCTATGATCCATCCGAGGAACGTTATTATCGATATCACGGCCTCAACGGTTGGCGCCAGGTCGTCGAGCCTGGCGAGCAGTTCGAGAAAGAGACGATTTCACAGGCCTAGCCCCGTACGGGGTGCGTCTTCCGAGGTTAATATGCTTGAGCGGCGATCACGGACATTTCCGCCTTCCTGGACCGTGCCCTTTCGTAACTATAGGGAAGTCACGGATTTCCTCAGGCAAGTCGAAACGGCTTGCATTCTCCGCGGGCGACCGTCGGACGGCACCATCAGCCTGGAAGCCGTGTCGCGCTGCCTGCATGAGCTGAAGCGGCCGGATCGAGCATTCCGTTCCGTTCACGTAACCGGCACCAACGGAAAAACCACGGTGAGCCGGATGCTCGGGGCGCTGACTCGAGCTAGCGGCTTGCAGGTGGGGGTCTACACAAGTCCTCATGTGCTGCACTTTCGAGAACGCATTGCGATCAACGGACAGCCGATCGGCGAGGAAGAGTTGGTCGATGCCTGCAACCATATCAAATCGTTTTTGGATCTGTATGGCCTCCAGCTCGCCCCATTCGAGTTTCTTACCGCGGCGGCTTTCTTCGCGTTTCGCGCTGCCAAGGTGGATCTAGCGGTAATTGAAGTGGGAATCGGGGGGCGACAGGACGCGACGAATCTCATTACGCCGGAGCTGTCGATCATTACGAACGTTGAGTATGATCATACGGATCTGCTCGGGGAGACATTGGAGCAGATTGCGGTCGAGAAGGCCGGAATCATCAAACCGCTCACCCCGGTCCTGTGCGGGCCCATGACCGATGGTCCGCGCGCCATGATCGAATCCCGAGCCGCAGAGCTCAAAGCACCGGTGTTGTGGAGCGGACAAGACTACGATATGACGGACTTCGTCCGAACCGGTTGTACAGGGACCTGCACGCTGACGGTCGGTTCGTCCATTTTCTCCACGGTCTCGATCCCGTCGCCGGCCTCTTTTACGGCGGTCAACGCGTCACAGGCGCTGACGGCCTATGACGTTCTGCGGCGCAGAGGACTGGTGCCTGAAATCGGCGCGCGAGAGATCGGAAGGTTGTTCAGTGAGATGGAGCTTGCATCCTGCTGTGAAGTCTTTCCAGGCGCACCGACCGTCGTGCTTGACAGCGCTCACAATCCCGCGGCGGCGGCGCAGCTGGTTGCAAACCTCCGCTGTGCATTCGAGGGGCGTCGCAGCGTATGGGTCGTCTCCCTTTCCCGCGAGCAACAGTGGGAGCACATGCTTCGCTCCTTTTCCGGTTCGGGAGCGGACCGAATCATCGTTACCAGTTACCCAGTTGAGCTGGCCGTCGATGCGCAGACAATTGCGGAGCGATGGCGGAACTTCTCCTCCGCGGCAGCGGAAATCGTCGAGAACCCTGATGTCGCATTCAAACGCGCTCTGCAGGCGGCCGGTCCACAGGGCCTCGTGGTCGTGACCGGATCGCCTCAGCTGGGAGGCTATTGCCGACCGCTCGCCAAAACGTTTGTGACCGAACTCCCTACACGCTCCTAGCTGCACAGTCGATTCGGCATTGTTCGTGGTGAGCGTCGGTGCACGGCGATCCGCCGAATGTGTGCGGTTGCACCATCCCGAATGGCTGTGCTGCATTGCACGAGGAACCCGTATCACAGGAACCTCGACTCTACGGTCGATTGTCCGCGATCGTGTGCCAGCACCATGCAGTTCACTCTGGAATTTAATTTGCATTCACTTCGCTCGTATGAAGGGGAGCGGATGGTCCGATACCCTTGCTGCCTAAGGGAGGTTCTTTGATGGCACAACATGTGGTCACGATGCTTCCGGGAGAAGGTACAGGTCCTGAGATTTGCGAAGCGGTGAGGTCAGTGATCGATGCGAGCGGCGTCGATATCAAATGGGAATACGAGGAGATCGGATTAGGGTGTTTAGAACAATATGGTACCTTGCTTCCGGACAAGACCATCAAGAACATCGCAAAAAACAAGGTTGCCCTGAAAGGGCCGACGACCACTCCGATCGGAACGGGACACAAGAGCGCGAATGTTACGCTTCGCAAGGTGTTCGATTTGTTCGCCAACGTCCGTCCGGCCAAGCTGATTCCCGTGTTGAAGCGGCCATGGGACAAGATCGACATCATCAATTTTCGTGAGAACACTGAGGATTCCTATGCGGCCATCGAGCACATGGTGTCCGACGAGGTGGCCCAGTGTTTGAAAGTCATCACATGGCCGGGGTCCTACCGTATCGCTGATTTTGCCTTTCAGTGGGCGAGAGCCAACGGCCGGAAGAAAGTGTACTGCGTGCACAAAGCCAACATTATGAAGATGACGGATGGTCTCTTTTTGGAGGCATTCAGGGAAGCGGCGAAAAAATATCCCGAAATCGAGATCGGAGACGTTATTGTCGATAATTGCTGTATGCAGTTGGTAAGGAATCCGGCCCAATTCGACTGTCTGGTGCTGCCGAATTTATATGGCGATATTCTCACGGATTTGTGCGCGGGACTCGTGGGGGGATTGGGATTCGCTCCGGGCGCCAACATCGGCGATAACTGTTCCATCTTCGAGGCGGTTCACGGGTCCGCGCCCAAATACGCGGGGATGAAGAAGGTGAATCCGTCAGCGGTGCTGGTATCGGGAATCATGATGCTACGGTGGTTGAAAGAGACGGCGGCGGCAGACCGTATCGAAAAGGCCATGTTCGCCGTCTTGGATGAACGCAAACACGTCACATACGATGTGGGAGGCACAGCGACCACCGACGAATATGCCCAGGCGATCGTCGAAAAAATGCATGCAGGTAAGTGAGATTCCACAACCTAATAGCGAAGGGGGAAGTCGCACATGGCAACGACGTTTTCGGAAGTCGCCAAATCGGCAAGGAAGAAAAAGGAGATCCGGCTCGTGGGCGTGGATATGTACATCATCACCGAGAATGGTATTCCGAGCTTCCAGGACGGAGAATTCGGCCCGTTCAAATGCGAGTTCATCTCGAATCGCGGAACAAAAGTCTGGCCCGGGTTCGTCAGCCCCGACCTGATGATGGTGAATTGGTATCGTTGTCGGTTTATGGCTACGCAAGATGTGCAGGATTCCAATGTCGACGCATTCTTGGCGAACTTAAGCAGGAAAGGCTGGTGGTGGTCGGCGGCACAAAAGCTGTGGACCCACGACGGAGAGGCCGCTTACAGCAAGGCGTACTAAAAAGGCCGGACGCCTCGGGGTGCGCGGTCACGCGCGCACCCCGACACTCTCGGTTTCTACGCCCATACGTCAATCGCGTGGGCCCATGCCTCTCTTCCGCGTCAAACCGTTTATCGTGCCGATTTACATGCAAGATCGAGGATGCTTGGACAGGGGAAGGTAACCGATCATCGGGCATTAAAGGAACAATTATGATAGGGAATGGAGCCAATAAGGCCGACATCAAATATGCCGTGACGCTGGCAATCTTGAACTTCCACACCGAGTTCATGAAGTTGAACTATGCGCATGCCCAGGCGCACATGTCCCAGAATGAAATTGATGTGACCCTTACGAGGCAGGGATCCATTCCCGCTGAAATGAGATTGGCCCGATCCGAAGAGGGCTGTGCATTGCTCCGTCAAGTGTATGAAGCCATGTTTGTATCCTGTGAAGACATTCTCAGGGAGCGCATCGAGCCGGTGGTGGAGCGAAAAGTTCGAGAAATGGCGACCACGCTCGATCCGGTGTCCGGTCAAAGCCGGATCGCGATTAGATTCTGATCGCCTTTTCGAAGATGGACTTCGACTCCTGTTCTGCTCGCGCAGGAGCCACCAGCGGCCGGGTCAGACGGCCGGTCGCAGGAGCACTTTCGTCCAGCCGCGTTTGCGCGAATCGAAGTGCTGATAGGCTTCCGGGGCTTCATTCAGAGACAACTGATGCGAGACGAGAAACGACGGTTTGGCTTTCCCCTCGTGGATTAAATTGCAGAGGTGCCGGTTATACTTTTTGACGTTGGCTTGCCCCGATCCCATCTTCAATCCCTTTGAGAAAAAGAGGCCTAGATCGAATGCGATCTGGCCCTTTTGTTCCAAACGATCCGCTGACCCCGGATCCTCCGGCACAAAGACGCCGATGACGCCGATTCCCCCTGTCGGCCGTACCGAGCGCACCAGATTGTTCATCGTGAGGTTCGGTTGTTCATTGCCCTCGGAGTCGTGTGCTTGATAGCCGACACATTCGCAGCCCCTATCTGCGCCTTCCCCATCGGTCAATTCCAGGATCTGTTCAACCGGCGAGCCTTCCGAGTCGTTGATCGGAATGGCACCGATGGATTCGGCCAGGCCAAGACGGTCCGGGAGCCTGTCCACCACCATGACCTTGCCGGCACCTTTGATACCGGCGGAATAAGCTGCCATCAGCCCCACCGGGCCGGCTCCGTAAACTACGACACTCTCACCCGGTTGCACGCCGGCGAGCTCGGTAGATTCGTAACCGGTCGGGAAAATGTCCGCCAACATCACATAATCGGCTTCCCGCTCCGGCGCATCCTCCGGAAGCACCAGGCAATTGAAGTCTCCGTGCGGCACACGGAGGTATTCCGCCTGACCACCGGGAAACGGCCCCATGCCGGCGTAGCCGTAGGCGGCGCCTGCGACACCGGGGTTCATCGTCACACAAAATCCGGTGAATCCTGCTTCGCAATTTTTACAGAAGCCGCAACTGATGTTGAAAGGCAGACAGACCATATCACCGGCGCGCACTCGCTTCACCGCCCGGCCGACTTCGATCACTTGACCGAGGTTCTCGTGTCCCAACACTGTACCCGGCTCGACATTGGTCCTGCCTTCATACATGTGAAGGTCGGATCCGCAGATATTCGTCGTCGTAATTTTCACGAGGACATCAGTCGACTCCTGAATCGTGGCATCCGGAACCTGCGTGATCCGCACGTCCCGCGGACCGTGATATACCAATGCCTTCATCGCGTTCCTCCACGGTGTTATTCCTGAAACCAAGCCGGAGAAATACCGGATTGATACGACCGGTTCATCCGCGTCCTGTTGCGGGAGACGAACCGGTTTAAGGACTGCTCCTCGTCCCTCGCATACTTAAATTTCACTTGACTGTCCCCGTTCTGCTCTACTTCCCTGTGGCCCCCGCCACCCCACCTCCCCCGGAGCCAAACTCGGCGGTGGTGCCTGAGAACTTGTTTGTGCCTCTTTGAGAGCGGGCAGGGTCCGATGGGGGCTGGTCTCCCGTAGTGGTTTCCTCGATAATTTGTTTGCCTGACGAGCGTCGCTTTTTCTTCATCTGTCCTTCTTTAGGCGCCGACCGAGAGGAAGCGTCCTTACTCATATCTCCTTTGTGTTGTTTCGATGCACTCTGTCCTGCCGCTTCCTGAGCAGCCGAGGTCGACACCGATCCGGGCACAAGCGTCACCGTAGTCATTGCAATAATCAGCATCAGTGGGGCCGTCATACGTCCTCCTTAAAGTGATGTTCTTTCGTGGGTACGAAGCACCATGTGACCTCTCGGGAGTCGAATGCGAAAGACAAGGTCTCCATATCAATCAGTCGCGAATGAGCCGCACGCGAAACCCTCGGAAGGAGGTTCGAAAAACGATCTGCACGAGCACAGGCATGACGGCGAACGTGCAGATGATCATGACCGCCGCAAACGGCAGGAGGGTGATCCAAAGCGGTGGACTGGCCCTCGTCAGTTCGGGAAGAAGCCCGAGCAGACTTCCGTTGGCTGCAATCATGAGGAGAAGGAAGACGCTGATCATCCGCCACAATAGTCCCCAGCCGATCTGAAGCGATTCCCGATATGTCGGTCTCCCTTCGACCATGTTCGATTCCGTTCCCACTGCCTTCGTCTTTTCGACGGTCAGGGCGCCGCCGGTTCTGATGTCTCAGTAAGAAAGGGATGGTCCGTCAGCGCCTGATAGGCCACCGCCGCGGTATGGGTCGGTGAAATCTGCATGAGAAAGGGAGTGAACCAATCGGCGTCGGCCACGTCGAATGTGTCCGGGATGACCACGCGACGGAGGTGTTGGAGATATGCGGCCTGGATTTTCAGGGGGACGGCAGTGACCGGGCCGATCAACCCATCCGGCGTGATTGTGCCGGTCATCGTTCTATCCGGAGGAATGAAATCGCCTTTGGAGAGTGCCACGATGGCGAGGCCGACGATTCCAGAAAGACTGTCTCCATAAATTGTACCGACAGGCTGGTGGACGGCCACGCTCACGGACCAACTGTCTGTTTGCATCTGCGCCGCGTGTGCGGCCCGAACGATCGCAGAGAGAATCGCCGCCTCCGTGTCCGGGCTGAAGGATCCGCGTCCGGCGAGAAAACTTACGATCATTCCATGACTGTCCGGCCGTTGTTCCCACCCGACCAGTAATTCACCGACCGCTCCTTGTGGTTTTCCCGCGAGCGTGACCCCCAGAAAACGGATGACTTGAGCCCGTTGGGTTTCCGTTCGCCCCTGCGAAGGGTTGAGCCAGGAGCCAAGTACGAGAACGATGGTCAAGAGTAATCCATGTAGAAGGAGGCTCATCGACACCTCTGGTTCATTCAACTGTATGTGTACAGGTATGCGGCCCTCGCCACCACTAGGCTCTTCCCCTGTTCGAACGGGGATGGGCAAACAAAATCAAGGGACTCGCCTAGTGGGAGTCGAGCGTAGAAATTTTTATATTTTTCTCAGACATCATAAATCGCAGACGACCGCAGGCGACGAAGGAGGTCCACTATGCAGCATTTTGGGAAAGGCGGAAGCGCGGGGCAGATGCCGCAGATGACTGACACATCATGGTCTGATTTCAATCTGAGGGGTGGTGATTGCGCGGCTTGCGTCGAGGGGATGAGCTGGAACGATAGGACTTCGACTTCAGAAGGGAACGTATCGAAGAATCGGTCATTCTCGGTGACAGAACAGATCGCGGAGACCTTGCAAGGTGCGGCCTCGTGGGATTTAGATGACCTTGCGCAGGTGTGCTCCCCATTCACATGGAATCAGGTCTTTCTGGAAATAGATCGTTTGAGCAGACGAGGAGATGTTCTCTTGAATATCATGAACGGAGGACGATATTGCGTCACTCCCGTTCGACGGGAGTTATCGTAACCGGCCCTGTGAGCCGCATCACCTCTTCGGGCCGATGCATTTGACGAATGATTCACCGTCGAAATAACCCCTGATTACAACCGGTACGAGCCGGATCGTGATGAACAGTCGTCTCATCACAGCTCTCGGCCGTGATCACCGCGATTGCACGTCGGTATCGGCGCCTATGGATGCCAGCAGATTCTGAATCTTCTCGGGATCACCGTCGGTTCTGACAGTGATGAGCACATCGCCCCGATGCACCGCCTGTTCGTAGTGAAGAGCCGCGGTTTCGGGGATATTGATACTGATCAACGCGCCGACGAGGCCACCGGTGACCGCTCCGAGTCCGCTCGCTGCCACGATGGAGGCACCGGTTGCTCCCAGCAAAGAGATAAGCGTCCCACCAGCCAGCAGGGGGGCCAGACCGGGGATGGCCACGAAGCCTGCAGCTGTCAGCAATCCGGCCAGTCCTCCGATGATGCCTCCTCCGACCGCCCCCTTTGCGGCTTCCTCCGCCGTGGGTGAGGCCCGGTCTGTCGCGGCGGTGGACAGGGGTTCTTCCGCTTGCCGCATGGCCAGTCCTATCTGCTCGTCGGAAATACCATGCGAACGAAGAGATTCAAGGGCCTGCCTGGCGGCGTCCACAGTCGGCAGGAGTCCAACGACTACATGACCGCCCGCTCCGAGAGCCTGATGCACGGACGTTGAATTCGTCATGGAAAATTCCCCTCACGCCATATATGTACGAGCCCTCAGTATGACTTGCACTGGGGCCACCGGCAAAATGTACCTTTGGTGATGGCTTCATCTGACCGGCTGGGGATGGCTCGTTGTTTAGCCGGCTCGTGAACCGTTCTAATTCAATCTGAAGGCTGAGCAAAGGGTATGCCGAAGGGAACAGTCCTTGAAATACGGTGCGATGAAGCATGAGGGGAAGGCAATGGCCCAGTGGTGAGGTGAACAAGGTTTCCCGCGCGGGACAACTTGTCCAACGGCTGTCGTGACAACTGGACCGGAGTAACAGGGTTAGTGGGGAGGAGCAGGAGGAATTGGCTTTGGAGCAGGAGCCGGGATCGGTGACGGTGGAAGCGGTTTGGGACTTGGCCCTGGGATCGGCGCAGGTGGAATGGGTTCTGGTTTTTGACGAATCTCTGCCATGGAGGCAGGAGCAATGAGCGCGCTGAGGAGCGCCATGAAGCATGTGATGACAAGGCAAGGATGGCGAACGCCGGACAGGAGACGAGTGGGGGTGTTCACGTGATATTCCTCGCCGTTACGTGGTGATGATCTTTCAGGCCGCCTTCAGCCCCTTGGTGTCCCGCCGTATCGACGGCCAGGGTTTCTTCCAGGTTACGATGCGGCCTCCGGGGCGTACTGTACAATTTCTATACCGGACCTGATTGATTCTGCAGGGACATTTACAGATGACCATGTCACATGCCCGAATTCTTCTTGTCGACAGCAACACTGACGCCGCTCAGGAATTGCGCGACATTCTGTCCCATGAGGGTTACGAAGTAGCATTCGCGCGTGACCCGACAACCGCGCGGCGATATTTCGAGCAGGGATCAGCCGACCTGATTTTGACGGATCTGCAACTGCCTCAGGTGGACGGACTGACGTTTCTCACTGAAATGCGCACCCGCTTCCCGACCATGCCCGTTGTATTGATGACAGCGAACGGGTCTCTTAGGACTGCCGTAGAAGGGCTGAAGGCCGGTGCCTTCGATTATCTGACCAAACCATTTATTGTCGAGGAAGTAAGGGCCGTCGCCAGGCGCGCACTGGGAGCTACGGCTCCTGTTTCGGAGAGTTCCGCAACCTCAAATCTTCAGCCGGAAGATACTTCCCCGTTCGGCCATCTCGTCGGTAGTAGTCCGAGCATGGTGCAGGTGTATAAAGCGATCGCCAGGGTCGCACAAACCGACAGTACTGTTTTGTTGCAAGGCGAAAGCGGTACGGGAAAGGAACTCATTGCCCGGGCCATCCACGTGAGCGGCCCCCGGAGCGGCGGCCCTTTCGTCACCGTCGACGGGGGTGCGCTTGCAGACAGTCTGCTCGAGTCGGAATTGTTTGGTCACGAAAGGGGATCGTTCACTGGAGCGGTGGCCGCCCGCAAAGGTCTTCTTGAAAAGGCGCATTCCGGAACGTGTTTTCTGGACGAGGTCGCTGATTTGTCCCCGGCCCTGCAAGGCAAGTTGCTGCGGGTCATCCAGGAAAAAGAAATCCGGCGGGTCGGCAGCAGCGCATCGACGTCGCTGGACGTTCGGATCATTGCGGCCTCCAAACTTCCTCTTGAGCCCCTGGTGCGGGCCGGGAGGTTTCGCGAGGATCTCTATTACCGGATGAATGTCGTCACGATCGACATCCCGCCCTTGCGCGAGAGATCCGAAGACATTCCCGTATTGGCTCAACGATTCCTCAACCTGTACGGAGCTCTGAAAACGCCGGTCGTAAAGGATATTTCCTCCGAGGCCATGGAATTGTTGAGCCGCTACTGGTGGCCGGGGAATGTTCGGGAACTCGAACATGCGATTGAGAGAGCCGTGGCCTTGAGTCCGCATGCGGTGATCTGTCCTGAGGATCTGCCTCCTGCGGTCAAGAATGCCGGGCCGGAGTCTATCGCACGCGCTCAGGGCTGGGTGACATTGGAGGATCTTGAACGGGACCATATCATCCGGGTGCTCGATTCGCATCAGCATGATTTAGGACGTTCGGCCGTCATTCTAGGCATCCATCGCAAGACGTTGCTGCGCAAACTCCGTCAATATGGCCTGGCGGCCGCGGCAACCGCGCAGGGCGGCGATTAAGCGCGCGGCGCCAGGTCGTCTCACCGGCCCGACGGGGGCACCGCCACATCGATTACTTTATTGTCTGTGTCCACGAGCAGAATGACGGCATCGCCTTTGCGCAAGCCGGCGATCTTATCGTGAAGGAGTTCGCGTACCTCAAAGGGTTTGTCCGACCCATTGGTCGTCCGAACGGTAATGTGATTGGCCCGGAGCGGGCTGGTGACGGTTCCCTCTATTTGTTTATGCGCGCCTTTGATCGGCGGCATGGAATCGTGCTGTCGATCGGCCTGTTTGGCGGTCTGCCGACCGGAAAGCCCGACATCTGTAATCTGGTTGGTCTCGTCAATCAGGAATACAGCAGCCACGCCCACCGGTATCGCAGCAACCTTGCTCCGCGCCTGCGAACGGATGGTGAAAGTCAGTTCCTTGCCGGCGGACTTAATGACAACGTGTTCCTGCCCGACGGGCAGGTTTTGCGCGATCTCTCCCCGAATAATCGTATGCGCGCTGGCTTCTCCATCCAAAGGGTGATAATCGACCAACAGATTTTCCGCATTCAGCACGATAATCACATCGTCCCCTTCGGCGATAGCGGGGAATCCCTTTTGCTGGGCCTGCTTCAGCGGAAGGAAGCGGGGCTGCACCTCCCCGATGTCGATCTTGATCTGATCCGAGGTGATCGCCAACACCCTCCCTAGGACAGAGCGATTTCCTTGGAGGAGTTTATTCGCATCGTCACGCAGTTGAGCGCCTTCGCCATGACGCGTCTGCTGTCCGGATTCAGCCGAGACAGCCGATGGCGGATAAGCGCTCCACATCCCGATGAAACCGAAACAGATCGCTAATCCGGTCCCGATGTAAGGATACTTGCTGCGCATGGTATCTCTCATGATGCCTCCCTCGTGTATGAAATTTGTTTACGCCTATCTCTTTAAGCAAGAGCCGGACCGTTTTCCAATTCGTCAAGCCGGTACTGCTTCGTACTGACGTAGCGCGGATCCTGCTTAGGCCAGTCCGGTGACCCAGGTTTTCTCCGGTTGCGATCACGCGGACAAAATGTCTCCCGTTGGACATCTCATCCGGAATTAATGAATCGTCAGGAAGGAGGGGATTCACCTG
>JBEIQG010000068.1:0-15792 GCA_040376625.1 Nitrospira sp. | reverse complement strand
TCATGATATTCGGCCCGTCTACGAAAACGTTGCGCGCGGAGCGAAGCAGACCGTGGATGTGGTCGGGCCCGTATGCGAGTCCGGCGATTTTTTGGCAAAAGATCGGGTGATGCCGGAAATGAATGCCGGAGATCTCATGGCCGTGATGAGTGCAGGCGCCTATGGGTTTGTCATGTCTTCGAATTATAATTCGCGACCTCGCGTTGCGGAGGTGCTGGTTCATGAGGGACAGATCCATATAATTCGAGCGCGTGAGAGCTACGAGGACTTGGTGAATGGTGAGCAGATACCGGCGTTTCTTTCCTAGGTCCCAGTAACCACTGTTTTCTTTATGGAGCCGCCTATGTTCAGAGGATCTCTGGTCGCCATTGTGACGCCGTTTAAGAACGGTAAGCTCGATGAAAAGTGCCTCGGAGACCTCATCGAATGGCAGATTACCAGCGGTACGCAAGGGATTGTCCCCTGCGGCACTACCGGGGAATCTGCCACGTTGACGCATGCCGAGCACGATCGTGTGGTGGCATTTACGGTCGAAGTTGCCAGGCGGCGAGTTCCGGTGGTCGCGGGCACGGGATCAAATAGCACTCAGGAGGCGATTGCTCTGACCAAGCACGCGAAAGCGGCGGGAGCCGACGGCGCACTGCTGATCACCCCGTACTACAACAAGCCCACGCAGGAAGGGCTGTTTCTGCACTACAAGGCAGTCGCGGAGGCAGTCGATTTACCGCTCGTCCTCTATAACATTCCCGGGCGAACCGGCGTAAATATGATGCCAAGCACCATTTCACGATTGACGGTGTGTCCAACGATTGTTGCCATTAAAGAAGGAAGCGGCTCGGTTCAACAGGCATCCGAAATCATACAGCTCTGCGGAGAGCGTCTGACGGTGTTGGCAGGAGATGATGCGTTGACTCTGCCGATGATGGCGGTGGGGGGTAAGGGAGTGATTACGGTGACGGCCAATCTGGTACCCAGTGATATGGCCGAGTTGGTCAATGCATTTTTGGCTGGTCGAGTTGATGATGCGCGGGCGATGCACTATCGGCTCTACCCGCTGTTTACGGCCCTCTTTTATGAAACCAACCCCATTCCCGTGAAGGAAGCGCTGCATATGATGGGCAAGATCGACCGCGAGTTGCGGCTGCCGCTGTGCGCAATGGGAACCGACCATAGAGAAAAACTTCTGCAAGTAATGAAAGAGGCCGGGCTGGTGTAGTCGGTCTGGTGCTGGTAAAGGTTATTGCCATGATCAAGGTTGTTATTACTGGTGCCGCGGGACGGATGGGTTCTCGCCTCGTGTCCTTGGTAAAAGATTCCGCATTCTTGACCCTTACAGGAGCCGTGGAGGGCAAGGGACACCATGCTGTAGGTGAAGACTCCGGAGAAGTGGCTGGTTGTGGGCGAACAGGCGTGCCGATCGTAGACGATCTTTCCAGTCTGATGGAGCGTGGAGAGGTCGTGGTAGATTTTACGACGCCTGCGGCGACTCTTGGGCATTTGAGGATTGTGGCTCAACACCGCCGTGGCATTGTGGTTGGGACGACGGGGTTTTCATCATCAGAGTTGGATGAACTCCGAAGCGTGAGCAAGCAGATCCCTTGCGTGTTCTCCCCAAATATGAGTGTGGGGGTTAATGTGATTTACAAGGTGATCGCCGAAATGGCCAAGACTCTTGGGGACGACTACGATATTGAGGTAATCGAAGCCCACCATCGCCTTAAGAAGGATGCTCCGAGTGGTACTGCGCTCAAAATGGCGGAGGTCCTTGCTCGCGCAGTGAATCGAGACCTTGGTCAAGTCGGCGTTTATGCGCGAAAGGGCCTTATAGGTGAGCGCAAGAGGGGCGAAATCGGGATTCAGACCATTCGAGCTGGGGACATCGTCGGCGATCATACCGTGATGTTTGGAACGATGGGGGAGCGAATTGAGCTCACTCATCGGGCTAGTAGCCGAGACACATTCGCCAGAGGAGCCCTTCGTGCCGCCCGTTGGGTTGTGAGGCAGCCACCCGGTCTTTATGACATGTTGGATGTATTGAGCCTGAAATGAGAAATCCCCCGGAGCCCACGGTGCATTCCAAGGAACCTGGAATGATTTTGAACTCCTGAGAAGAGGCTGAGGCGGTTCTTGGTGCGATCGCCTCCTGTTTATGTAGAAACGTAAAGCCGAGGGGGATGTATAGTAATAGCTGGGCAGACCTGGCAGTTAGCCATACACATTGGCTTATAGGGTAAAGCGGAGAATTACGCTGCGATGAGAGAGGCATCAAGTCCAGGAAGGACAAAAGGCCCTAGGGAGCTAGTATAAGCCCCCTTCAGCTCAACGCGCGTGAGCGTCCTGAGAAGTCTTGGCATTGCGACGGGTTAATGTCGTGACGTGATCGGTCTCGGTTCTGCGTCAGCTGCTTTTCTTCGGCCACAGTTGAGACACGCAAGGACTGTGATCGCCAAACCAGCATTCAGGTCAACCGCCCGTTCCGGCAACATTGTTCCGCGGCATTTGTCACATTTATACATGCATGGCTTATAGCACTGCGCTGTAGGATAAACCATCCATCTGAAGTACTGTACAAGGAAGGGAAAAGGCCCCTTATGGAGGCAAAAGTATCTGGGCCGTTTGGTCCTATGATTACCCCTTACGGGATTGTTCCATGCTAGTAAGATGGCGAGGTAGGGCTTGCCACCCTTGTCCGGTTACGTACGACGGCCTAATATTTAGTGGCACCGGCAGGATGTACTACCATGTATAGACTATTGCTGATCTCCGGGTTGCTGGTGCTCCTTTACTACTTGCTTCGCAGGGCGATTAGAAAAATTAAAGAGGACGGCGGGGCGGTAGGCGTGCAGGAAGGGGCGGCGCCAGGAAATCAAATGATTCAAGACCCGGTGTGCCGGGTCTTCATCCCTCGTGGCGATGCGGTGAGAGAGGAGATTGGGGGGCAGACCTATTATTTCTGTAGTCGTAGTTGTGCCAATACATTTCAAAAGCAACTTTCTAGTTAGCAGCCAGAATAGCTAGAATCAGCAACCATTTCGTCCCTATTAAAGAACAAGATCAACTGACATTCGTTTGCTTTAAAATTAAATAACGGCGGCCCTGCCTTCCCCCCCGCAATTCGATTGTAGGTCCACTTCTCTCCGCCGAAAAATCGTGTCGTCTTGGCATCGGGAGGGCCCAATTCCTTTTCAATCCACGCGCGATCTTTCCCTTGATAGCGAGTAAGAGAGGCATCTAAGTAAGGATTGTGACTGCAGGCTCCGGTCAGGAGGGCGATCGCTAGAAGCCAGGCTGATTTACGCATACTGGTGTTCCTTCTAAATAGGGGGGTTCGAAGCACCAAATAATTACCCGTTACGGAAAAATCCTAGCGTTCACTATTCTCATCTGTCAAACAAGTCTACCACCACCACCTTGACTTATTGCCTTGGTATCGAGTTGCTTCTACAATAACCTGAGGAAAAGTGGGCCCGAATGTTCAGAGCGAGGAAAGGATCTTGAAATGCAAATCTATCTTGATACGGCCAATGTGAAAGAAATCCAAGAAGGTGCCAATCTGGGCCTTATCGATGGTGTGACAACTAATCCTTCTCTTGTCGCCAAGGAGGGGCGTAGTTTCAAAGAGATGCTTCTCGAAATCTGTAAGATGGTCGATGGGCCGATCAGTGCAGAGGTTGTTGGTGTAGAATCCGAGGCCATGATCAAAGAAGGGCGAGACTTGGCCAAGGTTCATAAGAATATTGTGGTAAAGGTTCCCCTGATCCCGGAAGGCCTTCGGGCCACAAAGAAACTTGCAGCAGAGGGGATTCGTGTGAATGTCACCTTGTGCTTCTCCCCGACGCAGGCCTTGTTGGCTGCGAAGGCGGGCGCGTGGTGTGTATCGCCATTTATCGGCCGTCTCGACGACGTGAGTTCTGATGGAATGGCACTGATTCGGCAGATTGTTACGATCTATAAGAACTACGATTATAAAACGCAGGTCCTCGTCGCGAGCGTCCGCCACCCGCAACACGTCGTCGAAGCAGCGTTGGCTGGCGGGCATATTTGCACGATGCCTTACGCCGTGTTTCAGCAGCTTGTGAAGCATCCGCTGACTGATAGTGGGCTGAAGAAGTTTCTGGCCGATTGGGATGCAATGGGAAAGAAATAGACTGCGAAGCGACTAATCGCTCATCAATGGTGCTTCGGCCAGGTTCTGCTGGGCCTTGAGAAAAATGCGGTGGAACATTTGTCGAGTCAACTTGCCGGTGAACGTGTTTTGCTGGCTGGGGTGGTATGAGCCGATCAAGGTCACGCCCCATGGTAAATGGTAGACGACCCCGTGCCCAAACAGAGGGAGCGGACTTGGAGGGGCTAGTCCCAAATCACGGCTCGCCTTTAGATAGTGATCGAATGCAATCTTGCCTAAGGTGACGACTACACGCACTCTCTTCAATAGCCCTAGTTCGCGCAAGACGAATGGCCGGCAGGCCGTGAACTCATCAGGTGCTGGCTTGTTTGCCGGAGGCGCGCAGCGGATGGTTGCGCCGATATAACAGTCGGTGAGAGCGAGACCGTCGCTCGAATGAATGGATGTCGCCTGATTGGCAAAGCCGAACCGGTGCAACGCTTCATATAGCCAATCCCCACTACGATCTCCGGTAAATACGCGTCCGGTTCGATTCCCCCCATGCGCCGCAGGCGCGAGGCCTAAAATGTAGAGCCTGGCGTTTGAATCTCCGAATCCAGGGACCGGCTTACCCCAATAGGACCAATCGCGAAACTGACGTCGTTTATCCCTGGCCACCGCTTCTCGGTAGGCCACCAGCCGGGGGCAGCGCGTGCAGGCGACGATGTCGTGGTTGAGGATGGAGAGTGTGGACATAGGCGGGAAGTGTACCAAAAGCACGAGTTGCTTGTCCCCAGTTGAGCTTGTTGCTAGCATGAGCCATCAGTCGTGACGAAAGGATAACAGGGGCATGTGGAACAAAGCGCGGAGTGTTCAGGCATTTCTGGGGTGTGGCACAATGCTGTTCGGACTGTCGCTCGCCATGCCGGTTCTATCGGCGGAATCGAATTCTGCCGCATCGGCCGGCGCTAAGCCGGAGGAGAGTCGGAGCGCCCAGGAGTCCGATCTGATGCCGGTCGCGCCGACGGGCGAGTCGGAGTTGGTGCCTGAGCTTGAAGACCGATTGGTCATCCTTCCCGAAATCAAGCGGGAGGGAGAGCGCTTTTTCCTCAGCTCCTTCAAGCTGCCCGATAAGTTGACGTTCGCCGGGCAAGCGATTCCATTGGACAACTGGCAGGTGCGTGAGCGGATCGAGTACGAATTCTATCAGTTCCTCGAGGATCAAGGTGAAAGCATCATTCTGGCGAAACGGACAGGGCGATGTTTTGCGCCGGCTGAGAAACAGCTGGCTGAGGCCGGATTGCCGGATGACTTGAAGTATATGTTGCTGGTCGAGAGCAAGTGTATCGCGGCCGCCTATTCGCGGGCCAAGGCATCAGGTCCCTGGCAGTTCATTAATTCCACAGGGCGACGGTATAAACTCCATAACGAACGCTGGCTGGATGAACGCCGCAATCTCGAAATGTCCACCGAAGCCGCCATCAAGTATCTACGGTATCTGCGGGACTTCTATCAAGGAGATTGGTTTTTGGCGATGGCGTCCTACAATGCCGGTGAAGACCGCGTACGGAAATTGATCAAGGAACAGAAGATCAATGACTACTGGCGCATGCACGGTCCACGAGAGACCATGCGATATGTGGCGCGCATTATTGCGGCGAAAGAAATCTATTCCCAGCCGGAGAAGTATCTTGGCCTGACCAAGAAGGATCTGTATCCTCCGCTTGAAACAGAAACGGTGACGGTTACCATCAAGGAGCCGCAGCGCCGCCTCACGGCTATTGCCGAGGAATATGGAACCTATTTTCTTGAGTTGAAGATGTTGAATCCGGAATTCACGAAGGACTACTTGCCAAAGGGTACCTACCAGGTTAAGGTGCCGAGACAGACCTGTCCGAATCGCTGTTTCAAGCAAGACAAACTTCCATAGGGCCCCATGATACAAGTCGGAGTCGCGCAGCCCAGGGCACGCGCCCTCTTCTCAAAACTGCTGGGTGCGGGACTGCAGGCCGTCGATCCTTATGCGGCGGTGTGTCGTCAGGTCCGTTTCCGGCGTGGGCAACTCATCATCGGTTCCCGGCGCTATCCTCTTGCCACCCAGCAGCGACTGGTGGTGGTCGGGGCCGGCAAGGCGTCGGCTCGCATGGCTCAGGCGTTGGAGCGGCAGGTGGGCGCGAGGATCGACGACGGACTGGTCGTGGTGAAATACGGGCATGGTGCCCCGACGAAGAAGATTCGCATCCTGGAATCCGGGCATCCGGTTCCGGACGAGGCGGGGCTCCAGGCCAGCCGTGCGATGATGGCGTTAATCGGGACGCTGAAATCGGACGACCTGCTGATTGTCCTCTTGTCCGGTGGTGCCTCGAGTCTCCTTCCCTCCCCCGCTGCGGGGATTACCCTCAAAGACAAGCAACTGACGACTAAGCTGCTGTTGCGGTCCGGGGCGACCATTCAAGAGATGAACGCCGTGCGCAAGCATCTGTCCTGCGTGAAAGGCGGGCAGCTTGCCGCAGCGACTTCCGCGCGCGTAGCGAGTGTCATTCT
Organism: Nitrospira sp.; assembly: GCA_040376625.1. Taxonomy (GTDB): domain Bacteria; phylum Nitrospirota; class Nitrospiria; order Nitrospirales; family Nitrospiraceae; genus Nitrospira_A. The sequence goes on along the minus strand of JBEIQG010000068.1, from coordinate 9,143 downwards.
CTCGGATGTGATCGGGAACGATCTCGGGACGATTGGATCTGGCCCGACCGCGCCTGACCTCACAACATTTCAGGATGCCTGGATGATCTTGGAGCGATACGACGTCACCGGCAAGATTCCAGCTTCGGTGCGCCGTCATCTGGAGGCGGGCATTAAGAAGATCCTGCCTGAAACTCCCAAGGCCGGCGCGGCACTCTTTCGCCGTGTGAACAATCTGATCATTGGCGACAATCGCGCAGCGGTGGATGCCGTTGCCAAGACCGCGAAGGGGCAGCGGCTACGAACGCTAGTCTTGTCCACAACCATTACAGGAGAAGCGCGCGAACTCGCTAAGTTCTTCGGTGCGATAGCTCGGGAGATCGCGGTGCATGGTCGTCCGATGGTTCGTCCCTGCTGTGTCATAGTCGGGGGGGAGCCCACGGTGACGATTCGAGGACAGGGAACGGGTGGCCGAGCTCAGGAGTTTGCTTTGGCGGCGGCACTGGAGATTGCCGGTCTGCCTGACGTGTGGGTAGCAGGTTTTGCCACAGATGGCACAGATGGGCCGACTTCCGTCGCCGGCGCGGTGGTAGACGGCAGAACGGTTGCGCGAGCCAAACTCTCCAAACTGGACCTGTCCGGTGCGCTTCAGGACAACGATGCCTATACGTTCTTCGAGAGACTGCATGGTCATATTGTGACTGGTCCGACCGGAACCAATGTGAACGATCTTTACCTCCTCCTCGCACTCTAGCTAGTATCCCCCTCTATGGCTGATCCGTTCATTCTCTCTCTGGGTGAGAGCAGTGCGCTCTATCTTGTCGGCGGCAAGGCTGCGGGCCTGGGGAAGTTGCTCGCCGCCGGCTTTCCCGTGCCCAAGGGGTTGTGTGTGACGAGCGCCATCTATCAAGACGCACTGGATCAGGCTGGTACCGATGCGGCGGCACTCTGGACGACCCTACCCAGCTTGTCTGCGGCGCAACGGGCAGAGGAACTGGCACGAATTCAGCGGCTCTTGTTGGAGCAGCCCTGGCCGACAGGATTCCGGGCCGATGTGGAAACGCAACTGACAAGGCTGCCTGGCGATTCCTCGGCCTTGTGGGCGGTCCGGTCCTCCGCTACGAATGAAGATGCTGCGGAGATGAGTGCCGCCGGTTTGTACCGCACGACCCTGGGAGTGCCCCTGGGGGCCGTGCTGCAATCCATCCGCGACTGCTGGATTTCATTGTGGGACGAACGTGTCTTTCAGTATTTGCTTCAGTCTCGCGCCGGCTCGCCCTGTCCGGCCATGGCAGTTGTCATTCAGCCCATGCTGAACGCCCAGGCGGCGGGTGTTGCATACTCGATCCATCCCGTTACGGGTCGAACCACGCAGGTGTCGATTAACGCCGTGCCGGGGGTGGCCTGCTCCTTGGTCAATGGAGAGGTAACTCCGGATGAGTACGTGGTGGAGGTATACGATGACGATCACCGGCCGTTCCGCGTTCGACGGCGTATGCTTGCTCACAAACGGAAGAAGCTGACTGTTACCCTGGAAGGTCTGCAGGAAGAGTTGATCCCCGAAATGGAACAACGGCGGTCATGTCTCGAAGACAATCAATTGTTTGAGCTGGCACGGATGTCAAAACAGATTGAAACCGCGTTTCGTCACCCCGTCGATCTCGAATGGGTGTGGGATGGAGAGGGATTCTGGGTCGTGCAGGCCCGCCCGATTACTGCCGTTCGGCCCTGGCCCTTTCTGACCAACGACGAATGTGAATGGACGCGGGCCAATTTCAAAGAAACCCTGCCGGAATTGCCTAGCCCGTTAGGGCTGTCGTTTCTCGAGCGATTCATGGATGCCTACATCGTCACCCCATATCGCAGACTCGGTTGCACGGTACCCGAAGGGCTCAGGTCGGTTCGCGTGCTCCATGGACGTCCCTATCTCAACGTGACCCTCTTTTACACCTTGGTCATGCAACTGCGGGGGAATCCGGCGTTCTTAACCGAACAGATGGGTGGTGAGGCCCTGATGTTTACGCCGTCGGTTCGGCCGCTCGGGGCGCTCGCGCTTGTTCGTGCCGGAGTCGGCATGATGCGTGAGTGGCGTAAGGCTGCGAAGCAGGGGCCGAAGAACTTTGCCGCCATGAAGGCCATGGCGGAATGCTACCACTACGATCGCATCCAAGATCTGTCGGTGCAGGAACTGGCCGCAACCCTCGACAGCATAGGGCGGTGGCTCGACGATCATGAGGTGACCTTCGCCATCGCGGGCGGAGTGGCGCAGAGTCTTCAGGCCATGGGGACGGTGCTTCCGGGCTGGCTTGGGTCAGACTGGCGAGAGTTGCTTAATGGGGCATTGCAGGGACAAGGGACCATCATCAGTGCCTCCCAAATTGTCCGGTTGGCAGAGCTTGTCGCAGCTGCACAGCAAGAGGAAACCGTTCGACGATGGTTTTTATCGGAAGAGTGGACGGCGCGTGGTTATCGGGACACGATTCAGGGGACGGAATTCTTGCGACTGTTTGATCAGTACCTGGCCGAGTATGGGCATCGTGCGGTCGGAGAATCCGACATCATGTCCCCACGGATTGCAGACCAGCCTGATGCCGTGCTGGCGCTGTTGCGGGCACAGGTGCGCCCGGGCGTGACGGTGCCACCCCAAGAAATACATTCCCGTCAGGTTCAGCGTCGCGAGCAGGCGCTCAGTGAGATCAGCCGGCGATTCGGGTGGAGGCGTCATCGTTGGCTCGTTTTTCGTTGGTGGTATCAGAGGCTCAGTCGCTTCTGTGCCTTACGAGAGGAAAATCGTCATCATCTGATGTACTACTCCACGGCGGCCCGCCATCTGTTACTTCGTCTCGGTGAACGGATGGTGGAGCGCGGAAGCCTTGCCATGCGGGAAGATGTGTTTTATCTGACGCTGGATGAACGCATCGCACTGATTGATAGCGCAAGTCGTGATTGGCAGAGCCTCGTGCTTACGCGCCGCGACGAACGGCGTCAGAATAAGGCCCTGCAGGTGCCTGACACCATTCGTGATTGGGTGGCGGCCGTCGAGGAGGGCCAGTCAAGCGATCTGGGAAAGGGAGGCGTTTTACGGGGTATTGCCATCAGTGCCGGGGTTGCCAGGGGACCGGTTCGGCTTGTTCGATCGACGGCTGATTGGGTACGGGTGCGGGCGGGAGACATCCTTGTTGTCCCGGTGATTGATCCCGGCATGGTGCCCTTATTCGGAATGGCGGCCGGCCTCATCGCCGAAATGGGAGGAACCCTCTCGCATGGGGCGATCATTGCTCGTGAATACGGCCTTCCGGTCCTGGTCAATGTGCCCTATGCCACCAGTCAATTGCGCGAAAACGAACAGGTCGAAATCGCAAGTTCCACAGGCCTCATCAGTCGAGTGGTCTCTTGACGTTTCTCCCGGATTCTCGTACCCTCTACGCGATTTCCCTACAGCAGCCAGGTGAACGAATTTCCAGTCAGTCGGTGTATTCGTAGGGAAGCGCCATGATCGACCTCAATTCCCCAACGTTTTTGTTCGGCACCGCCGTTGGTCTTGCCATGGGCGTTTTGGTGGCCGGATGGTGGGTCACCGTTCGTATTCAATCACGCCACCATGCCCGGTTGCTTGAAAGCGGAGAGCGCGCGCAGCGCGCCGATGCCTTGGCGGCTTCACTGCAGCAGCGAGTGGATGATCAACAGTCGGAAATGGATCAGCTGCGCGAGGCGCTCGCCGAGTCGCAGCAGGGCCGGATCAAATCCGAAACCCGCATGGAAGAGGCTGCCCGTAGCTTGGAGGACCAGAAGGTGCTGTTGGCGCAGGCACGGCAAGAACTCCACGACTCATTCGAGGCCCTGTCTGGGCAGGCACTAAAGCGGAACAATGAGGCGTTCTTAAACCTCGCGCGCACGTCGTTTGCCACCTTGCAGGCGGAGGCAAAAGGCGAGTTGTCGCAGCGGCAGCAAGCCATCGGTGAACTTGTCAAACCCTTGGAAGAATCGCTTCAGCGATATCAAGACCAGCTACAGCAGGCTGAACAGATTCGGCAGCGGGAATATGGAGGCCTCGACCAGCAATTGAGATTCATGGCTGAATCACACCAGCGGCTCCAACAGGAAACCGGCAACCTGGTCAAGGCATTGCGGGCTCCGTCCGTGCGCGGGCGATGGGGTGAGATGACGCTACGTCGCGTCGCTGAACTTGCGGGGATGGTCGCCCATTGCGACTTTGTGGAGCAGGATACGATCGGGGGCTTGGAAGGCCTTGTCCGTCCGGACCTGGTCGTGTACCTGCCGGGTGGCAGGCAGATTGTGGTGGATGCCAAGACCGTCCTAGCCGCCTATCTTGATGCGTATGAGGCGGAGGATGACCGGCAACGTCAGGCGCATTTGGTCCGCCATGCCGGTCAGGTGCGGACAAGGATGAATGCGCTCAGCCTCAAGGCCTACTGGACGCAGTTTGGACAGACGCCTGAATTCGTCGTCCTTTTTCTGCCGGGGGAGCAGTTTCTCGGTGCCGCATTGGAGCAGGATCCGACGCTGATCGAAGACGGTTTTGCGCAAGGGGTGGTGCTCGCGACGCCGACGACGCTGATGGCGCTGTTGCGCGCCGTGGCCTACGGCTGGAAGCAGGAACAGCTGAACGAACATGCTGAGCAGGCGGGACGACTGGGGAAGGAATTGTACGAACGGATGGCCGTTCTCACCGATCATCTGAACGAGATCGGCCAGGCGCTCGGGAAGAGTGTGGGGGCCTACAACAAGGCGGTCGGATCTTTGGAGTCTCGCGTGCTGCCGGCAGCTAGAAAATTCAAAGACCTCGGGATATCATCTGATAAGGACATTGCGTTGCTGCAAACCTCCGGCATCGAACCAAGGACGGGAGTTGCATTTGCGGCAGAGAGTGGAGGGGCGTTAGGATGATGGATCCACAGGCAATGGTGGAAGAGTTTCACCGCAAGTTTGATATTGCCGTGAGCGACCGGCCTTCTCTTCCTGAGGAAGCGACCCAACAGCTTCGGGTACGTCTCATTCAAGAAGAATTTGAGGAGCTGCAGGAGGCCATGGTTGCCCGGAATCTCGCCGGAGTAGCCAAGGAGTTGGCGGATCTGTTGTATGTGGTTTATGGCACGGCCGTGTCCTATGGATTGGATATGGACCCGGTATTTCGTGAGGTACATCGGTCAAACTTGAGCAAAGTCGGAGGTTACAAGCGAGCCGATGGTAAGTGGGTCAAGCCGCCGACCTATTCGCCGGCCCAGGTGGAACCGTTGCTTGCGGTGCAATTGTCTGCGGATTTGGCCGGCAGATCGCAGGTGGACAGAGGAACGCAGGAGTGAGAGTCGTAGCATGAAAGAGCTGTATTGTCCGGCGTGCGGCACGCCCTGTGTCAGAGTGATTTCCGGGACGAATCTGATGGAGAAGACATTGAACCGCCTCTCCATCTTTCAAGTTCGCTGTCAGCTCTGCACGGCTCGTTTCCAGGCTCGTCGGCCGGGTAACCGGCAGACCTCCCAAGAGTTTGATCGGCGTGAATACAGACGATTGCGGGCGAACTTTGCCGCGTCGCTGATCCTGGACCAGCCGGCGGTTGGGGGGGTCATCACCGATATTTCGATGGGCGGGTGTACTTTGCAGGCTTCTGCCTCGCTCCCGCGGGGTGCCTTCGTGAAGCTGGTCGTGCATGCTCCTGACGGTCAGCCTGATATCCACGTCGACGCCGCGATGGTTTGCTCTATCCAGCCGCTGTCGATCGGGGTGAAGTTCTTGGAGTTCGAGCCTGAGGACAAGCAGCGGATGGGGCAGCTGGTTCTCGAACTCCTCGCACATCAACAAGCGCCTCCCCGGGTCAGTGCATAACAACCACAGGTTCCATTTCGAGGCATTCTCGTGATTGCCGACTCCTTCCGGTGAGGGCAAGCGCGTGAAGTGTCGATGTTAGGACTTTCGGCGGAACGACGTCAGTACATTGTCGATGAGGCGTACCTTCCCGATGCGGATTGCCCCGAGTAGGACAGCGTGACGGTCGAGCAGAGAAAGCGGCTCGAGCGTCGCAGGATCACAGACCGCCAGGTATTCCACAGCGGCGAGAGGCTCTCTCGCGGCCATGCGCAGCATGTGGCGCCGGATGCGCGCACCAGACCGTTCTCCTGCGCGAATTGCCGCGATGCCGGCCTTGAGTGCGCGAGAGAGCACAGGAGCCGCCTGCCGCTCTGAACTCGACAGGTATACATTGCGCGAACTCAGTGCCAGCCCGTCGGCCTCGCGCACGGTGGGATGAACAAGCGGAAGCCCGGGCAAGTTGAGATCCTTCACGAGTTGTTGCACCAGGGCGGCTTGCTGATAGTCTTTTTGTCCGAACCACGTCTTGTCGGGCTGCACGAGGGACAGCAATTTGGTGACGACCGTCGCCACGCCTTGAAAATGGTGCGGTCGCGCTTCCCCTTCCCAGCGCCGAGCTATCCCCGGGACGGTGACCATCGTTTGAGTGCCGGCCGGATACATCGTCTTGACAGTGGGGGCGAAGATGACATCCACACCTTCCTTTCTGCAAAGGGCCCGATCGAGCTGAGGCTGGCGAGGATACTTTGACAGATCCTCCGTCGGCCCGAATTGTGTCGGGTTCACAAAGATGCTCACCACAACAGCGTCGCAGGCCAGTCGGGCGGCACGGATCAAGGCGCGGTGCCCTTCGTGCAGGGCTCCCATTGTCGGCACAAAGCCGATCGTGACGCCTTCGCGGTGAAGCCGGCGGCTCCAGTCGGCCATGGCCGACGTCGTGCGTATGATCTTCACGCCTGTGGCTCTGCTGTCGGAGGTGCGCTGCAGCTTGGACGTGATCCATAGCGGGAGTTCGGTTGAGGATCGAGCAGGCGAACGATCGACGGATCAGTGAGTTGCGATAAGAGATTGCGCAGGCTTTGTCCGAGCACAGGATGGCGACGCTCGGGATCGAGTTCGACCAGCGGGGTGAGCACAAATCGTCGTTGATGCAAACGGGGATGCGGGAGGGTCAGGACCGGCTCGGCCAGAATGCAGTCGTCATACAACAGTATATCGAGATCCAGGGTGCGAGGCCCCTTGCGGTTGTCTTGATCGCGCCCCAGTGCCCGTTCGATCTCTCGGCAAATTTCCAACAGACTCTTCGGGGCGATGTTCGTTTCGATCTGCACCACACCATTAAGAAACCAGGAAGGACCGGGGGCTGCCCCGTCCTCGAGCGGTTCGGTTTCGTAGAGCGATGACACCGCCTCCAACCGTGAATGGGGAAGCAGGCCGAGCAGTGTCACGGCCCGGTCACAAAAGTCGGTCCGGTTTCCCAGGTTAGAGCCGAAACCAATGAATGCAGTGGCCACGGAGCCTCGTCACCAATCAATCGTCACCCGTTTCACGAGTAGGGGAAGAGTTGCCTGCCCAAGACCGCTCCCTGACACGTGACGAATGACGTCGCTTTTAGAATCCTGTCTTCTTGATTCGCTCGACTGCTTCCGCCAGCCGTTCCTTGGTCGTGCATACCGTCATGCGAATATAGCCTTCACCAGGGGATCCGAACCCGTTTCCGGGTGTCGTGACGATACCGGCTTTCTCCAGGAGATGTGCGGTGAAGGAGGCAGAGGTGTAGCCTTTTGGCACCGTCACCCAAATATAGAACGCAGCCGGGGGTGGATCGACTTCCAGGCCGAGTTTCTTCAGCCCCGGCACGAGAGTGTCGCGCCGTTCCTGGTAAATTTTGCGCAATCCATCGGTCACCGAATCGTCCAGCCCGAGCGCGGTGATTCCCGCTGCTTGCACAGCCTCGAATACGCCTGAGTCTAGCTGGCTTTTCACGCGGCCCAGTCCGGCCAGCACGCTCTTATTCCCGACGGCGAATCCAATTCTCCATCCGGTCATGTTGTACGTCTTGGAGAGAGAGTGGAATTCCACGCCGACGTCTTTTGCCCCGTCCACTTCGAGAAAACTCGCCGGACGCTTGCCGTCATAATAAATCTCGGAGTAGGCCGCATCGTGACAAACGATCACCTGGTTCTCCTGTGCAAATTCCACCACGCGCTTGAAGTAGTCCTTGCTCATGATGACCGAGGTGGGATTGTTCGGCGAATTCAACCACATCAGTTTCGCTTTCTTCGCCACATCCTTCGGGATGGCATTGAGGTCGGGCAGGAAGCCGTTGGCCTTTGTCAGCGGCATAATGTGGGAGACGCCGCCGCAAAAGCTTGTTCCCACCGGATAGACCGGATACCCGGGGCTGGGCACAAGGACGAGGTCCCCCGGGTCAACAAAGGCCAGATGGACATGGCCGATCCCTTCCTTCGATCCGATCAGGGTGAGCACCTCATCCACGGGATCGAGCGCTACATTGAAGCGCCGCTTGTACCAATCTGCGACGGCCTTACGAAACGAAAGCATGCCTTCATAAGAGGGATATTGGTGATGCTTCGGGTTCTTTGCGGCTTGGGCCAGGCTGTCGATGATCGGCATGGGGGTAGGAAGATCTGGATCACCGATACCGAGGTTGATGATATCGACTCCCCGCGCGAGTGCTTCCTGTTTCATCTTGTCGATGGCGGCGAACAAGTAGGGAGGCAGGGTCTTAATGCGGGTTGCGACTTCGATCGGGAAACCGGCCATGCGTGAGGACTCCTTTGTTGACCTGAGCGTCAGCGCCCAGCTGTGTGCAATCGGTGAGCGGCTGTTCGCCCTCAACCTGAGATCAATAAGGAGCTAGGGTACCGCAGGACCACTCCGGCAATCAACGGAGTGCTATGGGGAGAGGCTTGATGGCCGGATGGTGGTCGGGGAAAACCCGTGAGCCGGACTTGCGTAGTCGGAAGCCGTACGCCGGTGAAGGTGGTGAAAAGATCTGACAATTACGACACCCTATGGTCTCATCCGATGGACATGGATGCCACCAGCCTGTGGCCTGCCGTTGCCGTCGTCTTGCTCGCACTGGCACTGCGACGCTGCTTCCGGAGCGTGGTAAGCGTGTCGTTCTGTCGCAAGGGATTTAGTATGCAGGAACCGATCACCTCATTGTCTCTCCCTATCGTGAGTTGGCCCACATTTACAATCTCCGGGATGGCATCCGTGAATGGTTTTACCGAAACGATCCCCTTAGCCGGTGCCGTGTGGTCGCTGCCGCATGAGTGGTTGTTCTATGCGTTTCTTCCCGTCGGTTCGTG
>JBEIQG010000080.1:0-14607 GCA_040376625.1 Nitrospira sp. | reverse complement strand
GAACATCGCGAAATCCTGAATCTCATTTTCCTTCCCGGATTCAGCACGGCCGAAAAGGTGACCGATGTGTCCGGTCGAGGTGTGGGCATGGACGTCGTCCGTACCAACATTCGAAAAATCAACGGCAGTGTGGATCTGGAATCCGAGCCCGGCAAAGGCAGCCAGATCATCATCAAGTTGCCGCTGACCATCGCGATCATTCAGGCGCTCATGGTGGAAGTCGAACGCTCGATCTTCGCCATTCCGCTGAGTACCGTGATCGAAGCGGTCCGGATCTCACGGTCGGACATTAAAACGATCAACGGTCGAGAAGTGCTTCACCTGCGCGATCGAGTCTTGCCCCTGATCCGCCTGGCCCAGGAGTTCGACATCCCGACGGATAACGAGCGGGAGCGCTTCTATGTGGTGGTCGCCGCCTTGGGCGATCGCCGGGTTGGAGTGGTGGTGGACGAACTGCGCTCACAGGAAGAAGTGGTCATTAAGTCGATCTGGGATTATCTGGAAACCGTCAAAGGCGTGTCGGGCGCGACCATTACCGGTGAAGGTAAGGTCGTGTTGATTCTGGACACCTCAGAACTGGTTCAGAACGCCCAGGCCTGGCACAACTCCGGAGTGACCGCCTGAGGGCCACCCGCGACGAACCAGCAGGCTCAGATCAGCATCATTTGCCCGGATACTGTCATGCGACGGATGAACAGCGACGCGCGAGATCGGAGGAAGTATGTCGACTCTCATTAATGAAATCGATGCTCGGACTCGATTGGCCGGGGCCAATCAGATGGAACTGCTGTTGTTTAAACTTGGAACCAACGAAATTTTCGGGATTAACGTCTTCAAAGTTCGCGAGGTGATGAAACTGCCGGAGCTCACGCAGATTCCGGAAGCGGACAGCCGCATCGTCGGCATGGCCAATATTCGCGGGATCATGGTCCCTGTTGTGGGGCTGAAACGAAGCTTGGGGTTGGGAACGGAAAACGAAGGTCACCCGGGAGGCCCGGCAGGCACACATCCCTACCTGATTGTCTCCGAATACAACGGTAGTCTTCAGGGGTTTCTCGTCGCCGGAGTCGATCGAATCATCCGTTTTTCCTGGTCCGCGATTAAGACTCCGCCCGCGATCGTCAGGGAGAACAACAAGGGGGCGGTCACAGCTGTGACGATGCTTGAGGATGGCCGTATGGTCCTGATTCTCGACGTGGAGAAAGTGCTGAACGACATTTGCCCGCGCTCGGACGATGAGGTGTTTGCCGGCATGATCGCGGCCCCGACATTGAAGTCAAAATGCATGTTGTTTGCCGACGATTCCTCCGTGGCCCGAATGCAGATTCGCAAGGCGTTGGAACGCCTCGAAATGTCGTACATCATGGCGACCACCGGGGGCGAAGCCTGGTCAAAACTGCAGGCACTGGCCAATCAAGCGACGGCGGAGGGCAAGGAGCGGGTGGATCAAATCCAATGCATCATGAGCGATATCGAGATGCCGGAAATGGACGGATTCACATTGACGAAACACATTCGTGCCGACCCGAGGCTGGCGCACCTGCCTGTCATGTTGCACTCCTCTCTGACCGGAGCCTGCAACATGGAAAAGGGACGGGCCGTCGGAGCGACCGACTACATCACCAAATTCGACGCCAAGATGTTGGGAGAGAAACTCGCATTTCATATCGAGGAGTCCAACCAACAAACACAGAAGGCTGCATAAGCACTCGATTCAAGGGCTGACGCTGATCCGAAACCACACTCAAGCTTTCGGACCAGACGGCCGATGTATCGCCTAGAGACTATGTCACTTCTACGACCTCAGACACAGCACGTAACGGACCCGGTTCGAGTCCTGGTCGTGGACGACTCCGCCTTCATGCGAAAAAGCCTGACGACCATGCTCGAAGAAGGAAAACAGATTCACGTGGTGGGTGTGGCGCGAAACGGTGAGGAAGCGGTTCAGCAGGTCCAGCAATTAAAGCCGGATGTCGTCACGATGGATGTGGAAATGCCGGGGATGACGGGACTGCAGGCCTTGCAACAGATCATGTCGAAGTTCCCCGTGCCGGTCATCATGGTCAGTTCCATCACGGTGGAAGGCGCACAGGAAACCCTGCAGGCGCTGGAATGGGGCGCAATTGATTTTGTGCCGAAGCAGCTGGACGGCGTGGTGTCCAAGATTGCGGACATTCAACAGCAGTTGATCTCCAAGGTATTGGCCGCCAGACATGCCGGCGCGAAACTGAGGAAGATGCCAACAGCGGGCAGCGTGAAGCCGGGCGTTATACCAGCCAAAGCATTAAGCAGCCAATCGGTGACCGTGACTCGCGGTAGCAAGCTCGTTGCCATCGGCTGCTCGACGGGAGGTCCGCAAGCCCTGTTCGAAATCATTCCGACCATTCCAGCAGATTTTCCGGCGGGCATCGTCATCGTCCAACACATGCCGAAATCGTTTACCAAGCCCTTCGCCGAGCGACTGAACAACATGTGCCCCTTGGATGTGCGGGAAGCCGTGGACGGCGATGAAGTCAGGCCCGGCCGCGTCCTGGTCGCTCCTGGGGGGATGCAGTTCCGCATCGTCAAGAAATCGATTACGAGTTCCGTCGTCAAGTTATCGCCGAACGTGGAAAACCATCCCCATGCCCCGTCGGTCGACATCATGTTGAAATCGGTGGCGGCGCTGTATGGCGAACGGACGATCGGCGTGATCCTGACGGGAATGGGTCATGACGGACTGGAGGGAATGAAAGCTGTCAAAGCCGCGAAGGGTCGGACCGTGGCACAGGACGAGGCATCGAGTGTCGTGTACGGCATGCCGAAAGCCGTCGTCGAGGCCGGATGTGCAGAGAAAGTGATTTCGTTGTCAAAAGTGGTCGGCGAAATCATGAATATGGTGTGAGTAGGATCCTCAGTTTAACCGTGCACACGTGAGGAGGTAGGAGGCGTTATGGGGAGCATGATGAAGAGTATGACTATCGGACCTAAATTTATTCTGTCTATTTCAATGGCGGCACTTGTATCGATCCTCATTGGATTGTTTGTGCTCTATCAACAGGAAGAGTCGAAGATCGATACGCTCTTGGGAGCACGTATCCAGGCATTGTCGCAACAAATTTTGATCGGGAGAGCCTATATCGCATCGAACTATGCGGCCAAGATCAAGAAGTCCAAGGCCGGCTCTGAAATCCAAGTCCTCAAGGACCATGCCGGCAACCCGGATGCGATTCCAATTCCGGCTACGGCAGTTCGGGAAATGGGCGAAGAGGCCAGCAAGACTGGAATTTACAGTGCCAGGCTGGTGAGTCAGAACCCTATGAACCCCGCGAACTCCCCAAAAGACAACTTCGAGAACGAAGCGATCAGAGCGATTATGGGAGGAGCAGAAAGTTACTCTCGTCGAGATGACGTGAACGGAATACCGACCTTTCGACGTGCGATCGTCGATAAGGCAACGACTGCGGCTTGCCTCAGCTGTCACACGAGCAATCAAGTTGGTGACACACTCGGTATGTTGAGTGTGGGGGTTCCGATGAACTCTGCCATCGCGCTGGCGAATAAGTCGATGTGGCAAACCGGCGGACTGATGGCCGCAATTGTCATGGTCATTCTGGTGATCACGTACTTCCTGCTGCGCACCATTGTCCTGCAACCGCTGGCCAAGATGAGCGACATTTCGCGTGACATTGCCAAGGGTGAGGGCGATCTCACCAAACGTGTACCGGCCGAAGGTCACGATGAAATCGCGCACATGGGTAAATACTTCAACGAATTTATCGAAAAACTTCAACAGATGATTAAGAAGGTCGCCCACGTGACGGACAAAGTGGCGTCCGCCTCCGTGGAACTGTCAGCGACTGCTGAGGAAATTTCGAAGGGTACCGACACTTTGACCTCGCGCGCTTCTCAAACTGCCGCTGCGGTGGAAGAGATGAATGCGACCGTGGGACAGGTGGCGCAGAACTCCGGCAAAGCAGCCAGTCTGGCGCAAGATACCGTCAAGACCGCTCAAGAAGGCGGAACGGTGGTCTCGAGCACCATCTCCGGCATGCAACAACTTTCTGAAGCCGTGTCGAACTCCGCGACCATCATCTCCGATCTCGGCAAATCGTCCGACCAGATCGGCGAGATCGTGCGAACGATCGAAGACATCGCCGACCAGACCAATTTGCTGGCCTTGAACGCCGCGATCGAAGCGGCACGAGCCGGTGAACAGGGTCGGGGATTCGCCGTGGTAGCCGATGAGGTCCGGAAACTCGCCGAACGGACGACCAAAGCCACAAAAGAAATCGGCGATATGATCCGGCAGATTCAGCATGATACACGGGGAGCCGTGGACTCGATGCAGCAGGGCACGCAGAAAGTCACGGCTGGTGTGGATCTGGTCAATAAGACCGGTGAAGCACTGTCGCAGATCGTGCGCATGGTTTCTGAGAGCGCCGATATGATCCGGCAGATTGCCGTGGCGTCGGAACAACAATCGGTCGCGACGCAACAGATCGCAAGCGACATCGAGAACGTGGCCAAGGTCACCAAAGAGTCGTCGTCCGGCGCGCATGAGTCGGCGAAGGCCAGTCAGGACCTGAGCCAGTTGGCGGTCGAACTGCAGGGGATCGTGGGTGGATTCAAGCTCTAAGCAGCAACCACGAGAAGGAGCCCAGCATGAGTGCGACTGAACAACAAGTGCAATCTCACCACCAGGCGGCCGCAGGAAGTTCTGCGGACCGTCTGGAGGAAAAGACCGGTGACGATCTGTTGCAGTTCGTGATTTGCCTGATCGGTAGCGAAGAGTTTGCGGTGGATGTCCTGAGTGTACAGGAGATCAACCGGATCGTGGAGGTCACACGAGTCCCCAAGACGCCTCCCTATGTGGAGGGAGTCATCAATCTGCGGGGGCGCATCATTCCGGTACTGGACCTCAGAAAACTCTTTGGTTTGAGTGGAGCCCAGCAGACCACCCAGACGCGTATCGTGGTGGTCTCGGTGCAGGCACGACTGGTCGGGTTGATTGTGGATTCAGTGGAAGAAGTGTTGCGAGTGCCGAGAAGCGCGATTGAGCCGCCGCCTTCGGTCGGCACAATGGCCGGTGCTGAATTCACCCAGGGTGTAGGGCGGATCGATGACCGCCTCCTCATTCTGGTGGATCTGAGCCGGCTGCTCTTGGCCCGGGAAGCAGCCTAAACAGTTGCCAGATCGGATGACTGGGGTGTGGCAGAGACGTTGCGATCATCCAGGTGTGCGTTAGGAACTCTGGGGGTCGGACGAGGGTGGTTGGGAGGGTCCGCGACGGCTTCGGGCGTCAAGGACCCTCTCCAGCAACTGCATCGACTCCGTCAACACATCCGAGGCGCAACGCAGGGTGACATGAAACTGTTGCATGGCTTCCGGCCAACGCCCTTCCTTCTGCAGGACCTGAAACTTCCGATGTTGCTCATCGAGAATGGCCTGTTTGGCATCGAGCATCAAGCTATCGGCAGGACCCAACAAGAGCACCTCCATGCAAGACAATTGTGACTCGTCCGCACGCTATCAGAGTGCTTCCGAACGACGCAAGCCCACCATTCTGGGGAGAGCGATGCGCTGTATCCGGAAGCGGTAGTGAGGGAATCGACCAGTGGATATCGCAACTATCTTAGGCGTCGTCATCGCGATCGGATCCATCCTGGGCGGCCAGGCGCTCGAAGGCGGCCATATCGGTTCAGTTCTCCAACTCACGGCATTTATCATCGTTATGGGAGGAACGATCGGGGCCTGTTGTGTTCAGAACCCGCTCTCCGTCGTCCTCAAATCCATCAGCATGGTCTCGCTGGCGCTGACCAATCCTCCCCACGACGTGAAAGGCACCATTACGCAGATCCTCGACTTGGCCAACGTCTCACGCAAGCAGGGGTTGCTGGCACTGGAAGGAAAGATCAAGGACCTCCACGATCCGTTTTTCAAAAAAGGCATCCAGTTGATCGTCGATGGAACCGACCCGAAACTGCTGCAGGAAATCCTTGAAATCGAGGTCGAACACCATGAAGAGGAAGGGGTCCATGCGGCAAAAGTTTGGGAAGCCGCCGGCGGATATGCGCCCACCGTCGGGATCCTTGGTGCGGTACTCGGATTGATCCACGTGATGGAAAACCTCGCCGATCCCTCGAAACTAGGCGGTGGTATCGCCGTCGCCTTCGTGGCAACCGTCTATGGTGTCGGCGCGGCCAACCTGTTCTTCCTGCCGATCGGCAACAAGATGAAATTCAAGCTGAAGGAAGAAGCCGGCCTGCGGACCATGGTGATTATGGGGCTCGTGGGTCTGGCCCAAGGCGAGAACCCGCGGCTGTTACAGGAGAAACTCGAGAGTTTCCTCTCTCCGCATGAGCGGAGCAAAGAAGACAAGAAATAACGTCCTTCGCTGCGCGTGAAACGCAGCTCGCAAACGGAATCCGACACTGCACGTTTTACGCGAGACCACTGACTGGCATTCGATGGCAAAGAAGAAACACGAAGAGCACGAAAACCACGAACGCTGGCTGGTGTCCTATGCGGACTTCATCACGCTCCTGTTCGCCTTTTTCGTCGTCATGTATTCGGTGTCGTCCGTCAACGAAGGCAAGTATCGAACGGTCAGCGACTCAATCAAGGCGGCATTGAATCCGGTGAACAGTACGCCGTCCAGCCGCTTGCCCTTCGCCGTCGGTGACGCCAAGCCGAAGATGATCAATCCCGACATGTCCAGCGCCAACGAACCGGTCATCCGGCGGATGAAAGAAATCATGAAAAAGATTCACCCGTCGCTCGCGCTCGAGATGCCGGATATCAAAATCATCGAAACCGGCAACGGAACGATCATGATCTCCCTGCCCGAATCGATCCTCTTTGCGAGCGGAGAAGCAGGGGTACGCCCCGAAGCCTTACCCTTTCTGAAATCCCTGGCCCAGATTCTGATCGAAATGGATCGGCATATCCGGATCCTCGGTCATACCGATAATGTCCCGATCCGGACCGCGCAATTCCCATCAAACTGGGAACTCTCGGCCGTTCGCGCCGTCATGGTCGTCAGAATTTTCTCCGAACTCTACGAAGTGCCGATTTCACACCTCTCGGCTACCGGATTCGCCGACTCCAAACCCGTCGCAACCAACGACACACCCGAAGGCCGGACGAAGAATCGTCGAGTGGAGATTGTTATTCTGGAGAAGAGCCTGACTGAGGAGACTCTTGATTCAATGCTGCCGGGAAATGTCCCTCCGGCTCGACCGCTTTGAGAACGATATGTTCTTCCTCCATCCGTGGTGGACAGGCGATCCCCGCAACTCCTACAGCAATACCCTTACGTGTCAAGAATTCTCCGACATTGTCCGACATGTAGGTACGGAGTAATGCCCCCCCCCAAAACGAGATGTTCATGATCCTCAAGGCTCCTGGTGACCTGACAATATTCGAAGTCGGTGCCTTGTATGAGGAGATCAAGCAGCCGGTAACATCCCACCTTCAAGTCGAACTGGACTTGTCCGAAGTGGAGAAACTCGCTGCCTCAACAATTCAACTGCTTATCGCCGTCCGGAGATCGGAACGCAGGGTGTTGACGGGCATGACTGATCCCATGCGAGCACGCATGGCCGAATTCGGCGCGTAATATTCGCCCAATTTCCTCACCACGTACGGGAATAACGCCGATGATGTCATTCATATCGATGTCCCTGGCAGCATTCCTTGCCGGTATCTGCATGTCGTGGATGTGGTGCCGGAGCCAGACCGCCTCAGCAAGACGGGATCTACAGGCCACCCATGAAGCCATGCTTAAAAACCAGGCGGACCGTATGGCTGCTTGGGAGCAACTGGGGCATTCCACCATTCCGTTGCTCGCCGACTTAAATACTCAAATGAAAACGGTGATCAGCCAGACGGAGCAGGCCGCCACAGATCTCGCGCAGCGGTTCAGCATGATCGCCTCCCGCGCGACGGCACAAGCCAGGGAATCCACGCATCTATCCGGAGGTGCGGAGACGAGTCTCGATACGGTTTTGAAAACCACGGACACCATGCTCGAAGGATTTGTCGGTGACGTGATGAAGTCATCGGAAATGGCCGTACAGGTCGCGACCATTATGGACGACGTTGAACGAAGCACCAAAGCGATCACCGGCATGATCGGGGAAATTGAATTCATCGCAGACCAGACCCGATTACTGGCCTTGAACGCCGCAATCGAAGCCGCCCGCGCAGGGGAACATGGTCGCGGGTTCGCCGTGGTGGCCGATGAAGTGACCAAGCTGGCGAACCGTTCTGGACAGGCTGCCAGCAGCATCAACCTCCTCGCCCTCGAGGTGCAGACGAACACCAGTTTAGCCATGAACACGGTAGAAAACCTGGCGTCTGTGGACTTGAGCAAGACCCTGTCGATCAAACATCGCCTCGATATCATCACGCGTGACCTGGTTGAACGGAACCGTACGCTGAAATCGACCATCATGAATTCGAAAACACAGGCAGATGAGATGGCGCGGGAGGTCGCTCAGATCATCACGGCAATCCAGTTCCATGGCATCACCAGACAGAAACTGGAGCCCGTGATCCAGCCACTTACCGAAGTGGGTGTCGTTATGAATGCCCTGCTTCAAGGAGTTCCGCGGGAGTTGGCGGCAACCATGAAGAAAGAATGCGCAGTATCAATCCAGACCGCCAACTCCTCCCGGGGAGCGGTTCGTGAGTCGAGAACCTATGGCGGGCGATAGGTGCTCGATCGCTGCATCTGTGGGCGAGATCCGATCATCGGCAAGAGCGGCGTGGATGACCGGCGGAAGTGACGAGAACCATATCGATCTCGGGAACGGCGATTTCATCATGACACACGTACACCAGCTGCCTGGCGGAATGGAGAAACCGCCGAACGGTCTGATCGGGAATGCGAAACATCCGGCGACCGCGCCGATCAGACGGGTACCGCCATCAGGCCGTGACTGCGTTCGGCCGATCGCCTGGAGCTCAGCCATGATCAAGACCACGGATCTGATCATCGCGATCGGCTCTTCCACCGGCGGCACCGAAGCGGTCAAGCAAGTACTTCAGGTACTGCCGCCCGATACGCCTCCTGTTTTGATTACGCAGCACATGCCGGAACGGTTCACCAAAGCCTGGGCCGATCGCATGAACGAACTGTGCCGTATCTTCGTGAAAGAAGCCGAGGACGGAGACAGTGTGCTGCCCGGACATGCGCTGATTGCTCCCGGCAATTACCACATGACCTTGGTTCGAAGCGGCGCGCGTTATTCTGTGCGTATCAACCAGAACGAACCGGTCAATCGCCATCGGCCGTCGGTCGACGTCATGTTTGACTCAGTCGCTCATTTCGCCGGCGGCAATGCGGTTGGTGTAATTCTGACCGGAATGGGAGGGGATGGAGCAAAGGGGCTGCTACGCATGAAGAATGCGGGCGCCTATACCATCGCCCAGGACGAGGCATCCTGTGTGGTCTTTGGAATGCCCAAAGAAGCTATTAAACTCGGTGCCGCCGAAGCCGTCCGGCCGCTCAACGACATTGCGGCAGCCATTTTGACTCATGTCGCTCGTGCCTGATCGTTCACCTTTTGCGTCTGGAGGGGGCCTCACATGACCATCACACCTGAACTTCACGATAAAAAAGCAACGCTGAAACTCGAAGGCAACTTTACGTACACGCAGCGCAAAACGTTTCAAGAGACGCTGAGGACTATCTGCACCGAACAAGTCGAGGAAGTCGTGATCGACCTGTCCCAGGTCGCGTTTCTCGACAGTGCGGCATTGGGTTTGCTGATGATCACTCACCGGCAGCTGGAGGCCGATAAACGTAAACTCTCGCTGGCTTATCCTCAAGCGACGGTTCGTCAGATCCTTGAACTGGCGAATTTGCACAAGACGATTCCGATGATCGAGGCCGGAGTGCCTTCTCCTGTCAGGAAAAGCGCATAGGGCCATTGCTGAGCGCAAGAGAGGAGCCGTGTATGCAGATCACTGAACGCCGTGTAGGGCAGTCCATCATTCTCGATTTGATGGGAGAACTAACCTACGCCAATCGCACCTCGTTCAAGACTGCGGTGGAGCGAAGTAAGCGGGGCGGTTGCCGGCACCTGATTCTAAACATGCAACACGTCCGGTTTCTGGATAGTTCTGCTCTCGGCACGCTGGCGCTCTTGGCCCAGAGCTTTCCGGCCCCGCAAGGCACGGTCTGCCTTCTGAACCCTCAGAGCTACGTCAAAGAGATCATCACCCTGGCAAATCTTCATCAGATTCTGCCGGTGTATACCTCGGAACAGGATGCGCTTGCGGGAAGCCGTCTTCCCGCGACCGGATAAACCCGCTAGCAGGAGCAGCAGACGTGTCTGAGCCAGCACAGCGTATCGTCGATGACTCTCTTGCCGGGAAAGCCGCCGATCCTACACCCGTCATCCTTCTCGTCGACGACGACAAGATGACTCGGGTCAGTATGGCCGGGCGGCTGAAACGGTTGGGCTACCGCGTCATCGAAGCGGCCGATGGAGTCGGCGGCTTGGCCGCCATTCGCGCACAGCGTCCGGATCTGGTGATTCTGGATTGGATGATGCCGGGTCTGGACGGCCCCAGCGTGTGTGAAGCGATCCGTGCCGATCCGGATCTGCGGTCCAGGCAGGTCGTGCTCATGACCGCGCACGACCAGCCGGAACAAATTGCGGAGGGTCTGTCGCGCGGCGCCGACGATTTTCTCAGCAAGGCGGCGAGCAAGCAGGAAGTCCTGGCACGGGTGCAGGCCAGCCTCCGATCCAGTGCCCTGGTTCGAGAAATCGAACGCACGCGCGACGACCTCGATCGTTCTCATCGGCTGCTGTCCGCAAAACAGGCCGAGCTGGAAAGCGAACTGCAGTCGGCTGCGGAATTCGTGCGCGCGCAACTGCCTCTGCCCGGCATGCCGGCTCCTGGAATCAGCATGCAGTGGGCCTACCAACCGTCTCTGGCCTTGGGAGGCGACTTGTTTCAGGTCAGCACCTGGGGTTCCGGGACGCTCGGCCTCTATATTCTCGATGCGTCGGGCCACGGGGTGGCCGCGGCCTTGCGCGCCGTCGCTCTGATGAGTTTTTTGCGTGAAGACAACCTCGCGAAAGCGGTCGGAAGTTTCGATCCGGGAGCCATCATCACGGAAGCGAACCGTCGGTTTCCGTTGAACCAGGACGGGGAATATTTCACCCTGTGGGTCGGGCGTCTGCATCTTCCGTCGCGGACCCTCTCCTACGCAGCAGCTGGGCACTGCGGCGCATTTCTCCATTCCTCCCATCGGGCCTCGCAATGGTTATCTTCGGCGAGCCTCCCGCTCGGGTTCGATTCGACCATCACCTTCGACTGCGCGACCACACAATTGCAGCCTCGGGATCGTCTGTATCTCCTGAGCGATGGTATCTATGAAGTCCCGTCGGCGACCGGGGAGCTGTGGGGCAGGAACCGGTTGCAGACCACGTTGGAAAGCCACCGTACACACACGTTGGCGCACAGCGTCGCAAATACCATGACCACGGCCCGACAATGGCTGGGGGGTGACATTTTCCCTGACGATGTGGCACTCCTCGGCATCGAAGTGCTGGACAGCTCAGGTCCGGCAAAGGAGAAGTCATAATGGATGCGCACCCAGTCATGGACCTGGCGGCCGCCATGGAACGGTTCGACGGCGACCGGGACTTGTTTCTGACCCTGGCCGAAATGTTCCTCGAGCGTTCACCTGTCGTACTCGCCGCCATCCAGACAGCCCTCGCCGACAATAATCTTCCGATGCTGGCCAAGGAAGCGCACAAATTGAAGGGATCGGCCATGGAGTTTTGCGCCCGCCCGACCGTGGCCGCCGCGGGGCAGCTTGAAGAATCGGCTCGACGGTCCGCCGTGAACGAGGTGGGAGCCCTCGAGGAGCGGGTCCATGCCGAAGTTCAGCGATTGACGGCCGCGCTGCAAGCGATTGTCGAAAAGGGATTTCCTGCGTGAGAAATCCCGCCGCATCCAGAACAATCTTGATCGTGGAGCCTTGTGCCGAAACACTGGCCATGGTCATGGAAGAGGCGAAGACACGAGGCCTCTCGCCCCTGACAGCGCCGGATCCGCAGGTGGCCTTGGCCATGCTGGACATGGCGTCTCCGGATGTCCTCCTGACCGATCTCTTTCTGCCCGAGCCCGACGGATTGAGGTTCATTCGCGAAGCGCTCAAACGCAGCGCACGGACGGCCGTCATCGCAACCACCGGAGCGGGAAATGAACAGGCCCTTCTGGAGGCCGTTCGAGCCGGCGCAGGAGACTGTCTGTACAAACCGGCCCTGGCGAAAGAGCTGGGCATGGCGCTGGATCGAGCACTGCAGAGAATTCCACAGACCATCGACGATGTTCCGGGCATTGAGCAGTTGGAGTATCGGGTGGTCATCGGAACCGATCCCGGCGACGTGGAATCCTGCGTGACGTGGCTGATCGAGAACACGGCGATGGGGATTCCTGAAACCAAGCGGCTGCACCTTCGCACAACCTTGATCGAGCTGATCGTCAATGCGGTGGAACATGGCAGTCTCGAAATTTTTTATCAGGAAAAACATGAGGCGTTGAGTACCGACCGGTTTGAGGCCTTGATCGAAGAACGTCGCCGCAACCCCCGGTTTGCCACGCGTCGCGTCATCGTCCGGGCGCTGTACGACAAGTTTCACCGCCGCATGCGGTATGCGATCACGGATGAAGGGAACGGCTTCACCTGGAACCGCTTCGTGAGGCGACCGGATCAACCCTACGACGGTTGCGACGCAAATGGGCGAGGCGTATTCCTGGCCAAGGCATTTTTCCCCGATCTGACCTACAACGAACGCGGAACCGAGGTCACATTCTCGGTGGCGCTGCCGTAACGCGCCCGGTGACCCGCTGCGCCGGCTTGACGCGCCCCATAACCGCGGTTTATCTTCCGTTCGTCGTCCCATCTTCTGTGACAGGCTCTCTTGTGAGGCACCTATGACTTGTCGCTCGCGCCTGACGCTTTTCCTCGTATTGCTCTCCCTGTTAGGAGGGTGCAGCACCAGCGAATGGGTGCATCCGAACCGTCCGAAAGACCAATTCACGCTGGATTACAACAAGTGTCAAGCCGATACCCTGCGCGATCCCAAGCTGCAGCAGGGTATTCAACTCTTGATCATCCAGGCCACCGAGCGATGCGTTCAGAAAATGGGTTGGCGCTTGGTAGAAAAAGAGTAGGCGGAGCGCCGCTCTCCTTCTTGGCAGACCAGCCCCCCGCATGACTCCGGATTCCGGCCATGGCACATGGCTCAGCATTCAGCTCGATTCGCAGGTCGGCATCCTCCCGTCCATTCACCCTGCTGCTTGAACAGCGCCGTTTTTGTTGACGGACGGATCAGCCTCCGCTATGTACATGATGAGGCACGCCTCACCGTGGCAGGCTCGGGCCGACTCGCAGTTCATCATTGCTTGAACAGTGAGTCTCTGCGACCTGCCTGACCGTCGGGGACGCATTCGAACAGGGCACAAACCCAGACAGGATGATCCACATGAAACGTATCGATCTCATCGCCGGCGCCAGGCCGAATTTCATGAAAATCGCGCCGATCATCGACGCATTGAATGCCGCTCGCTCCAACGGCAGCGAGCTGCGGTTCCGCCTCGTCCATACGGGACAACACTACGACCGCGCCATGTCAGGCAGCTTTTTCGAGGAGCTGGGCATTCCGGACCCGGATATCAATCTGGAGGTGGGGTCGGGGACGCAGGCCGAGCAGACCGCGGGCATTATGGTGAATTACGAACGGGTGCTGACAAAAGAGAAGAGCGACCTCTGCCTCGTCGTGGGAGACGTGACCTCGACCATGGCCTGTTCGATCGTGGCCCGCAAGATGGGCGTTCCCGTGGCCCATGTGGAAGGCGGTATCCGCTCGAACGATTGGACGATGCCGGAGGAGATCAACCGCGTGGTGACCGACTCCATCACCAATTGGTTCTTCACCACCAGCGACACCGCCAACGAGAACCTGCGGCGGGCCGGTGTCACCGACGACCGGATTTTCTTCGTGGGCAACACCATGATCGATACGCTGCTGAAGCAGCTCCCGCGTTTGCGTCCGCCGGCTTGTTGGAGCGCGCTTGCGCTGGAACCGAACCGGTACTTCGTCGTGACCCTGCACCGTCCTGCAAATGTAGACGGCGAGCAGCAATTGCTGGGACTGCTGAAGGCTATTGCGGACGGCACCCAGGGGCTGCCCGTGGTCTTTCCGGTCCACCCGCGGACCGCCAAGAACCTGCGCGACGCCGGCAAGACGCTGCCCTCCATGCACTATGTCGATCCGCTGGGTTACCTCGAATTCAACTATCTCGTGAAGTATGCCCGCGGGGTGATCACCGATTCAGGCGGCATCACCGAGGAAACGACCGTGCTCGGC
The DNA here is from genome assembly GCA_040376625.1 of Nitrospira sp. Taxonomy (GTDB): domain Bacteria; phylum Nitrospirota; class Nitrospiria; order Nitrospirales; family Nitrospiraceae; genus Nitrospira_A. The sequence goes on along the minus strand of JBEIQG010000080.1, from coordinate 229 downwards.
GTGCCCTGCCTGACGCTGCGTGACAATACCGAACGGCCGGAAACCGTCACGATGGGCACCAACGAGTTGATCGGGACCGATCCGCGAAAACTGCCGCCCGCGCTGGCACGCTTGATGGCCGGGCAGTGGAAGAAGGGCGCGATTCCTCCCAAGTGGGACGGGAAGGCGGCCGAGCGGATCGTGGGACATCTGAAGGACCTACTGGCCGGGCAATAAAAGAGCGGTGACG
>JBEIQG010000245.1:0-5046 GCA_040376625.1 Nitrospira sp. | reverse complement strand
GTATGCGCTGAAAGCCATTCGCGGCGACTTCAACGAGCTGCGATCGGAACGAACCCATGAAATGGGCGACCCCGAGGTCACACGGGTGCTGGAGGCGGTGGATCGATGACGCCAGGCCGTTCCTCCGGCCAGACTCCGGAATGTGGGAACCGGAGGCGGAAGATCCTCGACCGGAGCTACCTCATGACGCAATCGCGGTAAGCGTCGTTGAGTCCTCGTGGGGCATGAGATCGGCCACATGGATAAAGAACAACAAGGGTCACTCAAGCCGGGAGTCAACCGGCGAACCTTCCTACTGGGCACCGCGGGAGCGGTACCTCTGCTTACCCATACTTTCGGGACGACCCTCCTCGCCGCCGGCCAGGAGGGAGGTGAAAGGCTTGGCCAGGCGGCGCACGCGGCCGGCCTGATCAGCAGGCAGCGCAACCCGGATAATTTGGAATTTCCATTCTCGACGCTGAACACCTTTCTGACGCCCAATGAGCAGTTCTATGTCCGCACCCACTTTGGGGTGCCTGAGATACAAACGAAAGCGTGGAAGCTCACGGTCGAGGGGGCGGTTTCCCAGCCTTTGCAGATCAGCTATGACGAGCTCCGGGACATGCCGTCGGTGAATGTCACGGCATTGCTGGAATGTTCCGGCAATAGTCGGGTATTCCTGAAACCGCCGCAAAGCAGTATTCGCTGGGAGCTAGGCGGCGTGAGCAATGCCGAATGGACCGGGGTGAAATTGGCCGACCTGTTGGTCCGTGCCGGCGTGCAGGACCAGGCGGTGGACGTGATTCTGGAAGGAGCCGATACCGGCGAATTCCATGATCCTGATCCGAAAACACCGGGCGTGATTTCCTATGCCCGCAGCCTGCCTTTGCAGAAAGCGCTCCGCCCCGAGGTCATCTTGGCCTATCGCATGAACGGCAAGGACCTTTCTCCGGCACATGGGTATCCGGTACGCGCGATCGTGGCCGGGTGGTATGGCATGGCATCAGTCAAATGGTTGAGCCGAATAATCCTGACGGATCGCCCGTTCGATGGGTTTTTCCAGACGTTCATGTATGCGGTGTGGGAGCGCCGCCATGGGCTCCCCACGTTAGTCCCCGTTTCCGAAATCCAGGTGAAGTCTGAAATCGCCCGTCCCAGCCTCCACCAGGTGATTCCCGCTCGCTCGCATTATCGGGTGGTGGGTGCGGCCTGGGCCGGGGAAACCGAAGTGACGAAGGTGGAACTCAGCACCGATGGGGGCAGGTCGTGGCAGGCCGGGCGGTTGATTGATCAGGCCGTGCCCTATGCCTGGCGCCTGTGGGACTACGACTGGGAGACCCCGGCCCAAGCCGGTCACTATACGCTGATGGCGCGCGCCACAGATGCCAGGGGTCGCAGCCAGCCGATGGCGCGAGAGAAGGATCGCCGCGACGCCATGATTACCCATGTGTTGCCGGTCGAGGTGGAAGTGCGATGAACCCCCTCATGGGTGGCAGCCCGGCATGGCCTCGCAACATGAACCCGGCGCCTGATGGAAGGAAGCGAGCTCGTGCGTAGACCGGTCGTCGTCTAATGGTCCTGGCTGTTTCTCGGGCTGGCGCTCATCGCGGGCATGATGGGCCTCTATGCCGGCACCTCGACCGCGCTGTCGTATGTGGTCTTCCCCGTGTTCTTTGTGGCGTACCTGGTCAGCGTTTTCGTGGGCCGGAGACGCCGCAGGTTAAACAGAAGAATGGTCCCGAGAATCGTCTTTCACGTTGGATAACTTTTTCACCAGCACCGACATTTCCTCGAGCTTGTGTGTCCCGGCCGTGAGATCGTTTTCCAACCGTTCAATCATGTCGAGGCACGTCGTGACCGTCTCGACGAGCTGTTCCCGCGTCATGGTCGGGAGTTTTTCTTCCAGTTCCTGTCGTTTCATGTGATGGCTACTCCTTGCCAAACCCTCATCGTCCGAGCTTCTTTTTGATACTCGTGAGGTTCTCCGGGGTGGATCGCACCCGTATCGTGAGTCCCTCGGCGTCATATTCTTCGGACAGGATACGCATCTTGGAACGGATCTCTGCAACGACCCCTTGAGCCGTAAACGGAATACGCAATTCCTCGTCGATCATATCGCTCTCAAAGTACCCCATGATGCGCTCACGGAGCGCCTGCAGATCCTCCTTGTTTCTCGTGGAGAGAAAGAAGGCGTCGGGATATTCCGCCTTCAGGGCCGCAAGCTCGTCCGGCCCGAGACGATCACGCTTATTCAACACCAACAGGCTGGGAACCTCCGTGGCGCCGACTTCGGCCAACACCTTCCGCGTGACGTCGAATTGGGAGCGAAAGGACGGATCCGAGGCATCGACGACAAACAGCAGGAGCGAGGCACTGGCCGCTTCATCCAGCGTCGATTTGAACGAGGCCACCAGGTCATGCGGGAGCTTCTTGATGAATCCCACCGTATCCGACATGAGCACTTTGGGACGCGTGTCAGGATACAAGGGCCGGATCGTGGTATCGAGCGTGGCGAACAGCTTGTCGGCCACGAGCACCTCGCTACCCGTCATCGCCCGCATGAGCGAGGATTTCCCGGCGTTGGTGTACCCCACGAGCGCGACCGTCAATTCGTGCTCCCGCCTCGCGCGGCGCGTCTGATGCTCGTCCCCGATCGCCGCCAGTTCCGTCCGGAGTTCTTTCATACGATCGCGGATTCTGCGCTTATCGAGCTCCAGACTCGTCTCCCCGGCTCCCTTGCCGCCGACTCCCCCGCCTTGCCGTTCGCTGCCGCCGCCGGTTTCCCGCAACCGTGGCGCGAGATAATTGAGTCGCGCGATCTCCACCTGGAGCCGGGCCGCTCGAGTACGCGCGTGCCGGCTGAAAATCTCGATGATGACCCCGGTCCGATCGAGCACCGGCACGCCGGCGGCACGTTCAAGATTCTTCAACTGGGACGGCGACAGATCACAGTCCACGATGACGATCTCGGCCTGTTCGCGAGGGCCTGAGGAAACCTCGATGCTGTCATCCGATTCGTCGTCGTCTGATTCCTCCGTGAGGTCCGAGTCCGCGTTCTCGAACTTCGACGCCGCTTTGTGCTTCGGCCGTTCAAACGACGATTCGATTTTCCCGGACCCACCGGTCCACAACGCCAATTCGGCGAGTTTGCCCTGTCCCAGGACCGCCGCATATTTATCGGAACTACGCTTTTGCGTCACACGGCCCACGACGTGGTACCCGAGGGTCTTCACCAGACGGGTGAGCTCTTGCAGCGAACTGTCCAGCTCCTCCGCAGTCACGCGAGGGGTGCGGATCGCCACAAGCACGGCATTCGGTTGTGAGGGCTTCGACATCGCGGGCCTTTCCTTGACCACATCTTCGTGAGGGTGGCCATTGTAGCAGGGAATTTCGTGTGAAAGACTATTCGCGTCGCAGGACCTCTCCCGGTCACGTCCCCTGTTCCCAACTCTTAAAGTCCTTCAGTTCTTCAGCAATGCTGTTCAACACCCAGGCGATCACCGCCGCATCATCCGCATAGCCGATCGCAGGTATGAAGTCTGGGATCACATCAAGCGGGCTGATGAGGTACAGGATCGCCGCGACGATGGTCACAAGCCTGTGGACCGAGAAGCCCGTATAGGCCCCGCTCCCGGACGCCTTCACAAGCCGCACCAATAATTGAAGGTCGCTCAACAGCTTGCCACCCCGACCCTGCGCAATCGAGACGGCAGCGGCTAACAGATAACGAAGCCGCTCTTTGTCTCTCAGATACTCCGCCGCCGTCTTCGTGAACCCTCGAAACATGGTCAACGCCTTCAGGAGCATCGCTGGAGTCCTTCGCTTCATGTCGTCCTCCCTGAGGGTGAGCAGTGCCCCGGCACACCATCACGATTGAGGATAACAGGCAGTCCGCGAAGGATCAATTTGCCCCAATGGCAACGCACAGGATCGGACTATCAGGAGCGTGGCGGGGAGGGAAAGTCAGAGGCAAGTGATGCGTGAGACGGGGTGACTGACGGTGAACCAGCCGAAGGCACCGACGTGTGCGGTTCACGGGAGGGATAGACTCCCGCCAGATCAGAATGTTTAACAGCAAGACTTGAGCCCTGTCGTATTTCGTGCCTGTCATGCCGGGTCACCTCAACCTGCCCCTGATAGGAGCAATGGCTGCGGACTCTCATGTTCTGACGATTCGATAGACAGAGAAAGAATGGTGGATGACACTAACGTAGAAAGCGAAAGATATCGTGAAATTGATCGAGTCAGCTCTCACGCCTTATGTACCGGTCATGAGTTCAGCTTCGAGAGGATGGTCTTTTTTAAACCGGCTGACTCCGAGGACACTGAATCCCAACACATGCCCCTGCCCGTCCACCCGTTCCATGACGGCCTCGTAGGCCGTGGGACGCATGAACCCAGGCGCGTCGCTGAACTGCACTTCTAGGAAATCCCCTTCAGGGTCGAACCACACTTTTACTTTGTCGGCCATATCGTTTCTCCTGCCTTGAGTTGGTCAGTCAAGTAGGCCGTCACCACAAACCCGTCGTCGGGAGGATACTTTACCACGACACAGAGCCATTTCCCACCAACCAGCGTCTGCGCATAAAACTCATAAAATAGATGGACAGTGTGATCTGAGCGAGATACCCCACTTCGGCCGGCAATTGGAGCACCCGTTCGATCTCTGCCTCCATACCAGCCATCTCTTGATGCCGAAGAATATGAGCCGACCGCTCATCGGTCAGTCTGACGGATCGACCGAAACAATCACGGATAATTTTCATCTCTCACTCGGAATACAAGGTTTCAGGGAATCCACAATCATCTGAAAACCAGGCATTCTACAACTTTAAAGAGAGAGAAACGACTCGGAGACAGGCGGAGCGCCCTCTTGAGGGAAGCGATAAACCGTTCCGGAGTGTAGCCAGGCTGATGTTCGATTACAAGACCTGACCCTACTTTAGACTCTTGCCAAGTCAGAATGTTTGATTACAAGACCTGACCCTATCTTATCCACGATGGCAACGCACAGGATCGGACTATCAGCGGCATAGTGGGGGCGGAAACTCAAAGGCGGGCGAGGTG
>JBEIQG010000215.1:0-6070 GCA_040376625.1 Nitrospira sp. | reverse complement strand
TCGGGTCGGTAATCGTCACGGGACCGCCCGCTTTGATCTGCTCCAGAAACAGCGGGACCACACTGCCGTTGCTGCCTAACACATTGCCGAATCGCACGGTGGCGAATACCGTCCTGGATGTTCGGGCCAACCGCTGCACGAGCAGTTCCGCAACCCCCTTGCTCGCCCCCATCACACTGACCGGATTCACCGCCTTGTCGGTCGAGATCAGGATGAACCGGTCGACTTCGTGTCGATGGGCGGCTTCCGCAACGACCCTGGTCCCGCCGACATTGTTCAAGACAGCTTCGCAGGGATTTCCCTCCATGAGTGGTACATGCTTATGTGCGGCGGCATGAAACACCAGCGTCGGGCGGTACTCGGCAAACAACCGGTTCATCTGACCGACCTCGGTGACATCGCCGACCACTGGAGCAATACACGTCTTCCCTGCTGCCGCCAATTCGTTCGCCACCGCAAACAGTCCGTTCTCAGAGCGGTCCAGCAACACTAAGGAGGCAGGAGCCAGACCGGCGACCTGACGACACAATTCCGCACCAATCGACCCCCCTGCCCCGGTCACCAACACCCGCTCCCCTCGCACCAACGCCCGAAGCGGTTCAGTATCAAGATCGACCGGAACCCGCTCCAGCAGGTCTTCGATGGACAAATTGCGGATCTGGCTGACCTCCACCCGGCATTGCAACAGATCCCGTAAGTTCGGCAGGGTTTGAATAGGGAGATGAAACGGCTCCAGCGCCTTCACCACCGCCCGAATCGTCGCGGGCCTGGCACTCGGAATCGCCACGAGCACCACGTCGGGAGCTTGGCGGGTAACGATGGAAGACAGGTATTCCCTGCTACCCAAGACTCTCACTCCATGAATGCGGTGCCCGACCTTCTCCGGATTGTCATCGACGAACCCGATCGGGCGATAGCCGCAGGACGGATTGTTGCGCATTTCCCGCACGATCATGGCTCCGGCATCCCCCGCGCCGACAATCAGCACCCGTTTCCGGTCGGTCCGAAACCAACGCGCTTCTCGAACCAGCCTGGGGAGCACCCGCAACCCGGCCAACAGGCACAACAGCAGCAAGGCATCGATGACAAAAATGGAGGATGGATAGGCCCGGATCCCCAGCCCCAGTCGCACTACTCCGGCAAAGGCCAACGAGCTGGCGGCGATACTCAGCGCCAGGTTGCGGAGGTCCCAAAGACCCGTATACCGCCAGATGCCGTCATAGAGCCGGAACGGGTAGAAGGTGAGCGCTCTGATCGTCAGCAGCAGCGGGAGCAGCGCCGCAAGCAGATCCCATTCATCGGGAGGAATGTTTCCATCGAAGCGAAGCAGAAACGCCGCCCAGTTCGAGAAGGCAGCCAGCCCCAGGTGGCCCGCAAACAGCAGCGTGCGCCGCGGAACCGCGGAGAAGACTGTGGGAAACAGAATCGGCATGACTCGGTCCGAACAATAGGAACTCCTGAGGGCCATCGCCTCAAGTCATACTCACGAACATAACCCGTCTACAATCACCGAATCCAGCCCTAGGATAAATCCCGGGTCGGCAGACGACAAACCGGCTGGCAGAGGCCCTCGACAGGGACCACCGGCGCCGGAGATCGCAGGATAGATTATTTCTTCGCAGGCCAGACGAGTCGGAGCAATGTTTTCAGAATAAGAGAGAGATCGAAGAGGAGAGAGGCTCGTCGGAGATACATATTCCCCAGCTCAATCTTGTCCGGCAGAATACGGGTTACATATTCGGATTCAGGATCTTCCGCCTGAGCCAGAAAATCCCCTTCTTCTCGATACTTCAGTGACGCCAGATCTGTCATGCCGGGACGAATCGAGAGCAACTGTTCATACTCCGATCGAAAGAGTTCGACGTATTGCCGAACCTCCGGTCGAGGCCCCACCAGGCTCATATCTCCGATCAGCACATTAAGAAGTTGCGGCAGCTCGTCCAGCTTCGTTGCGCGCAACCATCGCCCTGCGCGCGTGATGCGGGAGTCATTCCGGCTGGTGATACACAACCCCTCGTTCGCCCGACCGGCCGCCATGGTTCGGAATTTATAGATGAAGAAGGGAATGAACTTCCGGCCGATCCGCTCCTGCCGAAACAACACCGGGCCGGAGGAGTCGAGCTTGATCAGCACGGCCAGGATCAGAAAGAGCGGACTGAACAGCACCAGGCCGATACTTGCACCCATGATATCGACCAACCGCTTGATCACCGCCGATACTGCGTAACCAGTGATCGAACCGCATCGATGACGTGCCGGATATCGTCTTCGCTCATACGCGAGTAAATCGGCAGAGAAATGCTGCGCTCGAAGGCCGCGCGGGCGTGCGGGAAATCATCGCGATGGTAGCCGTACCGCTCCCGGTAATACGGATGCATGTGCAGGGGCATAAAATGTACGGAGGTTCCGATCTGTTCTTTCTTCAAGGCTTCGATAAAATCATCCCGGGTAATACGAAGACGCTCGGGATTCAATTGAATCACATACAAATGCCAGGCATGTTCATAGCCGGGACGGCACACAGGTCGCTGAATTTCCGGCAGCTCGCTGAACGCATCGTGATAGGCCGCGGCGATTCGAGCGCGCGCCGTCCAGAACCGGCGAGATTTCCTGAGCTGTTCGATGCCGATGGATGCAGCGATATCGGTCAGGTTGTATTTGAACCCAGTCTCGCGAATCTCGTAATACCAGGATCCGGTCCCCGCGTAGCGGCTCCACGCATCCTTCGTAATCCCATGCAGACTCATGCTCCGCATGCGCTCTGCGTAGTGGGCATGGTGGGTGGTGGCCATCCCGCCTTCCCCGGTCGTAATGGATTTCGTCGCGTAGAAGGAGAAACAGGTGATGTCACCGATCGCGCCGACCATTCGTCCGTGATCTGCCGCCGGCAGCGCATGCGCGGCATCTTCGACCACCTTCAACTCGTACTCCGTCGCCAATGACAACAGCCGATCCATTGCGCAGGGATGCCCGGCGAAGTGAACGGGCATGATCACCTTGGTCCGCGAGGTAATTGCCTGCCTGACCGCGTCGGGATCGAGGTTCAAGGTGTCAGGTTCACTATCCACCAGAACCGGCTTTGCTCTGAGATACGACACCACTTCAGCCGTGGCGGCAAACGTCATGGTCGGCAGAATGACTTGATCGCCTTCTTTGACTCCGACCGCTTCCAGGGCCAGGTGCAGCGCAGCCGTGCCGGAATTCGTGGCCACCGCATGGGTTGCGTGCACGGCCTGTGCAAACTCCTGCTCGAATTGCTTCGTCCGCTGCCCCGTCGTCAACCAGCCGGAGCGCAACGTTTCAGTAACCGCGCGAATTTCCTCTTCGCCGATCTCCGGAAGATGAAATGGGACCACGTGTTCACTCATAGCGCACTGACTTTCGAATGGTTCCGAGATAATGGGTGCAGAGCCACGGCACTGCGCTCAAAAGCTGACAGGCAAACCAGGAAAGCGGTGCCAGCATCCGCGTGACCGGTGGGGCGAGAGTCATGCGGCTCAGCTCGATGGTGCAGTCCCCAAACAGCTGTTGGATCTCGCGCGACGTGACCCCGCGAACATCGGGATTGCGTGGATTGTTCATGTGAAAGTCATACCACAGGATCAACCCATTCGGCCTCAGTACGCGCACCATCTCCCGGGCGAGCCGTTGTTGTACGTCCCGGTTCAGAATGGACGTAAACACCGTAGACTGGATGATGAGGTCGAAGCTTTCGTCGGGAAATTCGAGTTCGGCCGCATTCCGGCAAAGGATGGTCACCCCCTCCGGACTCAGGCATCGGGCTTCCTTAACACGTGGCTCCAGAAGATCCACGCCGGTGATGTGTCGTGGATCGGCACCCCAGCGGATGAGATCTCGAATCCAGAACCCTGCGCCACACCCCACGTCAAGGATACGAACGGCCTGAAGCGATGGCCAACCGGCCCGCGCCAGGCTGGAGAGGACGCGGCGCTCCCGCTCCTGAATCATGAACAGGTTACCGCGATTGAAGAAGGAATACAGCCCGGCACACAAGCCGGTCGTACGACGCGCATAGACCTCCCGGATCCGAGCCTCTTCCCGTTCGAGGTCCTCCGCTTCGGTCGTACAGTTTTTCTGTGAGAGTTCCACAGGCATCATCTGGACAATGGGATCGCGTTCGTAGCGATATCGGGTCGCTTCCGGCGGATCAAAAAATCGAATGTCCCGCGCATATAGCCCATGCCGTAACTGACATGGAGGGTTGGAAACACCAGCATCAACCAGCCGGCGCAACGAAGACCGCTCTTCAATCCTACCGCAAACGAGACGACAAAATCTGCCGACAGGTACAGGACGACGAACAGTACGAGCATGAATCTGGCGGCGTGGGAACCGATCGAGGCGAAGGAGAGGCCGGCGAGCAACCCCAGACACACCATGGGAACCACTTGCCGTGCGGTGCCGATCCTGCCGAGCTTCAGGGCGACTAACGGTTTGAAATATCCATACTGATAAAACATCCTCCAGAGCTGCCGGAGCGACGACCGGGGATAATAGTAAGAAACCACGTCCGGGACCAACAAAATCCGCCCCCCGCGACCGATCAATCGGTGATTGAATTCATCGTCCTGATTTCTGATGAGCTGCTCATCGAACAACCCGACTCGTGCAAACACGTCCTTCCTGTAACAGCCTCCGAACACCGTGTCGACCCATCGCGGCGCGGAGGTCCCGATTCGGAAATACGACGTTCCCACACCGAACGGGTGCGAGAGACCCCGGGCAATCGCGCAGGCCACGGGACTGTCATTCGCGGGCAGGGTCATGCACAGGCCGCCGACATTGTCCGCCCCGCTCTGCACGAGCCAGTCAACCAGTCTCGAAATGTAGGTCGAGGAATATTCCGCATGGGCCCCCATGATCAGGATGATTTCCCCGCGCGATTCCGCAATTCCGACATTAAACGCACAGGGGGTGATCAATTGAGGATTGTCCACCAGTCTGATCAATGGATGTCGCGCGGCGTAACGAAACACAATCGTTCGTGTCTCATCCTGGCTCATGCCGTCGATGACCAGGATCTCGAGACGATCTTTTGGGTAGTCGTTGTTGAGGATCGAATCGAGGCACGCGCCGATAAACCGCTCCTCATTGCGGCACGGAACCAGGACGGTCACGGCAGGTTGCGATGTATCACTCATCTGCAGTCTTTCACTCCGCAAGAAGAGGCGTCCGGCGGTCGGGATTCAGACGAAGCATACGGCAGAATTTTCCGTCGGTCGACGCCAGGAGCAGAATGACCGTGGGGAGCAAGAAGGCCTCGACGAGAAGCGCTTTATACCCTTCCAATCCAGCCCTGATCAGCATGGGGATACTGGCCACGAACATCCAGGGCAGCACGCGTCCCCACAATATCCCAAAACGCGATCGGTGTGGGCCGGCACGATGAGCATCGACAGAACATCTGGCCCACACCCACCCCCACAGCAGCGCTCCGGCCAGAATTCCAAACACGCCGAAATTGAGATACCACCCTGTCGCATGATGAATGGTAAAGCCCTGTCCTTCCGCCACCCCGATACTATCGGCATAGTGCAGATAAATGTCCGGCGGCCGGTTCGGCCATGCAAATCGTGGAATCACCGAGGCGAGCATGCTGAGCACACTCTCTCCATAGGTCAGCGGGACGTTGAGAGCCAGAGCCCCGTACAAGGAAAAATGAGCCGAGAACGCTTCATTGCTTGACGCGACAAACTGCGCAGCGTCCAACCAATGAGCCGGCTCGAGATCCTGCAGGCCTCCCGCAACCGCCGCCAGCGGCAAACCGCGCAACGTGTCGACGAGCCACAACCCGACAAAGCCGACCGCACCGATGAGCGTCAACGCACTTAATCGAGGACGCCGTGCATTGGCGAGGTACAGGAGACCCCCTCCGATGCCGACGAACAGCAATTCATTCTTGTTCCCCAGGATCAGCGCGAACCAGAAGAGGCCGGCCGCGACGGCCAGATACCCGGCCCGTACGCCCCATCCGCCTGAACCGAGGAACAGACGAGCATCGCTGCCGCTGCTGAGAATACTCAACCCGATGGCGGTCGACAGCATCGCT
>JBEIQG010000059.1:0-16741 GCA_040376625.1 Nitrospira sp. | reverse complement strand
GTCCAGGGCGAACCTATCGGAACCCTGGTCACCGTAGAAAGTCGCTAAGGGAGAGGCTGATGTCGACGGCGCAAGAAGTAAAACAACGCGTAACCGAAAAGATGGACCACGCGATCGAACATTTGAAGCGCGACCTCGCCGGACTGCGCACCGGTCGAGCATCCGTGGCCCTGGTGGACGGCATCAAAGTCGACTACTACGGGACCATGACGCCTCTGAAGCAAGTCGCCAACGTCGCCACCCCCGAAGCTCGCCTCATTACGATTCAGCCCTGGGAACAGAACCTCATCAGAGAAATCGAAAAAGCGATCCAAACCTCCGACCTCGGCTTGACCCCATCGAACGACGGCAAGCTCATCCGGATTCCTCTTCCGCCGCTCACCGAAGAGCGCCGGAAAGAACTCATCAAGGTCTGCAAGAAACACGGTGAAGAAGTGAAGGTGCAGATTCGTGGCTTCCGCCGGGACGGCAACGAAGAGCTCAAGAAACTTCAGAAAGACACGAAACTGACCGAAGACGAACTGCGCAAGTCGGAAGCGGAAATTCAGAAGCTCACCGACCAATATGTGCAAAAAATCGATGACGTGATGAAGAAAAAAGAAGGCGAGATCCTGGAAGTCTAGCGCTCTATTCTGCCACCACAAGCTGCGTGTACACGCCGTCTCAGTCTCCCCCAACCTCCGTCTCAGTCGACCTGAATGCTCTCGCGCAGAACGTCGCCCACGTGCGGCGTCTTGCGCCTCGGTCCGAGGTACTGGCCATCGTCAAGGCGAATGCCTATGGCCATGGCGCCGTTGAAGTGACACGCGCTCTGCAACAACTGGCCGTCCACCGGTTCGGTGTCGCCACAGTGGAAGAGGGCGTCGCGCTTCGCCAGGGAGGCATTCATGACGTCATCCTGGTCCTAGGCCCGACCATGTCGGCACAATTTTCAGACCTGATCACGCATCGCTTGACTCCCGTGCTGTACCGGGCCGAGTTGATCCAAGCCTTTGCCGACTCCGTACCCCCCGCTGCCGCACCCTACTCCGTACATGTCAAAATCGAGACCGGAATGGGTCGCTTGGGCGTACGCCATCAAGAAGTGGCGGACCTCGCCGCGCTGCCGGTTTTTCGTACCACTCTTCGCCTCGAAGGTCTCATGACTCATCTGGCTGATGCGGACAATACCGATACCACACATACGGAGAAACAACTCGCGGAGTTCCAGCAGACACTCGATTTATTACGGCAACGCGGGGTCTCCTGCCCCCTAATGCACGTCGCCAACAGCGCAGGCATCATCAACTACCCCCGAAGCCTCTATTCCCTCGTACGGCCCGGTATCATGCTGTACGGCTACCATACGCTCTCGAATGCAGCAGCCGCGCCTGAACTGCGACCGATCCTGACCTGGAAAGCGACCATCGCACACCTGCATAACATCCAAGCGGGCGACAGTGTGAGCTACAACCGCACATTCATCGCTGCGCGACGGTCAAGGATCGCAATCCTCCCGGTCGGTTATGCGGACGGCTACAACCGCCTCCTGTCGAATCGGGGCGTGGTATTGGTCGGCGGACGGCGGGTGCCGGTGGTCGGACGAATCTGCATGGACATGACGATGGTGGATGTGACCGACGTGCCCGGCGTGCAAATCGGACAGGAAGCGATTCTCATCGGGCAGCAGGGACAAGAGCGCATTACCGCAGCCGATCTCGCAGCCTGGCAACAAACGATTCCCTATGAAGTGCTTTGCGCCATCGGCCAACGTGTGCCACGCCTCTATCTCCCGCTGTGATCGAGTGACAAACCAGCATCACCGAAACCTCGACCTCTTGCCTTCGGGGTGTGATTCTCCCATAGTCGAGCGAGTGGTGTGAAAAGTCGACGATCGAGACCCACTGTGCCGTTCGTATAAGGAAAAGACGATGGTCAGAAGACGCCGGTTCGATCCAAATAGCCTGCTTTACTTCTGGGCAGCCATTCTGAGTCTCTTCGTTACAGCACCCTTGACAGCAGCAGGAACCGGCATTACCCGCCAGTCGGAAACGGCAAACTCAGGCATGACGATTCATGTGCCAATTCCCATAGCTGATCTGGCCGAGCATTACGGCAACACTCACCGGACACTCGCCGCACATCGGGACGCACAACGCGACTGGGTGACGTTGGGCGGAGGCACCGGTTTCATGAAGTACAGGATCTGGCCGGGAGAGCAGAGCTCGACGACGACTCAGGGTCGCCTGCTGACTCAGTCCAGCTTTCCGTTTGGGGTGGAATACGCAAAGCAAATCAAAGGCACAGTGACCAAAATCGCCGACTGCGGCCAACAGGAGGCCACCAGCGGTACGGGCCGATTGTCGGTGACGCTGGCAACCGCGTTCAGTCATGGCCGCGCCTATACCCTGCTGCCTTCGAGCAGCGTGACTGCAGTGGACGCGAACCGGCCCTGCCTGCTTTCCGCACAGGGTGTGGACACTGCTCCCTTGATGACTCAAGTCTATCGTAGTGAACTGCAAGCGATGCTGCCGGCGGTGGATCGGAAAGCCGCCACCCTCGTCACATTGAAACCTGCCGTCACCCGCATCTGGAACGATCTCCAGGAACCGCTGTTGCTGGACGAAGCGGAAGGCGTTTGGCTGCAACTGAATCCTGAAGCCATCGGTCCCGCCGGAGTGGAATCACTGTCAGGCACACCGGCTGCAGGATATGGCGTCACGGCCAGACCTCTCGTCGTGCGCGGCACCAAGCCTGCAGCTCGCCTCCAGCCTCTTCCTGGTCTGCAGCCTCAGTTTCACGACGACGGCTTCCACGTCGTCTTCGACCTGCAGCTGCCCATCGAGGAGGCTAATGAACGGTTGCGCGGGGCGTTGGTCGGGCAGGAATGGTCTCTCGGCGTCGGCACGATAAAAATCGTAGGGGCCACATTGTACCCCCTGGGAAATCAAGTGGGGATGGAACTGACCCTGCGGGGACTACTGCCGCTCACACTCCGTCTAAAGGGGACACCCGCGTACGACGAAACGGCCGGGAAGATCTTCTTTCGAGATGTTGACTATACGATCAAGGAACGCACGCCGGCCACGGACCTCGCTGAAGAATGGTTGCATGAGCCACTGCGAGAGGAGTTAGCGGGACGACTGGTCTTCCCCATTCGAGAAGAACTGGACCTGATGCGACAGGCGCTGGAAAAGGGACTGAACCGGAATATGACGGGAGGGCGTTTACATGGCACGGTTCGTCGGCTGTCGCTGGAAGCGCTGACGGTGCAGACCGCCAGCCTCGCGGTCCGATTCAAAACGGAGGGAACACTCCGGTATGATGCCCAGGCGGACCTCGCAGCCCGCTGACCTGCGCTTTAGACCTTCAGCTTTCGCTTCAGCTGCGATTCGACACTCGACACTTTACTCGACAAGCGCCCCTTCGGTCCCTTCCGGTAGTCGATCTTGATGCTGCAGGACACGCGATTGCAATCTTTGCGCATGCGCATGTAGCACTTCTTGACCACTGCCATGACCTCGTCCCACTCCCCTTCGAGCACCGTGCCCATCGGATTCAGCCGATAGTCCACACCGCTCTTGTCGATGATTTCCAACGAGCGCGACACGTATTTGCTCACGCTCTCTCCCTTGCCCAGGGGCGACATGCTGAATTCCAACAACACCATAATCGCGATCTCCTGCCGATGCCTGTTGGCCGGTACCTTGGTGAACGACCGGCCCTATGATCCGCGCTTCTCTCCTGCCCCAACGGCCGCCCGTTGATCATGCCACACCTTGGGGTACTGCACTTTTCCCAGTAACCGAAAGCCATCCAGCGCCTCGCGCAGAAGCGTGCGGCGTTTCTCGGCATCCGGTTCGTTGGCCTTGGCCTGTTCGCGAAGCTGTCCGAGCCACTCAACGAACGCAACAAATTCGTTGTCCAAAATACGCTCGAGATCTTCCTTCATGAATCCCGAAAGCGCCGGGGCTTGCCCGCTCGAGCTGATCGCCACACGCACATGGCCGGCACTGACGACGGCCGGCATCACCACGTTCGACACGTCTGGCTGGTCGACCGACCAGATCAGAAATTTCTGTTCGCGAGCCAATCGCATGAGCGAGTGGGAGAGTTCCCGATCGCCACGAATCGTGTTCAAGACGAGAATGACCGCCTCCAGATCATTCGCACGGAAGTGTCTTCCGCGATGGATGATTTTCGCCGAGGCCGCCAGCTTACGAAGCACTTCATGCAGGGTGGGACTGATGACCGTCACCTTCGCGCCGGCCTCCAAGAGACGCTGCACTTTATCTGCCGCTTCCTCATCACCACCGATCACCAGGACCGGCCATCCACGCACATCGAGGGAAATTTGAAACCCGGGATTTGCAGCCATTGCGTTCATCCTCCAACAAATCGACAACCACGTGAACCCGCATCATACAACAGCCGATTTGACAGCGTAAACCCGCTCCGCGATTCCCCTTTATGGCAAGAGCTGGGTATAATGCGCCCGCTGGATGACGGGCGAGCCCGTTGCGCGCATGGCGAGTCAACAAAGGAGTCTATTGTGGCTGGATATACAGGACGATCCCTGGCGATGGCCGGAGGGATCATCGGCATCGCGGCTTCCGCAGCTTATTTCGGCATCGCCCACATCGGGGAGCCGGAACAGGGTGGCGGATCGATCGCCGGGCAGGTACAAATCGCACCCAACCTGGCCGATCAGGTGAAACCTACCGACGTGTTGTTCGTCATCGTGCGACGCCCGACCGGGCCACCGAGACCCATCGCGGCCAAGCGGATCGATGCGCCAAAATTTCCGGTGCAATTTGAAATTACAGGCGCGGATGTCATGGTCCAGGGCACCGAGTTGAAGGGGATGGTGGATGTGATCGCCCGCCTCGACCGCGACGGCCAGGCCGGCCAGGCACAACCGGGCGATATGGAAGGACGATACGCGAAGAATCCGACGTTACCGGGCGGGAAGGACGTGAACATCACGATCGACAAGGTGTACTGACCCTGTGAAATGTCCGATGCTCAATGTGCAAATGTGCAATGGCGAATCGATCATTGAAAAGTGACGGCTACGGCTCGGCCGGATCGGCGTCCAATTCCAGGTTCCAGTACAGATAGTCCCGCCAGCTTTCCGGCGTGTTTCGAATCCCGATGGTAATCGTCACGGTGGGACTCCAGCGCGGCTTGACGGGTTTCTTGATCAGACGCATGTTGGCTTCTTCCGGCGTCCGTCCGCTTTTCCGGTTATTGCAGCGCCAGCAGGCCGTGACGATGTTCTCCCAGGTCTTCCGTCCTCCCTTGGCGATCGGCACGACATGGTCGAAAGTCAGTTCCTCGGTGCGGAACTTATGTTTGCAGTACTGGCAGCAATAGCCGTCGCGCGTAAAAATGTTGATCCGAGAGAACTTCACCGCACGATGGCTGTCCTTGAGCTTCACCAGCTTCAGGAGGCGCATCACTGAGGGAAGCTTGATCGAGATCGAGATACCGTGGATTTGGCGGTCGTATACTTCGAGGACTTCGACCTTTCCCTGCCAGAGCAGAGTAATGGCCTTTTGCCAATGCAGGACACGAAGCGGTTCATAGGTGGAGTTGAGCAACAAGGTCATTTCCATAGTGGCTCCGGCGATCTCCTATGAGTGCACTATTGAAAAGATAGCAAATGACGGCGCTGTTCTGACCCTTCCCCTGAGAATTCTTGCTTAATCTATGCCATATGCAGCTAATGAAATCAAGCGCTTATGGTATAACGTTCAGCATGTCGCGCAATCTTGAGGCGACTCGTACCCTGCTGTAACGTGTAGAGGAACCCTATGGATCCGAACCCTGAGTACGTCACCGTCGCCCGGGTGGACCAGATTCCACCGGGCACCTGCCGCACCGTCGAAGTCGAAGGAATCTTTCTCGCCCTCTGCAACGTCGACGGAAACTTTTACGTCGTCGATAATACCTGCCCGCACGCAGGCGGACCGCTGGGCGAAGGATGCCTGGATGGCGAAGTGATCGAATGTCCCTGGCACGGGTGGCGATTCAACGTCCGCACTGGCGAGCGACCGGAAAATCCTGAGATCCGGGTGAGCTGCGTGGAAGTGCAGGTGCGAGGCGAACATGTGCAGGTGAAAACACCATTCACATTGTAGGCGGGAACGGCGGGGCCTCTCCGCCCGGCGCGCGCGGGCGTCCACTTTCCGGACCTTCCGGCATCAAGCCATCGGCCGGTAGGGAGGCCGCATTGACGCGCTTCGTAGCCAGATCCACATGCCAGATAAAGTCCCGCTCGAACCACTGTGTGGTCCCTTGCTCGCGCATGTAGATCCGGACCTCATAGCGATCACCGTCCTGCTTGATCACCTTCCATTCGCCCAAGCGCAAACCCAGCTTGCGGGCTTCCTGAATGCGGGCCCGTTCGTTGAACGCCTGGAGAATCGTGGGGTAACCGGCAGCCCGGTGGGTTTGCACCAGCGCAAGGGCCTCAGCCGCCTGCGGGTCCAGCATCGGGTTCAGGCTCTGCGGTTTCATCCACCAGTAGGCCAATCCTCCGGCCAGCAGAAGCGCGAGCACCGTGTAATGAATCACTTTACTCATAGGTCGTCACAATAGACTGCATGTGGACGTTGATCAACTCATCATCATAGGGGCGTGCGAATTCACTGTCAATCGTCGGACAAATGCGGGAGACTCTGACACCGACAGCGGAGAGAGGCCGCTGTGCTTGACAAGGTCGCGCAACGCTATGGTACAAGTACCGGTCAACCTTCGCGACATAATCGGAGTCTCACTGTTCAATGAAGTTCTTCTTTTATGCGGACAATTTGAACCCGTCTCAACTCAAGCGTCGCGCCCCGGAACACAAGTTTCTCTTCACGGCGTACCTTCCCGACCATAGCATTCAATTCTGCCGCTGGTCGACGCAATGGCGGTGCGGCCTGGCGAGCGTGATTCCGTCACCCGGAGAAAAAGTCTGGGGAGCCGTCTTCGAAATCACCGACGAAGATCTCAAGATCCTCGACGAATTCGAAGGTGATGTGCCGCAGGGCGCCTACCGCCACCTACCGGTGACCGTGATCACAGAAGAAGGCGAAAAGTTATTGGTCACCACCCATGCGGCCAATCCCATCGGTAAATTCAAGCCGAAGGAGCATTACATCGACTGGGTACTGAAAGGCATCAAGCAGTGGAAGTTGCCTGAGGAATGCAGCGAGCAGTGGAAAGCGTATAAACCAGCCTGACGAACTCATATAGTCGTCGCTCACCCCATACATTGAGGTCACGATGCCAAAACCGAAATATCATATTCTTGTCTGCACAAATGCCCGTCCGCCGGGCCACCCGAAACCATCCTGCGGCGGGCAGGGCTCTGCGCAGCTGCTGATGTCCTTCAACATGGGTCTCATGCAGCGCGGCATCATGCCGGGCGAAGTGCTCGTGACGGGATCCTCCTGCCTGGGTCCCTGCGAGCAGGGGCCGACCGTCGTGGTATACCCGGACAACACCTGGTATTCGAAAGTCACCGAAGCCGATGTCGCCACCATTCTCGATGAGCACATTAAAGGCGGCAAGCCGGCGGCGAACCTGAACCCGGATTCGGTCTGGAAGTAGCGCCTGAACGCCAGCACCGAGATGAATCAAAAGGGCCGCCCAGCGAAGTGAGTTCGATGCTGGCGGCCTTTTTAACCTTCCGCGGATGTCGATGTGAGTAGCCACACAGCCCACGAACATAAACAGCACGCACCCCGCTCCATCGGATGTATGGTCATCACCTGCAGCGACACCCGCACGCCCGATACGGACACCAGCGGTCGGTTGATCCAGCAGTTGCTCAAGGACAAGGGCCACCACATCGCCGCCTACCACCTCGTCAAAGATGAACCGGCAGAAATCAAGACGCGGATTGCCGAAGGCATCACCAATGAGTCCGTGCAAGCCATCATCATCAATGGAGGCACCGGGATCTCCAGGCGGGACTCGACGTTTGAGGCCGTGGATGCGATGCTGGAAAAGCGGCTGGACGGATTCGGCGAAGTCTTTCGGTATCTGACCTATCAGGACATCGGTTCTCCGGCCATCATGAGTCGGGCCACCGCCGGCATCATCAAGGGCCGCATTCTCTTTTCGACTCCCGGATCAGAAAACGCCGTTCGCCTGGCAATGGAAAAACTGATTCTCCCCGAACTAGGCCACCTCGTTAAAGAACTCACGAAGTAAGAACGACACGTGAGAGGCAAAGGGTGACACGATCACCTTTTCACCTCTCACGTTTGACGCTCTATCCCGAGCCACTCACGAACTCAAAACGGCATTCAGCAAGGCCGAAGGCAAAGCAAAACCGGAGGCGTACCCTCAGGGGTACGTTGAGGATTTTGATGAGCCGAGAACGAAGCTGGTGGCCGTTTTCAGCATCCGCCTAATCTTGCCCGATTTTCGGTTCGGAGTACACTTGCTTGTCGGCAAGTTTCGATTGCGCGTACCGTTTGTAGTGCATTAAGAGATCTCGCACCGACACCACGCCGACGATGGAGCCACCTTTGGTCACCGCGAGGTGACGCACGCCGAGATCGCCCATCATATCCTGCGCCTCATCGACCGCCTGGTTACTCTCGATGGTACAGAGCGGGGTGGTCATGATTTTCTCGACCGTGAGTTTGGACACGTCCTGGCTGGTCGCCAGCCCCTTGCGAACGAGATCCGTGTCGGTCACGATTCCCACGAAGTTCTTCCCCTTCTTAATCAGGAGTGAACCGACCCGCAACTCGCGCATCTTCTTCGCCGCACCGCGAATCGATGTCGTCGGACCAATGCTCTGGGGTTTCTTGTTCATGATTTGCGCAATACTCGCCATGTCACATACCTTTCTGCCCATCGGGACAAGAGAGCCACTAATGAAACCGGTTATCAGACGGTCAACACGATCTTACCAAAAAACTTGCGATTCAAAAGATATTCTTGCGCCGCTTTCGCCTCGGACAGCGGGAACGTACGGTCGATCACGGGCTGCAATCTGCCCTGGCCTACCAACTGAGCGGCCTTGATCAGTTCACTCTGCGATCCCATATACGAGCCCTTGATGCTCAGTTGTCTCGAATAGACGTAACGCAGATCGAGCTTCACCTCCGCCCCCGTCGTCGCGCCACAGGTAACCAATCGCCCGCCTTTGGCCAGGGAATCGATGCACTGCGTCCACACCTCCGGGCCGATGTGTTCGATCACCACATCGACACCCCGGCGGTGGGTCAACTCACGCACCCGCTTGTTCACCTGTTCCCGGGTGTGATTGATGACCTCATCGGCGCCGAGCGCCTTGGCTCTTGCAACCTTGTCATCGCTCCCGACGGTCGTCAACACACGGGCGCCTGCGAGCTTGGCCATCTGGATCGCCATGTGGCCCACCCCGCTGCCCGCGCCCATGATCAGGACGTCTTCGCCGGGCTGCACCGCAGCTAAGCCGAACAACATGTGCCAGGCGGTGACAGAGACGAGTGGAAAGGCCGCAGCCTGCTCGAAACTCAGCGCGCCGGGTATCGGGAACGCGTTCCTTGCCGGCACCTTCACATACTCGGCGTATCCCCCATGGCACATGGCTCCGATCAACCCGTAGGTCCGGCACATGTTATCGCGCCCGGCGAGACAGTCCTCACAGTGCCCGCAGCCGACGCCGGGCGACACATACACGCGTTCGCCCTCGGCGACCCCTTCGACATGCGCGCCGATCTGATGCACCACGCCTGCGATGTCCGAACCGGGGATGTGCGGAAGCGGCATCGGATAGGCGGGACTGCCCTGCCGGATCCAGATGTCGAGATGGTTCAACGCGCAGGCTTTCACGCGCACGAGCACTTCATCGATGCCGATCGTCGGCATCGGCATGTCTTGATACTGCAGCTTGCCAGGCCCGCCATGCTCGTGAAACACCACTGCGTTCATATCACTCCTCACCTGTCATTCATGGCTACGTTGCGCTGGACGCTAAACCGATTCCGAGAGTATAGGTCCCTACACATGTCCGCGGGGACGATCAAAACGCCTTGTGACAAGGCCGCAGGGAACGCGGCGACTGCGTCGTACCGTCGTGGTACGCCGCAAGCAAAGGGGCGGCCGACCACGCAGTGAGATGGCGTTATCACCGTCCGGCTAAAAAGTGAGCGTCCCCTCCACGACCATCATGGCCTGACCGCCGACCGTCACGCCTTGAATGACATCGTCGTCCGAGTCCACCTGGATCAGGATGCGGGAGGGACGATCGATCTCATATCCCTGTTCGGCGGTAATTTCAGTCGTCGGCCGGATATCCACCACCCCATGCTGGACCAGATAGGCACCCAAGGCCCCGCTGGCGCTTCCGGTTGCAGGGTCCTCCACGATGCCGATCAACGGGGCAAACATCCGCGTATGCACACTGGAGGACTGTTCGACGGTCATCGTGCTGAACACCATGATGCCGTTCGCGCCGTACTGCTGAGACAATTCCGCAATAGCCGCCACGTCGGGAACGATCTGCCGCACCGCCGTGAGAGTCCGGACCGGTACGATGATGACGGGCAACCCCGTCGACACAACCTGCACCGGAAAACGCGTCTCGGAAATCACCGCCTTGGTAATGCCCAGGGCGCGGGAGATCGCAAACAACGCCTCAGGCTCGTCGATGACATCCAGAAACTGCGGGCTCGGCTGCGCCATGACCACACGCTCGATCACGCCATTGCAAGTATGAATATCGACTGGGAAGAGGCCGAGATTACATTCCTGGAGCACCCGCGTGACGGGCTCCCGAAGCGCGAGACGATCCAGGGTGGCCAGGACAAAAAAAGTTCCGATCACCGGGTGCCCGGCAAAAGGGATTTCCTGCGTCGGGGTAAAGATGCGCATCTTCACGACGGCGGCCTTATCCGTCGGGGGAAACACGAACACGGTTTCCGAAAGATTCATCTCGCGGGCGATCTGCTGCAATTCTACGTCGGTCAGACCATCGGCATCGGGAAACACGGCAACCGGATTACCGCCGAACGGCTGATCGGTGAACACGTCGGCTTGATAAAATTGCAGTCGCCTCGGACCGGGCATACATTCCTCACGAAAGATGTTGGCGGCATGTTGCCCCGAGTCGGCATTTTTTGCAAGTGGCGCAACCGGGTCGCAGGAACAGAAAAGGAAATGCCCCGAGATCGAGGAGTGAAGGTTGAACCGTGAACAGCTCTAGAATGGTCGTCGATGACCGCGAGGTCTAGTGTTTCACGCGATAGGCCTCACACATGAGAGCTAGCCAAAAGCGGCACCTCACAGGTCGTGGAGGAAAGGCGATCGAGTGCGACGCCGTGGCATTGGCACGTGCAGCATCCGGGCTACTTCGCATCCCGCCGGCTGGGCAAAATGCCGGATACCCAGGCCGCAGGGAGCGTGACGACTGGGGCGTACCCTTGCGGTACGTCGCAGGGAGATATGCTCCCGTGAACGACGAGAGATAACGTTTTCACCAGCCGGCTACCCCGTTAGAGCGGGCGCGGCATGGCCTCATAGGAAGTCCTCAAGGGATGCTTGAGGTATTGCTCGACGTAGTTCTGGAGCGATCCATGGCGGTAGAGTTGCTGATTGGCGAAGCGGGTATCGATCTTGTGCAACACCTTCACTCGCACACCGGTCTTCTTGGTGAACTGCTCCAGGGTGACCCCGGTGATGTCGGTATAGGGCCCCCTCCCCGACTGCATGATGCACTTGGGTACATGGATCACCTTCTCCTTGGTCAATCGCCGCGCGATGTCGTCGAAGGTCAAAAGCACCGTGCAGTCGGAATCCCCGCTCAGCAATGCGTTGGGCACGTAGAGGAACCGCGCCCGGTTCTTCCGGTACATGGTCAGTATTTTGTGGACGCTGCCCGCCATCACAACCGTGTCCTTCTTTTCCAACTCCAGCGAGTCGAACAGGCTCACGATACGCCTGCGACTCAAGAAGGCGGTGGTATAGGCCTCCGTATGGATCGTTTGGAGATTCGGCAGCGCCAGATCACAGACCTGGCTGGCTTCCCCCGGCAGGAACGTTCGCCCCTGTCGCATCAGCGCCGCCGTCTCCTCCTTGAGCCCACGCACCGGAGTCAGTGTGCCCATCCATAAAACACATTGCTGGTTCACCTTGGAGATCGTCGCCGCATCTTTCGACATCGTGTCCTTATCGAACGCGTAAAAGTTCGCCGATGACACGGCGGGACCGTCCAATACCTTCATGAGATGTTTCACGGAAGGCGCGTGGGGCATCATCCGCTGCCGGTAGTCGCTCAGCGTGATGACCGACAATTCGAAATTGATGCGGCCAGGATATCGCGCCACCAGCTGGTGGATCTTCGGCACATGGACGAAGCCAACGGTAAAAAACTGAATGCTCTTATCCGTCTCACGGAGAAAGTCCTCGACCCATTCCATCGCTTTGGGATGCAGGAACAGATCCGTCCACTCCATGAACTCGTTGCCGCCCAGGCACCAGAACTGTGTGGAATCGGTGGGTTTCTTGCTGATGTAGTTGAGGATGAACTTCCAGTCGTCGTCGGTGGTTTTCGGCGGGTCGAGGGTTTCGCGGTAGGAATGATCGAGTTCGTAACAGAACTCGCATTTGACGGGGCAATCCCGCCCCAGGCTCAGGGGAATTTTCCCCGCCTCCATTTCTTTGATGAGCACCTGTCGATAGTCCGTGCGATCCTTAAAGATCGGGGTGGGCTCGAAAATCGGGAGTGCAGTGGCCATGGTGGAACACCTTGCCTGTTGCCGCGAGGGGCAACGCCTGCTAGATTGACAGCGTCATCGTCGACTTGCCGGACTCCGTTACATGACAGATGAACTCCTCACTCAAGCGCTGAAACTCTTCGGCCTCACGCAGCCCTATACCCGCGAACAACTAGCGGAGAAGCGCGGTGAACTTCTGCACACCTGGACGCCCAGCCGCTTCGCCAATCTGACCAACAATCCCAAGAAATACATGCAGGCTTACAAGAAAGCCGAAGAGATGACCCGGCAGGTCGAATCGTCGTATGCCTTACTCTCTGCGTTCGCTGTTGCGGACGACGACCACCCACCCTCGTGAAGTGACTCTCGCACCTCGCAGGACCGTCCTTCTTATCTCACCTGACATGCTTCACGAACCACGTACTAATTTTCGCAGGATGCTCAAAACGTTTTCCCGCTAGGCCGCAGGCGAGTCAACAACCGGAGGCGTACCCTCAGGGGTACGTTGAGGATTTTGACGAGCCGAGAACGCCGGGAGATGGCGTTTTCACCAGACTGCCTATCCGACGCCGTGGGAGACGACGCGACTCATCCCCTCCTTACCCTCATCTCCTTCGCTCATCGCCATCGGCCAGGTCACGAGACCCGACACACCCTCTGCCGTCGTGGCGCCGTCCTTGGTCGCCGCGTAGATCTGCGGGAGTTTGTTCGTGCCGAACTTGGAAATATAGAGAAAGACGTGTTCTCGGCTATTCACCCGCACCGCCCAGGGCTTGAAATCGTTCTTGTAGAACTCCTCGCAGAGTTGCATCGCGTCGAGGCAGGAAATACCCACCGGCTCGTTCAGCGTGTAGTAGTAATCCAGCGGCAGGTCGTACTCCTCCTGCTTGTGGATCGTGATACCGAATTTATCCGGGTTGCGCACCATCGGCGTGTGGCGATAGGCCACGAAGTAGAACAGCTCCACGGAGTGAATCACCGGCTGATTCTCAATGACGAACTGCCGCGTCTCCAGCGCTTCCTCACGCGTCTCCCCGGGGAATCCGTAAAACGCCATCACATGGTTCCAGATCCCTGCCTTCGCCGCCTGATGGAGATTGTTCTGAATCACACTTTTCTTCGCGTGTTTGTCCATGAGGTTCAGCACGCGCTCGTTCGCCGACTCCATGCCGTAATAGAGCGTGCAACACCCGGCCTTCGCCGCGAGATCCCACACCGCCTGGTCCTGGAGTGTCTCTTCGAACCGGATCAGCGTCGTCCACTTGATGCCGACGTTCCGATCCACCAGCAATTGCGACACCTTCTTGAACAATGCAGGCGGATAGGATTCGTCGGAAAACAGGAAGTGTTTGCACTGGTACTTATCACGCAAGGCCGTCACCTGCTCGACCACGTGTTGCGCCGTCATCCCGCGGTATTGATCGAAATATCCCTGGCCGTGATCGCAGAAGGTGCAGCGGCCCCAATAACAGCCACGCGTCGCGAGATAGGGAATGATCCGCTCGGGGACGAAATAATGATCGAGGGGCAAGCCGTCGAAGTCGGGTAGCGGCAGCGCCGCCGTCTTTTCCGTATAGACTTCCTTACTCTGCTGCACCGCGCCGGCTTCGTAATACATGAGGTTGGGCACCGACTCGATCGCCCGCTGCCCGTTCATCGCTTCGATGTACCAGAGCAGCGCGTGCTCACCTTCGTAGAGGATGGCCGCGTCGAACACCTCGGTGAAGAATCGCTCGTGCTTCGCCCATTCTTCCTGCAATCGCGTGACGACGTTGCCGCCGACCACCACATGGATGTCGGGAAAACTTTCCTTGATCATCTTGCAGAACGTGAGGCCGGCCATCAGCTGCATCTGCGTGCCGATGGAGATGCCGATCACCGTCGGCTTTTCTTTGCTCACACTGGGCAATACGAGTTGATTGCAGATATCGCGATAGACGTTCACCTGCTCATCGTCGAGGCAGGCAAAAACCTCCTTCGAGACGCCGGGCCGATAACCCAGGTTGCTTTCCATCGGATAGAACACCAGCGAGGCCGGATAGTAGGCGGCGGAGATGTACTGCATCGCTTCGCGAAACGTGTTCAGCGCCCGCTCCAACTTCTCCGCTTCGTAGAACCGTTCGCCGCGCACGACCAGCTTCGCATCTTCCGACCGGTCTGCGAGATCGAACACGTCCACGGCATAGGCCTCTTCCAGCACCGCTTTCTGGCCGGCTTCCTGCTCCGTGAGCCGCCCCGCCTTTTCCTTGTCCTGGAGCGGCTTCAGCTGCATGCCCAAGCGACCCTTCACCCAGATCAGAAACTCCATGGTGAAGAAGTGATCGTACATCTCGATATTGATGTCGCGCTGCACCACGGTATGCCCGGCTTCACGCAACACGGCGGTCAACGAAGGCAAGGCAAGATAGGGCGCCGTCGGCACCCACTCAGGCGGGAACAGCAACATGACCTTGGAGGTCTTCCGCTCTTCTTTCTTGATGGGAGACAACCCGTCGATTTGTACGAGACCTGAGGCAGACATTACATTTTCCCCGCAAGCGACGGCGGAACCGCAGCAACTCTCCCCGATCGGAATTGCAGATCAGGCAGCTTCTGCAATCCGAAGCGCGCGATATAGAGAAAGATATACTCCCGAATAAACAAGCGCAGGTCCCAGCCCGGGTTATGGTTGCGTTCGAATTCTTCGAAGACCCGCTCGGCCTCTTCGATACTGAGCCCCTGCTTTACGGTGAAGTAGTAATCGAGCGCCAGGTCCCACTCGGGATTCTTATAGGCGGTCACCCCGAACTTCTCCGGATGTTTGGCCACCGGGTTATGCCGACCGAGGTCGAACGTGCCGAAGCCCAGCGAATGCACATAGTCTTTGTTCTGCTCCAAGAACTCCACCGACGACCAGGCTTCCTCCCGCGTTTCGCCGGGAAAGCCGAAGAAGCCCATGCAGTGGTTCCAGATGCCGGCCTCAGCGGTATACTTCAAGTGTTTCGTCATGATTTCCGTCGTCGTCGCCTTGTCCATCAGCTTCAGCACGCGCTCGTTCCCCGACTCGTAGCCGAAGTGCAGATACTTGCAGCCCGAGGCCTTCGCATCCTGCCAGACCTGATCCTCCAGCAGACTCTTCTCGAACCGCATGTGCGTCGTCCAGGCAATGCCCATGTTGCTGTCGATCAGCCCACGCGTCAGCTTGCGGAAGAGCGCCGGCGGATAGGACTCGTCGGTGAAGTGAAAATGCCGCGCGCCGTACTTGTCCCGCAGATGGGTCACCTCGGCCAGAATGTCCTGAATCTTCTTCGTGCGGTAACCTGCCGTATAACCTTCGCCATGATCGCAGAACTCGCAGCGACCCCAGTAACAACCGCGCGTCGCCAGATAGGGCAGAATCTTGGTCGGCACGAAATACTTGTCGAGCGGCAGACCGTCGAAGTCCGGCGGCGGCAGCGCATGCATGTCTTCCGCGAAGCTCGTCGTCGAGACATGCACTCCAGTCGAGTCCTTGTAGATGGTGTTCGGCACCTCGGCCAGGCTTCGCTTCGCTCCCACCGCCGACACCAGCTGCACGAACGCCGTCTCCCCTTCATACACCACGGCACTGTCGAAATATTGAAACAGCGGCGACTGCGGGAGTACATCGCGCAGGCGCGTCACCGTATTGCCGCCGATGGTCACATGGATGTTCGGAAAGTGCTGCTTGATGAGGGCGCAGAAGGTCATGGAAGAGAACATCTGCTGCTGTAAGACGATCGAGATCCCGACCACGTCCGGCTGCTCCGCCTCGATCACCGGCTTCACCAGATGCTCGAACACGTCGCGGTAGATGTTCACCTGGGTATCGTTCACTGCGTCCATGACTTCGTGCGACACGAAAACTTTATAGGAGAGGTCCGTCTCCATCGGCGGCATGCAGATCCGCGCCGGGGCATAGACCATCGAGATGACCGACGTGACCTCACGGAACACATGAATGGCCCACTCTAGCTGGTCTATTTCGTAGAAGACTTCCCCACGAATGATTGCCTTGGCCTTCTCCGCCTTCTTGGCCAGATCCTCGATCCGCTGTC
>JBEIQG010000132.1:0-10697 GCA_040376625.1 Nitrospira sp. | reverse complement strand
GAGGACGATCGGATCTTCCGGCGCGATTTCGGCGAAACCCGCCCGTATCTTGGTGTCGACGACGTTGACGCTCGCCGCGCACACTCGTATCGCGACTTCTCCGGGCCCAGGATCGGCGTCCGGTTTGTCGAACAGTTCAAACGGCTCGCCTTCGCTCAGGCGCTTAATACGCATTGCTTTCATGACATCCTCCTCCAAATATTAGCGAAGCAAGTGATGCTATGGAATTAAGCGGGTGGGTGAGGGCCGTTTCGCTCAAGGACACCAAACCACCTCCATGAAGACATTAAGGTCGAACCTTGAACCAGCACCGACGTTAATACAATGAAGAAAATGACATTATGGCGTCTTGGCCAGCTGCCGGTTTCAAAGACACCGAGTTAGGTGTATCAATGAAACCGGAGGTGCGCCATGCAGCGACGCAAGTTTACGCGAGAGTTTAAACTGGAGGCGGTGAAACTGGTTCGAGAACGCGGTGTGACCGTGGCACAGGCGGCGCGGGATTGGGGCGTGCACGGCAATGTATTACGCCGATGGGTACGGGAGAGTGCGGCCGATGCGCAGCAGGCCTTTCCAGGCCAGGGGCAGATGAAACCCGATCACCTGGAAATCGAACGCCTCCGGCGCGAGGTCACCAAGCTCAAGGCCGAGCGGGATATTCTAAAAAAAGCCGCGGCCTACTTCGCGAAGGAGTCGCTGTGAAGTGCGGCTTCATCGTGAAGCATCGAGGGCGCTGGCCGACGGCGCGGTTATGCGAGGGGCTCGGTGTCTCGCGGGGTGGGTTCTATGCGTGGCTGACGCGGCCACAAAGCCAGCGCGCGCGTCGCGATGAGGTGTTGGGCACCAAGGTCCGGACGAGTTTCCTGCAGAGTGCGCTGCGTTGGACGATCCCGGTGCGGAAGGGAAGTGATGGAAGGGGAAAGATAGAATCAATGGAGCGCTTCAAGCTGAGAAACTGCGATCCATTTGCGGAACACGATGCAATAGCGAGCTTTATCAGAAATTGACTCTTGTTATCCCTCTTAATCAGATCAGCGGGCCAAAGTCGGGCAGCAGCAAGAATTGACTGTTGTCCTGTATGGGACATCGACCTAGTAAACCATTGTAAGTCGATACTACTCATTGGACAGTTCCTCGGTCACTTCCCTTAGTTTTCTCATTTTCGCCTGTCCTCCCAAGACTGGCGATGATCGTACTGGGACGCACAGTGGCCCCTCGCACAGTACGTCGCAGTATCGGAAGTTTTGGATCACCCTCGCTGCTCGAGAAACTACGTTCCGTGCCCTTATATCGCAAACGTTTTCACCGTTCGACGCGCGGATGTCGTACGACAGTCAGGCTGTCTGATGCAATCCTGCTGATCTCCTGTGCGAATGCTCATACCCGCGGGGGTGTGAACCGTCGTAGCGCCCAATCGCCCACTCCTATCGTGCCCTTTTGGAATTGGGGCCTCCTCGTTCTCTTGTCTGTATCCATTCCGATCCACGGCGGATCCATTCAGATACAAGCGCCCGCTGATGAAATCAGAAGGACATTGCAGAGATTATTGATAAGGCGTGCTTCGGATCCCAAGCAAATATGGCGCGAGAATTGCTGTCATGTCTCAGAGCTGAAGAGGCACTGTGCGTCTGTGAACGGCTAATGGATAGAGCGCGTATAACGAAAGAGGAGGGCCAAGATGAGTACCCAAATGCTGGACTACAACCAGGGATTCGATTTTGGCGTGGGCGTGGATGAATCAACGGGTATGCCCATGGGCATTGCGATTAAATCAGGCGATATTCAGCCCGTCACGCAGGCCGGAGGTCAGAACGTTTCGTACAACTACAGCATGATCGAATCGGTCCAAGATTTCTATGATGCGCTCGATGTCGACGTCCAAGCGAATGCGCGTTACATGTTTGGCAGTGCGAGTGCCAAGTTTCAATTTTCTCAGTCCCTGCATGTCAACACTCAGTCCATCTATGTCGTGGGACGATGCACGGTGGTCAATAGCTTCCTACAAACTTTGCACCCGACGATGCTTCCGGATGCCGCAGCCTTGCTTTCCAAAGGACAAGCCGAGCGGTTCCGAGAAGCCTATGGCGATTCGTTTGTCCGGGGGTTTCAGAACGGCGGCCAGTTCTATATTGTCATCAGTATCACCTCAAGCTCGAGAGATGAAGCCCGCAAGGTAGGAGCCGACGTGAAGGCCGGCGTCCAATTTCTGGTCGGCGGTGGATCTGTCAGTGTTAGTGTGGACAAAGTCGTCAAGCAATCCTCATCCACATGTGAATTCAGCGTCGCCATGCTACAGAGTGGCGGGAAAGGCAACGAAGCGTCACTCACACCGACGATCGAGGAAGCCACGGCTCGTTTAAAAGCGTTTCCAGACATCGTCGCACGCAACCCGATCCCCTATAGTTGCCTGGCGGCCAGCTACAAGACCCTCCCGCTGCCGGATGCACCCAATTTCATGGATTTTAAACAACAGAAGCGGGTGCTCAACGAAGCGGCCCAGCTGGTAATCCGGTACGACGCCGCTTTGAACGACCTGGAGCTGGTTACTAACAACATCAAATCCTATCTGCCCATTCCAACTGGGAAGCTCGATGAATGGCGGAACGCGTTAGAGAAAGACATTGATGCTCTCTATGACGCGGCATCCAACGCTGTAGATAATCCCAAAGAGGCTCAATTGCCCACGCTTCACTCTGAATCGGTCATCGCGAGCATCAAATCGTTGAAGAAAAAGCCTATAGCTCCGATCGCAATCGTGCACTTTGTCTGGAAGCCGAAGCCACCGCGCGCGCGCGAACAAGCGCTGGCACAGGCTATGGCGCAGCGACGCATGAAGGCACAGCGTACTAACCAGAGTTCCTCAGGGGCACGGTAGGTACGTGTAAACGAGAAGTAGAAGGCAACAGAGGCAACATCTCAAGTAACGGAGTACTGCCTTGTCTGACTGTTACCTGCGAGCTAGATCTATCCACTTCACCGACAGAGGTGATGCGAAGATTCTGGCGGCGACTCTCGCTGCTCCGCCTGAGTAAGGAGGTCCATCATGTTTAGCCTAGCTCAATTTCCGGCCGATACCAGATCCACCTTTCACAAGGGCGCCATTCTCTGGCCGCTGGCCGTAACACAGGCGATTGGTGGTGGTGTCAAGGGTGTCGACGACCTTACCAACCTCGTCTTTTTTATGCACCATCCCGAACGAATGATCGGAACCACCGGCCGCGCACTCGACCCCAAGGAGGCCGACTTCCAGCGGCTGGCCGACGAATGGACTGGCTTTCGGACCATGGTCAAGCCAATGCTTACGACAACCTCAAGCGGTACGTCTTCCGGTTCAGGGAGCAGCATATCATTCGCTCAGGAGTTCACTGATTTCGTTAAGGATGTCCGCAATGGAGGAGGCACGTCCCTCTCCGTTACCGACCAGGCCAGGCTTGAAAAAATGCTCAATGGCCGGTCAGTTGGCGAAATCAAGATGATGGAATGGATCCTAGTGCTCTGGCCGTCGTTCGGACATTCGACAAAGATGAACAGGATGATCGAAGTCGTTACAGATGTCGTTCGCCGATCGGATAAAGAGGAATCGACTCGAGGTCACTTCGATGAGAAGACGGGTAGCGGGATCCACGAGCGACTATCCAAGGCCGCAGAGGCCACCAAATTCGGCCAGTGTCTGAACTTCCTGGCCAACGAAGGCCTGCCGGAACTATTCACGGACGAAAAAACTAGGCTTGCCGATGCCCTGAAACGCTACGCGCGAGTCGCTAAGGAGCGCAAAGAAAAGAATCAAGCTCACGGCGGCGGTACGCTTTCCATCATGGCCTCCGAGATGCGCCTGGAAGGCTTGGTCGGACCCGTCACTGTGCTCCGTTGGATGGGCTCGGCCGACAAAGGCCATCACATGCCGGATCCTGTGTCGGTATTCGACCGGCTGTCAGATGCCGGCGAGGGATGGTATTTTTTCCTGGCTAGCGCGGTGAGCTTTCATACGTTCCTAATCGCGGTCCACGTCACATCGGGAGGCTTCCCGCGCGAGTACTTTGAAATCCAGGACGGCCAGTCTGTCCGTAAGACTCCAAAGCAGCTGAGGGACTGGTTTGATAAGGAATTTCTCCCCAACACCAAGAAGGCCAGCAGTCGAATTTGGCAAGCCTATCAGGCGCCAGCAGACTAGAACCTATCTCAAAATTGTTTAAGCAGCATGGTGATGGATGCAAGTTGCACAAAACCCAAGAAGTTAGTCGCGTAGTATTCCCAACGCACCAAGAGCCGTCGTTTCCATTGGAGCCAGGCAAAGAAGCGCTCCACGAGCCAGCGGCGTTGGTAGCGTCGTAGATGTCGGCCATCCTGGCTCTTCAGCCTCCGCGTGGACCGATGTGGCGCGATCGCCCCTAGATTGAGACAGCCAACATTGGCACGCTTGCACCAGGAAGGAGGCAAGCGTGGCCAAGAAGCGCGCGGGCAAATTTCAGAAGGCGTTTCGGCAGTACGCGGTCGCGCGGTTGAAGTAGTACGACAACATCGTGGAGCTGTCGAAGGCGCTCGGTGTCAATCGGCGGCTGCTCTATACGTGGCGCGATCAACTGGAACCGGCCGAAGCGGGCGAAGGGCCTCCGCCGAATGCCCGTGAGGCGACGCTCCGCAAGGAGGTCAGTCGGCTGAAACGGGCGTTGGCGGACAAGACGCTGGAGGCGGATTTTTTTATCGCTGCCTTGCGAGAAGTCAAGCTCGACGCCAGCGGAGCGGCGACTCTGGCGGGACGGCATCTACGCCCACATCCGAGGCGTGATGTCGCAGCAAGGCAGACTCAGTATCGAGCGCATGGGTCAGCTGGCTCCGGTCAGCCGGGCTGGCTTCTATCGATCGCTGCAGGAGTGGCATCCGGTAGAGGAGGAGATGGCGGTGCGAGACGCGATCCAACACATCGTCCTGGCGCATCACGGCGGAGTTACGGCGGCGCGACCCGCGGTTGGTCATAAGCGCGTCGCCCGGCTCATGCGAGAGGACAACCTATTGGCTGTTCAGCCGCGAGCCTTTGTCCCCACGACGCACGCGCAGCATGAGCTGGAGGTCTATCTCAATCTCGCCAGCCGGCTCACGCTGACGGGTCTCAATCAGCTGTGGGTGGCAGACATCGCCTACATTCGCCTACGCACGGAATTCCTCTATCTGGCCATGATCCTCGATGGCTTCGGGTTCGAATCCCAGCCGACTCACCACCATAAAGTCTAAGACTCACGAGACATTCAGACCACGAAAATCTTCCAGTGCAGCTGACCTGCCCCGCATAGACGAAGCTCACCGTGCTAGAGGTGCAGAGATGTTGTTTGTAAGGACCGGTTGAGTCACGTATTGCCGCTCCTTTCCCGCGCCGCCGTTCATTCCACCTTTGGTCTAACTGTCCTGCGGGACCTGTCTTCCACTTAACTCTTTGGCCAGGGCTTCTCCCAGTAGATCCTGGCGCAAGTCGCGATACAATTCCCGCAAGTCTTGTGAGCCCCTTTTCTCTCACACTTGTGTTCGATCTTTTTGATGGCCATCTCGCATCACACAGCGCCCTATCAATCATCTCTTGCGCGGCAAGACGGGGCGGCGAAGCAGCAGCGTCCGTGGCGGGCGATAGGCATCGGCTTCCTGCTGGTCATGCTGTTGATGGGTCTTGCGCTGTCGGTGATCGATGAACCGTTGCGCGCCTATGCAGAGAGCGAATTCAATCGACTGATTCCAAGCCACCGCATTCACATCGGCGCATTACACTTCCATCCGATCGGCCTTTCGCTGGACCTCGAAGATGTCACCGTCGTTCAGAATGCCCATCCCGACCCGCCGGTCTTGCAGCTCGCTCAGTGGCATATGAGCCTCCACTGGGGCGCTCTCTTTTCCGGAACGCTGGTGAGCGACCACACGATCGAACGACCAGTCGTTCACATGACCAGACCTCAAGCATCGAAGGAAGCCTCCGAGCCGGATGCACAGAGACGGAGTTGGCAGGAGGCGGTCCATGCCATCTATCCCCTCGCCATTAACGAGATCATCATCACGAAAGGTGAGCTCACCTATAGGGAGAATGAACAGTCGAATCCGCTTCACGCGAGTCACGTGAAAATTCGCGTCACGAACATTCGAAATGTCCGTTCCCTGCCCGACGAATATCCATCGGCCGTCCATGCAGAAGCAGTGTTGTTCAAGACAGGGACACTGGTGCTGGACGGGCATGCGGATTTCCTTGCCGAGCCGCATATGGGCATCGCGGCGGATGTCAGGCTCGAGGAGGTTGATCTTGCCCATGTGCTCCCGCTGACTTCGCAACGACAGGTGTTTCTCACGCAAGGCACCCTGTCGGCCCAAGGCAGGATCGAATATGCGCCCGGTAAGCAGGTCGTTCATCTGGCGGATCTCCATCTGCAGGGACTCAAGGTGGACTATGTGCATGCAAAATCGACCGCGCCGAAAGAGCAGGCTACCGCGCGGCAGGTGGCGCAGTCGGCGGAGCGGGCCTCACACCACCCGACCCTCCTGCTCCGGATCGACAAGGGACGGATGGAGGAGAGCGAGTTCGGGTTCGTCGATGAGTCAAAAACCCCTGCCTACCGTGTCTTTTTGAGCGACACGCAGGCGTCCCTGGACAATTGGAGCAACCAATTAACGGAGGGCACGGCGACCGTCCACATCCGAGGTCTCTTCATGGGAACGGGGGAAACGAGGTTTGAGGGGGCCTTCCGTCCGGAAACGGAATCACCCGATTTCAGCCTCAGCCTCCGCATTGTCAAGGCGCAGGTGAAGAGCCTGAGCAATCTCTTGCGCGCGCATGGAGGAGTCGGACTGGTCTCAGGAGTGTTTTCGGTCTTTGCGGAGATGACCGTCAAGCATAACGAGATCGACGGGTACGTGAAGCCGTTGTTCAAAGACGTCAAAGCGAATGATCCTTCATTGAAGGAGGACGGCGGCCTGCTGAAGAAAATTTACAGCAGGATCATCGATGCAGCTTCCGAGCTGCTCAAGAACACGCCTCGCGGGGAGGTGGCGGCTCTGTCGGAAGTTTCAGGGCCGGTGGAAAATCCCCGGGCCAGCACGTGGGAACTGGTCGTTACGCTGATTCAGAATGCATTTTTCGAAGCCGTTTTGCCGGGGTTCGAGAAGTCCGGCAAGAAAAGCTGATCTCCGCCGGCCCTACGGACAATTTTGCCGAGCCGGTCGGAAACTCACCAAACGAAATCGAGGACCGATGGCGAACCACGATCTTGTCAGCCGTGCCCATCATGTCTGGTCCCTGTTGCGCCAAACCGTCGACGCCTGGAACGAGGACAAGGTGCCCCGCCACGGAGCCGCGTTGGCGTACTACACAGGGTTGTCGCTGCTCCCGCTCCTGATCGTGATCATGGCCATCATCGGGCTCATCTTTGGGCAGGAAGCGGCGCAAGGCTACGTCATCCAACAGATGCGGGATCTCCTGGGACCTCAAGGCGGGGATGCTATTCAAGACATGATTCGACGCGCCGATCAGCCCGGCACCGGGCTCATGGCGACCATCCTCGGCACTGCCACTCTGCTGTTTGCGGCTTCGGGAGTCTTCGCGCAGCTGCAAGACTCGCTGAACACCATATGGGGCGTCGGGCCGAAACCTGGCCGCGGTATTTGGGGAATCCTTCGAGATCGGTTTATCTCCTTCAGTGCTCTCCTCGGGACGGGGTTTCTGCTCCTCGTGTCCCTTGTCCTGAGTGCGGGACTCGCGGCGCTGGGCAAATGGTACGGACGTTGGCTGCCCCTTCCCGAACTGGCGCTTCAAGCTATGGACCTTGCCCTGTCCCTGGTTGTGCTGACCGGACTCTTCGCCATGATGTTCAAGCTGCTTCCCGACGCGAAGATGGCCTGGCGCGATGTCTGGATGGGAGCGGCTCTGACGGCGATTCTCTTTACGTTGGGGAAATTCGCGATCGGGTTGTACTTGGGCAAGAGCGACGTAGCATCTCCCTATGGGGCGGCCGGATCCATGATCGTGCTGCTGGTCTGGGTGTACTATTCAGCTCAAATTCTCTTGTTCGGCGCAGAGTTTACTCAAATCCATGCGAATGCGGCTGGGGCGCGCGTCAGGCCGAAAGCCCACGCGGTCGTGACGGATCCGAACAAGGCTCAGGCCTCGACCGGGGCCTTCGATCAGCCACGGACTGCCGTTCCGGCCAGGCCTGCTTCGGCCGCAGAGCACGCGATTCCGACGGCCTATCCTCGTCAGCTGGAAACCGAAGTGGGTACCGACCGGATTGCGCGCTGGGGGAGCATCCTCATTCTGCTCCTGTCGATCGGGCGGTTGATTCTGACCAGGTCGTCACCGGCGGACACACATCCGCCATCTCGCTGATTTACACCTGCATAACCTGCCGCGACGCCGAGCGCCTTCATGACAGAAGTTTGGAACTAGGGATGATACGAGCTTTCCTGGTTCGCCGCGTTTGATAAGCTGCTCACTCATCCCTGTTCGTACACTCACATCAGAAGGAGGCTCACAATGGCAGGAAGAACCGCATTCGTATCCGGAGTCATCGACATGTTGAAGGAGGATCACGCAAAGGTGAAGGGGCTTTTCGAGCAATTCGAATCTGCCGAAGGTCAGGAGCAGGCGGAGATTGCCGCGACGGCCATCATGGAATTGCAGATCCATGCCGAGCTCGAAGAAAAGCTAATTTATCCTGCCATCCGCGAGGCGATCGATGAAGATGACATGATGAATGAGGCTGTCGAGGAACATCATCTCGTCCACGTGCTCATTGCAGAACTGAAGAAATTGAAGCCCAAAGATGAACGGTTTCATGCCAAGTTCTGCGTGTTGAGCGAACTCGTCAAGCACCACATCGAAGAAGAAGAGGGAGAAATGCTGCCGGAAGCGGAACGCCGGGACATCGACTGGGATGTCTTGGAGGCCCTGGTCATGAAACGCAAAGAGGCACTCATGGCGAAGTATTCCAAGGCGTCCACGAAATCCAAATCCGCTTCCAAGAGTTCACGGCGGTCGTAAGTCGGCCAGGTTGAACCGGCCACCCCGTAACCTTGCGGCGAGGGACCGCCGCCGGCCGTCCTTGGGTCACAGCAGGTACGCAAGGTGGGTCAGGGCCGGCAGCTCAGAATCAGGATCGGGCACGGGGGCCGGCTCTCTGTGAGGGCTCGGCTCTCCGCTGGCGGGGTGTTAGATGGTTGCACGGTCGTTCGAATTGGCTGCTCACGGGAGCCGGACAGGCAAAGGGGGAGGATTGCCCTCCCCCTTGCCGCTACTGGTCATCATGCCCCGTCCTATGTCGCCACAGTCTCCATGCTCTCCTTGAATTGTGTCAGGTCATGGGCAATTTTTCGGCTGGGATCCTGACCAAACAACTTGGCGATCGCAGCTCCCATGGCGCCGGCCGGCGAAACATATTGCAGGGTCACCGTCACCAGGGTTCGGTGCTCTCCCTCGGCGGAATGGAATTGCACGGAGCCGGCGTGATCGACTGATGCCCCTTCAACGGTCTGCCACCCGATCCGCTCGTTTTCGACGTCACTAATAATTTCCGCATCCCATTCAATGGTTGGGGCGCCTGGAACGGTAGCGATGGTCCAATGCGATCGTCGTTCATCTAAAGGGGTGACACTGACCACATGACTCATCACTTGCGGCAGGTTCTCGAGCTTTCGCCAGAAGGCATACAGCTCCTCCCGGGGTTTGTCGATCTCGATCGATTCCTCAACTTTCACCGCCTGACGCGTTCGCACTTTCCGTCGCCCGATTCTCGACGTAACCGCCTGGTCATCGGTCCCTCGCTCGAGGGCATGATAGGCGGGACAATAGCCGGTGGCGGCGCGGTACAACAGTGCAATGCCTCCTATCGCCCCCAACGCGCCCACGGGGGAAAACGAATGACGGATGCTTCTTGCCAGTAACCCCACACCCATTATTCCCGACAGGAGCCGCTCTCTTTCCCCGACGTTGGCACGAGGGTACGTATTACCATTGGCCGGTTGCTGGTCTTGCCGGGAGTCATGCTCCTGCTCGTCGGGCTGTGGTTGGGTCCGTTTGTGTTTTGTCGTGGTTCTTAAGCCGCCTCGCATGTGCGCCATACATCCCCCTTTACCGTCGTCTTGAATGGTCAATACTCTTGCTTGTGAGTAGGAGCATAGGCGCGAATCGTGGGGTTGTGATCTAGACAGGTCCCTAGTGGCGAACGCGGGCCAGGGCTACTCCCAGTTGTCGTGACGTGGCTGGCGCGTAGGATGGCCGAGAAGGCCGGATGGAGCGCATCCGTGCGTCGTCACCTCACGGAAACATCGTAGCGGCACCACCTGTTTGAGGAAAGGAGTTTGCCATGCCGATGCTCAAAGAAATCATGACCCCCAGCGTTGAGGTCATCGCGCCGAACGCCACAGTGGCAGATGCCGCACGCAAGATGAAGGATCTGGACGTGGGCGCGATTCCGGTCTGCGACGGTGAACGGCTGCTGGGGATGGTGACCGATCGCGATCTCGTGATCCGGGTCCTGGCTCTGAGCCGCAGTCCGGTAGAAGCCCGGGTGAGTGATGCGATGACTCCCGGACTCGTCTATTGTTTCGAGGATCAGGATGCTGAAGTCGCGGCGGAGATCATGGCGGAGAAACAGATTCGGCGAATCCCCGTTCTTTCCCGAAACCAGCAATTAGTCGGAATCGTATCCCTCGGGGATCTCGCCGTCGACGGG
>JBEIQG010000074.1:0-15157 GCA_040376625.1 Nitrospira sp. | reverse complement strand
GGATTCGAACGGTCATATTATTACGAATAACCATGTGGTCGGGGATGCCACGGAGGTCGAGGTTCGCCTTTCGGACAAGACGAAATTGTTCGCGCAAGTCGTCGGCAAGGATCCGGACACCGACCTCGCTGTCCTGAAGGTTACGACCGACCACCCCCTCCCCGCCGCCCGGTTCGGTGACTCCACCGGAGTGAAGGTCGGTCAGTGGGTGCTGGCTGTCGGAAACCCCTTCGGTTTGGATCGAACGGTTACGCTCGGCGTGGTTAGCGGCATCGGACGGGAAAACATCAATCTCTCGCGCTACGAAAACTTCATCCAGACCGACGCCTCCATCAATCCGGGGAACTCAGGCGGACCGCTCTTCAATCTGCGGGGAGACGTCATCGGGATCAACACAGCCATCATCAACTTCGCCCAGGGGATCGGATTTGCAATTCCCTCCAACATGGCTAAGCAGGTGATGAACCAGCTCATCTCGAAAGGAAAGGTCGTGCGGGCCTGGCTGGGCGTCGGCCTGCAACCACTGACGCCCGATCTGGCCAACAAATTCGGCGTGGATGAGAACGAAGGTGTCCTGGTAAACGAAGTATTCGAACGCGACCCAGCCGCGCTCGCCGGCATCAAACCGGGCGATGTTATCACGAAAGTCGACGGTGCCCTCGTCGACACCCCGAATAAACTGTCACGCCTGGTCGCCGCATTAGACCCTGGTTCCACGACACACGTTGAAGTCGTGCGGGACGGCAAACGCCTCACGCTCAACGTGGCCCTGAGCGAACGCCGTGACGCCGCAGTCACGGCCTCTCTCCCTCAAAGCAAGACGGACTTGAAGCTGGGAATCGACGTACAAGACCTGACTGCGGGTCTGGCGGAGAAGTTTCGACTGAACGAGAGCAGGGGGGTGCTGATCTCGAAGGTGGAAGCAGGAAGCCTGGCCCAGGCCGAAGGATTGCGGGAAGGCGATCTGGTCAAGGAAGTTAACCGCGTCGACACCGGCACAGTCGGAGAATTCACCGTCGCCGTTTCCAAGGTCAAACGTGGCGACACGATCCTTCTGCGCGTGTTGCGCGAAGGGCGCGCCTTCTACGTCGTCCTGAAGCCCGCCGATCGCTAGCTGAACAGGCGCACTGCATTCAGTCTCGAAGACCGCATCCTTCAATGCGCCACGGCTCCATGGCGTTCCATCTTGTGCTCCTCCATGATGCGGCCGGCCAACTCGCGCGGCACCTCCTCATACTGAGCATGTTCCATTGCATAGGTCCCCTGTCCTCCCGTCATTGAATTTAATGCCGCGGCATAATTGAGCATCTCGGCTTGCGGCACCAGAGCCTTGACGACTTCAATATGACCGTTCGCTTCGACCATGAGGATCCGGCCTCGTCTCGCATTGAGATCGCCCAGGACCGTCCCTACACATTCTGCCGGCACCTCGACTTCAACGGTCATCAGCGGCTCGAGCAGAATCGGATGGGCCGCTTCCAGCGCTTTTTTCACTCCCATCGACCCGGCGATTTTGAAGGCC
Organism: Nitrospira sp.; assembly: GCA_040376625.1. Lineage (GTDB taxonomy): Bacteria > Nitrospirota > Nitrospiria > Nitrospirales > Nitrospiraceae > Nitrospira_A. The sequence goes on along the minus strand of JBEIQG010000074.1, from coordinate 13,635 downwards.
AACTCGGATGAATCCACCACATGGTAAGAGCCGTCATAGACGGTCACTCGCACATCGACGGCAGGGTATCCGGCGAGGGGTCCTTCATGTAACGCCTCTACGACACCCTTTTCGACCGCCGGTACGAAATTGCGGGGAATGGCGCCGCCGACGATTTTATTCTCGAATTCGAACCCCTGACCGCGCGGCAAGGGACCGACTTCCAACCAGCAATCACCATATTGGCCATGGCCGCCGGTCTGCTTCTTGTACTTTCCCTGTGCTTGAGCCACGCTACGAATCGTTTCCCGATAAGGAATTTTCGGCGCGTGTACGATCACTTCCGCACCGTACTTACGATGCAGTTTCTCCAACGCGACATCGATGTGCAGCTGGCCCATGCCGCTCAGGACCATTTCCTTGGTCTCGGCATGACGCACGAACTCCAAGCTCGGATCTTCCTCGATCAACTTATGCAGCCCCAAACTCACCTTTTCGATATCCGGTCTCGATTTGGGCTCGATCGCGAACGACACCACCGGCTTTGGAAATTGAATCCCGGGATATCGGATCGGCGCATGTTCTTCACAGAGCGTATCGCCTGTCAAACTGTCCTTCAGCTTGCCGATCGCCACGATCTCGCCGGCCGTCGCACGCGTGATCGGCGTGTATTTTTTCCCGAAGATTGAGAACAGATGCCCGCCTCGCTCTCTGACCTGCCGCGTGGAATTATAAACAGCGGTATCCGCTTCCAGCGTGCCCGAATAGACTCGCACATAAGAAAGACGGCCGATGAATGGATCGATGAGAGTCTTGAAGACGACGGCAGAAAATGGATCGGTCGGCAGCGGATGCCTGCTCACTGCTGCCCCGTCTTCCGTCAAGCCTGTACCCTGCAGCGGTGCGACCCGGGCGCGGTTGACCGGTGAGGGTAACAGATCGACGAGAGTCTGCAGGAGCGAGTGCACACCGATGTGTCGCAAGGCGGATCCTCCGACAATAGGCACGAGCGACCCGCTTTGGACCGCCGCCCGCAGGCCTTCCAGCAACGCCTCATCCGTCAATTCGCCCTCAGTGAGATACCGTTCGAGCAGCGTCTCGTCTCCTTCCGCCACGAGCTCAGCCACACGGCGACGGGCTTGATCGACCCGGTCACGCCACTCAGGCGGCACCGGCTCCTGCTGCGATTGCGGGCGGTCCGGCCGTGACGTCATCACCTGATTTTGCAACAGATCCGCGATATCGCCCGATTGCGCACCACTGCCCATCGGCAGGATCAGTGGAATGGCGCTGATCTCCAATTCCTTTCTCAGATCTTCCACCGTGTTGTCGAATGCCGTGCCGTCCTTGTCCAGATCATTCACGAACACGATACAGGGTAGCCGGGAGTCACGGACCATCGACCAGATCCTCAGGAGTGCACTTCGAACGCCTGAGGCCGCACTCACAACCAAAACCACGCCGTCTGCCACACGCAACGCAGATCGCGTTTCACCGATGAAGCTTGGCGAACCAGGGGTATCCAGAAACGTGAGCAGTCGATCCCGATAGGAGCAACGAAGGACGGCTGTGTTGAGTGAGGTTCGGCGATGGATTTCTTCCGGTTCAAAATCCGACACCGTGGTGCCGGCGAAGATGGAGCCGGGAACGGAGAGGCTGCCTGCGCAATACGCCAGCGATTCGACTAGTGAGGTTTTGCCCGATCCCGCATGCGATACCACAGCCACATTCCTGATGGATTCGGTGAGGGGAACGTTCATGATGACCTCCTCCAATGAGTCGGCGGCCGCTGTGGGCCTGGTTAGAGAGACTGGTACAGGTGATGCCATCCTTTCTCAAAGTAATCGTCAGCATTTCGCTGAGAAGTGAGTGAACGCAATCGGCCGCCGCGGTTCATGCCCTCGCGCCTTCCCCTTTCAACCACCCCTGGTCGGCAAAACTGACATAGCGACCATCCCCCACAATCAGATGATCCAGGACCTGAATTCCGAGGAGAGAACCGGCGGACACCAGTCTGGCCGTCAACACCCGGTCTTCCTGACTTGGTGTGGGATCCCCGCTGGGATGATTGTGGAGGAAAATGACTCCGGCGGCAGAGGCTCGCATGGCGGGAATAAAGACTTCCCTCGGATGCACGATGCTTAAGGTCAGGCTGCCTTCAGAAATCGTGACGTCGCGGATGACCTGGTTCTTGGCATCCAGCAACACCACAGCAAAAATCTCGTGCCGCAAGTCCCTCAATCGTGCGTGGTAATGCTTAAAGAGGTCGGCGCTGGAGCTGATGCGCGTCTCGGTCGTGAGCGGCGCAGACACTGCACGTTTCCCCACCTCCACCGCCGCCTTCACCTGCGCAGCCTTGGCAGGGCCCACTCCGGGAATGGCGCAGAGCTCCTCGGCACTGCAATGCAGGAGGCCGAAGATGCCTCCGACACGGTCGAGTACCTCCATGCCAACTTTGACGGCGGAGGCTTCCTGACGCCCTACCCGCAGCAGAATGGCTAGTAATTGCGCATCCGAGAGGCTTTCGGCACCCTCACGGAGCAAACGCTCGCGCGGGCGTTCAGTCTCCGGCCATTTTCCGATCCCGCGCCCAGCTTTTTTGCGTGTCATCGTCTGCTTCCTACGACAAAAAAATGTCGGCTTGCACCTTTTTGTGCCGGAGACTTGACGCCTAACCAATCTCCTGCTAGGCGGTTCAATAGCATAACCTTTTGAAATTATTACATTTGACATTTTGGTGCAGCTCTTGCTTGAGAGGTGACACAGCTGTAAACGTCACCACCCAGGAGGAGCAAATGGAATGTCCGAAGTGCAAAGGCATGATGATGTTGGAACGGTTCTCAGACTTCTTCCTCATTTTTTACGCCTGGAAATGCATTAACTGCGGCGCCATCATCGATCGGACGATTTCGGCGAATCGGAGAAAGAGCCTCGCCGCTCGCGAAGCTCAGCCTGTCGCGACGCGCTAGTCCGGCGCGTTCGCTGCTCTGTTCTCTGTGTGATGTGGTGGTGTGACGACCTTTGAATTTCGGCCACCTCCTCAGCCCGCGTGAACCGAGTCTTGGTGTCGCCCGATTATAGCGAGCCTCTTCCGACGCGTCAAAGCGCACGCATTCCTGCTCCACGTCTGCAGCGCTCCCCGCCCCGCGGCGGGGAGAAGACCTTTTCGGCGCTCTCATCTCCCTCATCACAGTCCGTCACCTTGACCCCTTCAAAAACGCTGTGTTAGAGTCTCTCACTTCTTAGCCGCAGGCGAATGGCTCTCACCCGAACACGATCATGCGCGTCATCGCAGGGCTTCATCGGGGCCGACGGTTGCTTGGTCCCAGAGGACAGGCGATTCGGCCGACGTCAGACCGAGTGAAAGAGGCCCTCTTTTCGATCCTGGGCGAACGGACCACGGGAGCTCGTGTGCTCGACCTCTATGCCGGTACCGGCTCGATCGGAATTGAAGCGCTGAGCCGCGGCGCGGCACATGCGACCTTTGTGGAAGCTGATCGTCAGGCTCTGCGCCTGGTCAACACGAATCTTGAGCAATGCGGCCTGCGACAATCCGCCAATGTCTGCGCCTGCCAGGTCAGCCAGTTTTTCCGTCTGGCCACCCAATGGTCAGGCCCTTACGACATTGTGTTCTGCGATCCACCCTACCAACTGACTCCGGAGCTCATCACCATGGCGCAGGAATGGAATGCGGGGTGGCTGGCCGACGACGCCGTGGTGATCATCGAGCACGGGAAAAAAGCGGAAATCCCTCAGACCCTGGGCCTGCTCTCGCAGGTCAAACGGTATGACTACGGCGACACCGCGCTCACACGATTTCACGTGACAACAACAGAAGCTCCACCCCGATGAAGATCGCCGTCTATCCCGGCACATTCGACCCCATCACGCATGGACACAGCGACATCATCCGGCGCGGGTTTCGGATGTTCGAAAAAGTGATTGTGGCGATCGCACCCAACCCGGATAAACACCCGTTCTTCAGTGTGAAGGAACGCCTGGAGATGGTGGGCCTGGTCACCAGAGATCTGCCGAACCTGGAAGTGACCACCTTCGAAGGGCTGCTGGTAGATTTTGTGCGGAGCAGCGGCGCCCATGCTATTCTGCGAGGGCTGCGGGCGATTTCTGATTTCGAACACGAGTTTCAAATGGCACTCGTCAATCGCAAACTGGCGGAGACCGTCGAAACTGTTTTCCTGATGCCCAGTGAGGAATATTCCTATTTGTCTTCCACCATCATTAAGGATGTCGCCAGCCACGGCGGATCGCTCCAGGACTTTGTGCATCCTGAAGTGGCTCGGAGGCTCCAAGAACGAATTCGGAGTTTCAAAGGATGAAACTTGCAGCGCGTGCCGGACGAATTGTCCCCTCCCCGACCCTCAGCATTACCGCCACCGCCAAGTCGATGGCGGCTCAAGGGATCGATGTCATCGACTTCGCATCCGGAGAACCGGACTTCGATACGCCAGAACCGGTGAAAGCGGCTGCAGAAGCAGCAATTCGCGCCGGCTTCACAAAGTATACGCCGTCGTCCGGGATCGATGAGTTGCGCGTGGCGATTGCGGATAAGTTGAAGGAGGAGCAGGGCCTCCAGTACGACAAGTCTCAGATCCTCGTCTCCTGCGGCGCCAAACATTCGCTCTACAACCTCGCGGAGGCCCTCCTCGAAGCGGGCGATGAACTCATTATCCCCGTTCCCTTCTGGGTCTCCTATCAGGACCAGACCCTGCTCAACGACGCCACGCCCGTTCTCCTCCAGACGCGGGAAGAGGACGGGTATACGATCAGCCAGGAAGCGTTGGAAGCCGTCATCACACCACGGACCAAAGCCATCATCGTCAACAGTCCCTGTAATCCGACCGGCGCCACCTACGACCGGAACACCCTCGAGGGTATTGCCGCCGCAGCCCTACGCCACGACCTGGTCATCATCTCGGACGAGATCTACGAGAAAGTGCTTTACGATGGCACCCAGCACATCAGTATCGCGACCTTGAGCCCCGAAGTGGCAGCTCGAACCGTCGTCATCAACGGGGTCTCAAAAGCGTACGCCATGACCGGCTGGCGCATCGGGTACGCCGCGGGACCCAAGCCGCTGCTGACGGCCATGGCCAACATTCAAAGCCAGAGCACCTCGAACCCCTGTTCGATTTCACAGAAAGCTGCGGTGGCCGCGCTTCGACTCGGGAATCCCTTTACCAAAACCATGGTCATGGAATTCGACCGGCGCCGGCGCGTCATGGTCGACCGGCTCAACAAGATGCCCGGCGTGAGCTGTCGTATGCCCACCGGGGCGTTTTATGCGTTTCCGAATGTGAGCGGCTTGTTAGGCAAGCGCTGGAAGGATCAGCCCATCGGCTCCGCAGCCAACCTGGCGACCTACCTACTCAACGAGGCCCAGGTGGCGGTGGTGCCCGGCGAACCGTTCGGCAGCGACATCCATATTCGGTTGTCCTATGCGACCGCCATGGAAGCGATCGAGCGAGGACTGACCCGGATCGATGCGGCACTTCGTCGGTTGGCCTAAAATTCCAGGCGTTGAATAGGCCGTAGCACTTGACTTTGGTTCGATCGAACCTACTACAGGATAGCGTTGCGAATGAGCGCACATCGAGCATCAGCACCGTGCGCGACGCCATGTGAGCAGAGAGGAGAAATCATCCGTGCCAATCTATGAATATCAATGTACGAGCTGTGCCCACCGGTTTGAGGTGAAGCAAAGCATTAAGGACGAGCCCATCAAGGAATGTGCGCGATGCGGAAAAGAAGTCACGAAGCTGATCTCGTCCCCTGCCATCATGTTCAAAGGCAGCGGGTGGTATATCACCGACTATTCGGACAAGATGAAACCAGGCTCCGGAAGCGATACTTCCGAGAAACCGGCCGCGTCCGGCACAGAGCAGACAAAAGCACCGGCTTCCTCTGAAGGCGGCGGTACGAGTTCCACGACAACGCCCACCCCTGCTGCGGCGGCAGCCCCAAGCTCGACGGCATCGACGAGTACAAGCACATCTCCCTCCGGTACGAGCACATCGGGCTCAAGCTCTTCATCGGCCTCAGGCACCTAACAGGATCGTACCGGATGATTGCCACGCTGTGCGTTTCAGTGGCATCGGCGGTCGCGCATTTCCTGCGGATCCTCCTTACGCCCTTCGAACCCGCGGCTCAGTGAATCCGCAGCAAAGCCCAGGGCCCGACGACAGAGGAGCGCCAGGATTCCAGACGCCGTTTAAGCGATACGCCGGGAGTGTTTTGTGTGCCCGACGCAGCTCCTGCAGTACGTAGAGAGCCCTGAACAAGGTGGGAACGCCGTTGAAGGATTTTTTGACCGGTGCACCTGGTCGGCCTACAAAAGGGACGCACACACCCTGGCAATAGGAGGGACGGAATGTTTACCTCGCCGGGACTGGTTTTGTTTTCTTGGTGCTGTGAGACCTCACTGAGGATTTCGCGGTGGGCTTGTGCGTCGGCTTGACGGACTTCTTAACGGCTGGTTTTGCAACCGGCTTGATCGCACTGCTCTTCGTGGCTTTCGCGACACGTTCTCGCGCGGCGGCGATCGTGTGCTCCAGGTTCGCGATCATCGCGGACTTCTCCTTATTCACCCGCGTCAGATCTTCCACCCGAATCTGCAGTTCCTCCTTCGCCTTGTTCGCGGCGTTGAGCTGATTCTGGAGCAGCGCCTTATCTGCAGCCGCCTGTTGGGCTTCCGAGTGTAACTGTTCGATCTGAGCCTGGAGAGCCGGCGGCCAGAAATCGCAGCCCGACAGCACAAGCATCGCACCGACCCCGAGCGTGGACAGTCCCATCACCGCGCGACGTGAACGAATGAGCATAAGTGATCCTCCCATGAGGGTGAATTATACCCACAACCGAGAGTCAAATCATGATGAAAGTTCGTAACCTTGCTCCGCGAGCGCCGTACGGATCAGGTCCGTGGGGAGGGCCCCGGCTCGAAGCAGGCGCGGGCGGTCGCGCGCATCCACCATCGTAGAAGGAAGACCTCCCGGCGTCCGCCCTCCATCCAAAATGAGTTCCAGCTCAGCCCCGAGTGCGCGCTGCACTGCCGCTGCGTGATCGAGCGGTGGCTCGGAAGACCGGTTCGCACTGGTACCGGTCAGAGGGCCGGTGTGTCGCAACAAATCCTGGAGTTGAACCAAGGGAGACTGCCGCACCCCGATCGTTCCCGTATTCGCCGTCAACAGCGCCGGCAAGTCAGACGACGCGGGAAACACGATGGTGAGGGGCCCGGGCCAGAACAGCTCCATCAGCAGGGCTGCGGCAGGAGGAATCGACTCCACCAACCGCGGCAGTTGCTCCGGGCTTCCGATAAGTACCAGAATCGGCTTATCGGAAGGACGGCCTTTCAGCTCGATCAGATGCCTGAGCGCCGTCTCATCCGTCGGCCGGACCGCCAAACCGTAATACGTTTCGGTGGGCAGGGCGACAACGCCTTGCGCATCCAATACCTGTTGGACGTCAGGCAAAATGCGATCAAGGCTTGTGTCGGTAAAGGGAAGGATCAGAGCCATGGAATTATGGCCGAAAATCGCCCGGATTAGATCTTGTGCGGCAAGGCCCGGTGCGCGATATCGGTTCGATAATGGCGTCCTTCAAACAGGATCGAAGGCACCGTTTGATACACCTGCGCCCGCGCATCAAGCAAGGACGGCCCCCAGGCGGCAACGGCCAGAACCCGTCCTCCCGCAGTCACCACACGTCCCGATTCCCGTTTCGTGCCGGCATGGAAGACCGCCACACGCGAATCGCCGGGTTGAGTCGGCAAGCCCTGAATCGGAAGGCCGGTCGGATAGGAACCGGGATAACCAGGCGACGTCATCACGACGCACACGGCCGCATCCGGGTGCCATTCTACCGTCAATGCATCCAGGCGATGCTCGACCACCGCCTCCATCACCTCGACGAGATCAGTCTTTAAGAGCGGCAACACGACTTCAGTTTCAGGATCTCCCATACGCGCGTTGAACTCCAGCACATACGGTGTCCCCTTGACGACCATGAGGCCGGCGTAGAGCACACCTTGAAAAGGGCAACCCAGGCGGGCCAGCGCATCGACCGTGGGCTGAAGCACCTCACGCGTCACCTGGTCACGAAGCGCGGCCGTGGCGATCGGCGCCGGAGCATAGGCGCCCATGCCGCCGGTATTGGGTCCGCTGTCACCGTCTCCCACGCGTTTGTGGTCCTGAGCCGGCACCATGGGGACCAGGGTCTTCCCATCCGTGAAGGCCATGAGCGTGAGCTCTTCGCCGTCCAGAAACTCTTCGATCAGGACGCGATGTCCGGCCTGGCCGAACAGGGATTTTTCCATGGCATCGCGGACCGCCTGCTTGGCTTCCTCACGCGTGGTGGCCACGACCACTCCTTTGCCCTGCGCGAGTCCGTCGGCCTTGACCACAATCGGAACCGGCTGCTCGTCCAGATAGGCCAAGGCCTGGTCCATCCGCTCGAAGCTGCGCGCAGCCGCGGTGGGGATCCGATTGGCGGCCATGATGTCTTTGGAGAAACTCTTGCTGGATTCCAGTCGAGCGGCGGCCTTGGTCGGACCGAAGATTCTCAGTCTCGCCTTGCGAAACTCATCCGCGATGCCCAACGCCAACGGGGCCTCCGGGCCGACAACAGTGAGGTCTATCTGCTCCTTGAGCGCAAACGCCTTGAGCCCTTCGATATCATCGGCCTTGATCGGGACACAGGTGGCCAACCCTTCGATGCCCGCATTCCCCGGCGCACAGAATATCTGCGGCTTCCGCGGACTTTGGGCGATCTTCCACACCAGGGCATGTTCGCGTCCGCCACCACCGACGACAAGAATCTTCACAGCTCAACCTTTACTTGAATGAATTGCGCGCAAGGCATTCCCAGGCTGGATGGACCTGCTGAGCAACTTCCCGCTCGTCCAGCTCCAATCTGAACCACCGAGATCCATGAGGGCGTTCAAACGGGCCGGCCGACGAGGCCGCAGGCGAGAAAAAAACGGAGGCGTAGCCTCAGGGCTACGTTGAGGATTTTTTCCTGCCGAGAACGAAGTTGGAGGCCCGTTTCAACGTCTCTCAATGGCGGAAGTGGCGCATGCCCGTCAGTATCATCGCCATCCCATGTTCATCCACAGCCTTGGTCACCTCGGGGTCGCGAATCGAACCGCCCGGCTGAATCACACAGGTAATCCCGGCTTCGGCCGCCGCGTCGATGCCGTCGCGGAACGGGAAAAATGCATCGGACGTCATCACGCAGCCCTTCACCGGCGACTGGGCTTTCATGACGGCCAGTTTCACCGAGTCCACCCGACTCATCTGTCCAGCTCCGATTCCCACGATTTCACCCGGCCGTCCGTAGATGATGGCGTTCGACTTCACATGCTTGCAGACCACCCAGGCAAATGCACAGGCGGCATACTCTTCCTCGGTCGGCTTGCGCGAGGTTGGAACGGCCAGCGCCTTGATGTCCTTGATCGTGCCTAGATCGCGATCCTGCACGATCAATCCGCCGACCAGCTTCTTGAGATCGTATCCTTCCGCTGTCGCCTTGCTCAGCGGTCCCACGTCCAGGAGACGGATGTCTTTCTTGCGCTTGAGTTCAGCCAGTGCGTCCTCCGCAAAGCCCGGCGCGATGACGACCTCGACGAAGGTCGAGGTGATTTCCTTTGCCGCAGCCAGATCCACCGGACGGTTGAAGGCAATCACGCCGCCGAATGCCGACACGGGATCGGTCGCGCGCGCTTTCACATAGGCTTCCACCGGCGTCGCGCCGAGCGCGCAGCCGCAGGGATTGTTGTGCTTGATGATCGCCACAGCAGTCTGATCGAACTCTTTCACCAGCTCCAGCGCCGAATTGGAGTCGAGGAAGTTATTGTAGGACATGGCCTTGCCGTGCAGAATTTTCCCGCGCGACACGGCCGGTTCCTTGGCATTCATTTCACGATAGAACGCCCCCTGCTGATGCGGATTTTCTCCATAACGCAGCGTCTCCACACGCTCAAACTGCAGCGAGAGAATGGCGGGGAATTTCACCTCGCTCCCCTGCACCTGCTTTTCGAGATACCCGGCGATCAAACTGTCGTATCTAGCCGTGTGCTGAAACACTTTCATGGCCAACTCGCGTCGCAACGCGGGCGTCACGGAACCGGACTGCAGCGCCTCCAGCACCCGGCCATAGTCGCCGGGATCGACCAGCACCAACACGTCTTCATGGTTCTTCGCGGCGGATCGCAACATCGACGGGCCGCCGATGTCGATATTCTCGATGGCCTCTTCGAATGGACAATTGGGCTTCGCGATCGTCGATTCGAAGGGATAGAGATTGACCACGACCACATCGATGTTGCCGATGCCGTGCTGCTGCATCTGCGCGACATGATCGGGGACGCGACGGCGGCCAAGCAGTCCGCCATGAATTTTCGGGTGCAGCGTTTTCACGCGCCCGTCCAGGATCTCCGGCGATCCCGTGTATGCAGCCACATCGGTCACGGCCACGCCCGCCTCGCGCAAGGCCTTGGCGGTTCCACCGGTGGACAATACCTCGGCGCCAAGGGTCGCCAGCCCCTTTGCCATTTCGACGACTCCGGTCTTATCAGAAACACTGATCAGTGCCCGCGCAATGCTGGCCATGATGAACTCCTTCAACTATTGATATCGTGTGGGTGGGAAACCATCCGCTAGACGAAAAGCGCCGTGACAATACCAGATGGCTCACGGCCACTGCAAGCCGACTACACCGGCACTCGACCTCGACCAGCGGGGCGGCATCATGCGAAATCATCCGGGACACCAACCTCGACTCAGGAATCCAGGCTAGCATGAGTGCTGGTGATGTGATACCCTTCGCGGACAGAGATGCGCCAACAAAGGTGACGCATCGGCTTAATCAAGTAACACTCGAAGTCTTGAAACCACACCAGCCCACCGGCGACTCGATGCCGCAGCGGGGCCTCGTGCTTGAGACGATGAAGGCTTGCGCATGTCGCGCGGAATTATTTTCGGCGTAGGACTTTTCGCCCTCACATTATTGGCGCTCCTCTGTATCCCTCGACACTTGCCGGTGACGTCGTCGGCGACCGGTCACCCTACGTTCAGTGCCCACATTGAAAACGGTCAGCTGACCCTTTCCGGAGCAGTGGCCGGCGAGGAAGCCAAAGCCGCGGCGATCGCACGCGCCCAAGAGCTCGCCAAGAGCCTCAGGCTGCGTGTCACCGACAATCTGGAGATCATCGAGGACGGCCGGGCTGCAGCTTGGGAAGCCGCCCTTCCCGCGCTCCTCACACAGGTCGTGACGCTCCAGCACCATCAGGCCACGGTTTCCCTCTCAGGTCAGACCGCCACAGTCAAAGGCACGGTGGCCGGCATAGACCTCAAAAACAAACTACTCCACGAAGTGGCGTCACTCCTCGGCACATCCGTTCACGTGCAGGATCAGGTCGCTGTCGCATCGGCAGGCTCGACGAGCCCGGCGAACCTTTCGCCGGCGGGCCAGCCGTCCGCCGTACCGCATGCATCCCGCGCTCAGGTGCAAGCCGCACTCGATGAGGTGTTGCGTGGCGAGCATATCGCATTCGAAAGCAACAGCGCGGTCCTCACCTCGAAAGGGCGAGCCGCGGTCGACAAACTGGTGCCCGCGCTCAAGCGGGTGCCCGATGCGGTCATCGAAATCGGCGGCCACACCGACTCCTACGGCGATCCCGACTACAACCTCCAACTGAGCCGCACTAGAGCAGAGGCGGTCCGGCAATACCTCGTGGAGCATCAGGTGCCGAATCGGCTGACCGCCGTCGGTTATGGATCGACGCGCCCTTTGAGTCAGGACCGGACGCGGGCCGCGTCGAAGAAAAACCGGCGCATCGAATTTCGCGTGAAAGAGGAACGGTGAACCTATGGGAGCCATGATTCTACAAATGGTGGGATGCTTGCTGGTGGCGGCGACCATCGGACTGATGATGGGCTGGCTGCTGCGCAGCTTCGCTACCTCTGAAAAACGCCAGCAGCTGTCCGAAATCGCCACCCGGCTCCGCGGGCGCGAACACGAACTGGATACCCTCAACCATGAGTTGAAGGTGCGCACTTCGGCCGTCCAGATGCTGGAAGGCAAGATGATCACCTCCGAAGCGGCACTCAAAGACCTAACCGCCGACCTCGGTACTAAAGTCGAACAACTCACGGCCTTGCAGACGGAAGTCCGGGAAAAGGGTGTTCGCCTGCATGCCGCCGAACGTGAACGGGATACCCTCCGACGCGAGGTCGAAGAAGCCGAAGCCAAGATCAAGGCACAATCGACCGGATTTGCCGAGATGCAGGCGCAGATGGAAAATGCCGAAGATGTCCTGATCGCCCGCGACCAGGAGATTGCCACCTTAAAAACCTGGGTGGAGCAACTGGCGCCGAAAGATGCCGAGATCGCCCGGCTACGCACCCGTATGGAAGAATTAGAGCCGTTCCTGGAAAAAAGCCGCCGATTGGAGCGCGAACAGGAACAGGATCGTGTCCGCGCATCGGCCACACTACAGGCCAAAGAACAGGAACTCGCACAGACCCAGGCACGTCTCAACGCACTCGAACTGGACCTTGCCAACCTGCGAACGCAGAGCCAGGAAGACCTCACGCGATTCGGACAGACTTTGCAGGAACGGGACACGGAAATTCAGCGCCTGCGGGCGACGATCGAAGAGTTGGAGATGTTCCGGAGCGAGGTGGAGAAAAAAGACATTGCGCTCCGCGAGGCCGAAGAGCGGCGTGTGATGGATGTGAGCGAGCGGGAAGAGGAGATCGGCGCGCTGCGCAAACGGCTCGTCGAATATCGCGTGGCCCAGCGGTTCAGTGCGCAAGCCAAGTCGGCCGGAGCCACGGATTCGGGATCAGCCGGTAGCTCCACAACAAAACGCGGCGCAGGAAAAGGTCACCCGCCTCAAAAAGACGACCTCAAGCAGATCCACGGAATCGGCCCGGTCATGGAGCGCGTCCTCAATCGCATGGGGATGTTCACGTTCCGGCAGATCGCCGAATGGAAGGATCAAGACGTCGAACACATGGCATCGGAACTCAACACCTTCCCCGACCGCATCCGGCACGACAATTGGATCGACGGCGCCAAGGAGCAACATTTCCTGAAGTACGGCGAGGAACTCTAACCGGCAGCAGATCGCTCCATCCGGGTCCCGACCACCGACACCGCTTCAACCACCCCAACACGTCTCCGATCGGCAGGCCCCCGGCACCTCACCCCTCCCCTCACTCATCCAGACTGGGTCGAACAAGATAAGGCCCATAGACGAGCGCAAACAGCAGATAGGCCCCGCTCCACGCGGCTCCGGCGGAGCCCAACACCAGATTCGTCGGAAGGCCGGTGCCGGGGCCAAAGACGCGTAACGCAGCGCCGAGGCTCACCAACAGATACATGCAGACCGTCGCGGGGCCGGCCTGTTTGGGACGGCCCGTATGGCCGAGACTGGCGCGGGTCATCACCGCCAGGGTCATTGCACCGACAGCGCCGGTGGTCAAGGCATGCACCGCATCTTCTTTGGCAAGCCCGATTCCCAGCAGCGCTACCCCGAGAACCAGCATCGACAGAGCGAGCCAGCCATAGCCCACGTGCAGGCTCAATACGAGCGGTTCCCGCCATGTGAGCCAGCCGTACCAGCGCAAGAGACGACCG
>JBEIQG010000249.1:0-4901 GCA_040376625.1 Nitrospira sp. | reverse complement strand
TTCGTGTGGACGGCATTCTGGTCTCGGCGATGGATCCGCTCGACGTGAAGTTGCATCCACCATTGGTATCCCGCCTTAAGGTCATGTCGGACCTCGACATCGCGGAACGGCGCGTGCCGCAAGACGGCAGCTTTCGCATGCGGCTGGACCGCAAGACGGTCGATTTCCGGGTGTCGATTCTGCCGAGCGTGTTCGGTGAATCGGTGGTCATCAGAATTCTGGATCGCGAGGCGATTACCACGGGTGTATCCACTTTGCGGCTGGACCGCCTGGGTTTCAATCCTGAGGATCTCAAGCGGTTCCGCCGTGCCATTACGAGGCCCTACGGAATGGTGCTTGTGACCGGTCCAACCGGGAGCGGCAAGACGACAACGCTGTATGCGGCAATCAGCGAAATGAATATTCAGGAAGATAAGCTGATTACCATTGAGGATCCGGTGGAGTATCAGTTGCCCGGGGTGGTGCAAATCCCCGTGAACGAAAAGAAGGGGCTCACGTTCGCCCGTGGGTTGCGTTCGATTCTGCGGCACGACCCGGACAAGATCATGGTCGGTGAAATTCGCGATGCGGAAACGGCGCAGATCGCCATTCAATCGGCCTTGACCGGCCACTTGGTGTTGACGACGGTGCACGCGAACAACGTGTTTGATGTGATCGGACGGTTCGCCTCGATGGGCATCGATTCCTATAACTTCCTGGCGGCGTTGACCTGCGTGTTGGCCCAACGGCTGATTCGGGTGATTTGTCCCGATTGCCGGCATCAGGTCGTCCTCGACCATGCCCTGGCCGAGGAATCCGGCCTCGACTACGATGAATACAAGAGCGCGCCGTTTTATGAGGGGAAAGGGTGTCCCGAATGCCACGACACCGGCTATCGCGGCCGTAAGTGCATTACGGAATTCCTCGATCTGACGGACGAAATCAAGGAAATGATTCTGGCCGATCGCGCGCTGTCTGAGATCCGGTACCGGGCGGTCACCGACGGCATGATCACCTTGCGGCAATCCGCCGTGAAGAAAGTGCTGGCCGGCGAAACGACGCTTCGCGAAATCAACCGCGTGACGTTCAGCGAAGAGCGATAACGATGTGGGATTGGATCACCAGCCGGCCGCAGTACTGCTTGAAAATCGGCGCGCGCGATCTGGCTTGGGCGGAAGTGCATCGCAACTGGCGCGGACGACCTCGGTATCAATGCGTGGTGTCTGCGCTGCCTGATGGGATCGTGCGCTTGTCTCCGTTGGAACAGAACATCGTGTCCCCCCACGAGCTGGAAACGCATATCCGGGCGATTGCCGGTTCGGCCACCACTCAGGCTCCCGGTCGCTCTTCCACTCCGGGCGTCCCTCGCGCAGCGACCATCATTCTGCCGGATCTTGCTGTACGATTGGCTGTGCTGCGCTTGCAGGATCTTCCGTGGAGTTCCGATGAACGCGATGCGTTGGTCCGTTGGCGGTTGGGACAGGAGCAGTTGCTGTCCCTCAGCGGGGCCAAAGTGTTTTCGCAGGTCTTGTCGGACCCGGGCGGATCCGGTGACGGTCCCTGCACTGTGCTGGCGGTCGTGGTGCAAGAAGCCGTGCTGACCCAGTACGAAGCGGTCTGCGAGGCCGCAGGGTTGATTCCCCAGGAAGTCGATGTCGCAAGTTTGCGACTGTTCAACTTGTGGATGCACGGGAATGGGCGCACGGCCCGTTCGAGCGCCGATGTTTTATGGGTGAATGCGACGGACGGCGGAGTGACAGCGTTGATTCTTCATAAGGGGACGCTGGTTTTTCTCCGATCGAAACTGCAGGGTGGCATTGGTTCCGGGGGCGCCTGGCCGCCGGGGTCCGAGGAGGTGGCCCTGAACCGAATCGTGCAGGAGTGCGCGGACTCCATCTATGCCTGCCAGCAGCAGACACCGGAGTTGGCCATCAGCCATGCGGTGTTGATCGGGGATGAAGCGATGGGCGCCGGGTTACGTCAGCAGTTGGAGAAGGGATTGGGCGTGCCGGTGCAAGAGCTGGAGTGGGACCGTGTGCAACAGTATGGCGGGGGCACCATTTCGGGTCCACGCACGAGTGCGGCATTGCCGGCCATTGCGGGGGTCGTATAAGCCATGTCGTTGGACAATCTTGCTTCGGCATTTCGGGATATCGCTTTGCGTATCGGGCAGCCTTCGGCCCGCAGCGGCGCCTTTGCGATCAATCTGAGCAGTCGGTATCGCTGGTATCTGGCTCCGGCCAGGCTGGTAATCATGCTGTTGGCGGGAGCGATCGGCCTGGCGATGTTGTGGGATATTTCGCAGGCCTGGCTGGTCTGGCAGGATGTTCAATCCATGGAATCGGCTCTGAATCAGGTGCAGGACCGGGACCGGGAACTGTTGAAAGAGGCGAAGCAGGAAGGTTTGGATCTGTCTGACGCCGCGTTACAAGTTCTGCCCAAGGAAATTGAGTTCGCCAATCACCTGATCGAGAAGCGCAGCTTCTCCTGGACCCGGTTTCTGACGGAACTGGAGCGGGCGATTCCTCAGCGCATCGCCGTCAACAGCATCCGGCTCGATCCTGCGAATGCCACGATCATGTTGACCGGTTCCGCGAGGGCACTGGAAGATGTGACCACTCTGACGGTGACGTTCCAGGATCATCCCCAGTTCAAGGAACCCGTGCTCGGACAGCACCGGGTGATGGGGAATGGCTTGGTCGAATTCGATCTCTCGTTACGCTATCGGAATCGCAATCCATGATATTTCCAGGACTCGATCGGCTGCAACTGACCTGGCGGCAACCGTATGCGCCTATCCTTCCATGGGTGGCGTTTGTGGCGGTGCTGGGTGTGCTGAGTTACGGTATACATGCCCTCGTTTTAGGGGCGGCACAGCAGGAACAGGTGCGGCTTGAAGCCGACTGGATCAAAGCCCGCCAGCAGTTGAACCGGCACAAGGAGGCCAAGAAGGCCAAGGCGGATCTGCAGCGGGTGTGGGCCGTGTTACCGTTGTTCCGAGATTTTGCGCCGCTGGCCCTGGGTGTCACCGAAGAAGCAAAGCGGGATCAGGTGACGTTGCCGGCCCTCTCCTACAAGACCGAGAAGACCGCCGTCCCCGATGCCACGAAAGCGGTCCTGCAGGGCACCGTGACCGGTCGGTATGAGGATTTGCGCCGCTTTCTGTACAACCTGGAATCGGCGGAAGAGCTGTTGTTCATTGAGGATCTCAACCTGGTTCGCTCGGGTAACGTGCAGGACCAGCAGCTGACTTTCAATATTCGAATTTCGACTTATCTTCGTGGGCAGCATTTGCAGTCCCCGACACCGTAACTCACATGAATCGAGTCAGCAAAAATCAAGGTCTGCTCCTGATGACCCTCGTGGTCCTCTGGATCGGGCTGCTCGTCTGGCAATTCGGCCATTCCAGTGAACAGGAGCGAGTACCCTTGACGCATGTCAGCGGACAGCGGGCGGTGGGCAAGCCGCCTGTGGCCGCCGCTTCCGGCGGCAATCAAGTGCATCTTGAACGGCTGGCCGCCATTAAGGGGCAGCGGGAGGCGACGTTTGCGACGCCGCGTAATATTTTCGCCAGCCTCCTTCCCCAGGAGCCGGTTGTGGTTCCGCCTCCTGCCCCTCGCCGCGGACGAGCTCGCGGTCCCGCCAAGCCTCCGTCGCCCGCGGGGGAAGCAGTGGTCGAAACACCGCAGAGCGAGGAGGTAGAGCCGGCGGTCGAAGAGCCCAAGGGGCCGACACCGGAAGAAATTGAACGGCTGCGGATCGCCACGGAATTGAACCAGTATCGGTATGTGGGGTTCATGGCGGTAGGAGGGGGCTCGCAGAAGAAAAAGAACATGGCCGTGGTCGTGAAGGATGACGAAATGCACGTGGTGCAAGTCGGCGAAGTGATCGCCGGTGAGGTGTTGATCAAGTCGGTCTCGATGAATGAGATTACGCTCCAGGATGTGGCCTCAAAAATCACGCAGGTGATTCCGGTCACGGATGCGCCGGGGGCTGAGGGGCAACCTAACTAGGCGGACGATGGGGGCGCGCGGCTATCTCAGAAATCATGACGGGATTACCTACCTTGCCTTGATGTTTTCGATTGTGTTGATCGGGATCTCGGTTTCCGCCGCTGCCCGCCAGTGGACCGTCATGGTTCAGCGTGAGAAAGAAGCCGATCTCATGGCCAAAGGCATCGAAATTCAAAATGCCATTGCCCTTTACTCAAATACCATGAAAATCGGCCGCATCCTGCCCTCCGAAATCTATCCCCAGTCACTGGCGGAACTGACGCGAACGCCCAAGCCGTATCTGCGGAGGGTCTACCAGGATCCCATGAGCGGCGGAGATTGGGAGTATATGCGCGCTCCGACCGGCGGTATCATGGGAGTTCGGAGCAAGAGCAAAGCGAAACCGATCAAGGAGCGCGATTTTCCCCTCGCGGTTCGTCACTTCGAAGGCCGGAAAACGTATCACGACTGGATGTTTCAACATCCCAATCCCTCATCGATGTCTATGTTGATGCCCCCGATGATGGGCCTGGCTCCCGGTACCCTCCCCATGCAACCCGGGCCGAATATGCCTGCTCCGGGTGCGCCGCCCACGCCTGGTCCCGCTCGCAACCCTTGACCCGACTCCGGACCCCACAGTATCCTGTCCGGCTATAGATCGCCGCGCTTTCCTTCACCATCTTGATCGGCCGATACGCTGAGGCATCGGGCCTCGGGTGTGGCCAGCAGCAGGAATTCACGACATGGAACAAGATCTCACCGAATCCCCGGTTCCGGAGCAGGACGCTCCCGTTGAAGTACTTACTCCGGAAGAATATGTCACGACCCTGGTCAAACGGGCCAAGGGAGCGGCCGGTCGGCTCTCCAGTCTTCCGACGGCGGTCAAGAATCAGGCCTTGGAGGCCATGGCCGACGGACTTGAAGAACATG
>JBEIQG010000083.1:0-13938 GCA_040376625.1 Nitrospira sp. | reverse complement strand
GCGGCTGTACGATATCGTCGGTATCGCCGTCGACAATGCCGGTGATGTGTATGTCGTCGACAAAGGCAGTAATCGAGTGCGCAAGATCGATCATAAGACCGGGCTGATTTCCACCCTCGCAGGTGTATGCAGGTATGGGTACGATGGAGACGGGAAGCCGGCGGCGAAGTCAATGTTACACGCGCCGGAAGCTATTGTCTTCGATCACCACAATCATGCTTATATCTCTGATACCGGCAACCATCGCGTCCGGAAGGTGGATGCGGACACGGGCTTCATCAGCACGGTGGCTGGCAATGGTGACAGCGGGTACGATGATAAGAACATGGGGGGCTGCGGCGCGGCGCGGTTTGTCGCCAAAGATGCCGCCGGTGCACTCAAGCATGGCGATGGTCTGCTTGCTGTAGAGGCCGTGGTCAATTCTCCTGTGGGACTGACGCTTGACACGCAGGGGTACCTGTATATCTGTGAACGGGGCGAAAATAAGATTCGTCGTGCCAAGTTGTGGTAATTAAGGTCGTGGATGCAGCGGCCCGCATGCACAAGGGGTACGGGAGTTTTCGCGGTTAGCGGATTGCGTCGGGACACGAGGCGAATGACATCGGTTCACACATCCCGAACCCAGTTACTGACATTTCTCTCCAGCCTGTTCGTTCTCGCCCTCATCTTGGGCGGTCTCGGTATTCCCATCGTCAGCTCAGAAGGCATGATTATCCGCGCACAGGCCATTTCGGGGGACATCCCGACGGCGCCTGAAGATCCCCTCTGGCAAAAAATTGCGCCCATGACCTTGCCGTTGAGCGGCCAAGTGATCACTCGGCCGGTGTGGCCGGAGCCGACGGCCCATGCGCTGGCGGTCCGCGCTGTGCACAACGGAACGGACATTGCTTTCTTATTGGAGTGGCAAGACAATACGAAAAACGATCGCCTGACGCCTGGCACCTTCCGTGATGGTGTTGCGCTGGGATTGCCGCTCGGCGATGCGCCGGCGTTTTTCTGTATGGGGCAGCTCGATCATTACATCAATATTTGGCATTGGAAGGCCGATTGGCAGAGCGACATAGACCGGCGTGCTTCCAGGACCACGGAAAAAGACAAGGCGGCCAGTGGTGAACCTCGTCGTTTCGAGGTCATTCCCCGGCGGGCGTCCTCGGTGGAAGATTTGATCGGTGGCGGGTTCAGCACCCTGACCACGAAGGAGAAGCAGGGCCGCGTACAGGGAAAAGCGACGTGGAAGGACGGCACGTGGCGAGTCGTGATGCGCCGGCCCCTGTCGAGTGAAGAGCAGGAGAATGAGGCCAAGCTGATTCCTGGACGTATTCAGGCCGTGTCCTTTGCCGTCTGGAATGGGGAAAACAAAGAGCGCAACGGACAGAAAGCCATCGCCCCCTGGTTTCAGCTCGCGATTGATCCGACCACAAAGACGTAAGTTTCCTGGTAAGATAACACTGTCGGTAGGACGTGCTGTTCAACCTGTGCGGATGAGGCGGACCCGTTGGAGGGAATGTCTAAGAAGAATCGAGTGGATTCCACCAGAGCCCTTTCTCTCGGAAGGGCTCTTTGTGTGTGTGGGGCCTTGTTCACCGCTTCGGGATGGGGCATTCAGGCCGCTGCGGGTACCGGGGCGAACGGCGAGATGACGGTAGAGGAAGCCGTTCAACTCGGGGAAGAGTTTGGGATCGCGGTCGGTGAGGTCGATGAAGAAGTACAGAAAGAGCTGAAATTACAGCGGCCCGAAGGCGTGGCGGTATTCGAAGTGATCGGCAATTCCAGGGCGGACTATGCGGGGATCAAAGTGCGGTCGGTCATCAAGGAGATCGACAAAAAGGAAGTCCGCAACCTGATCGATTTCGGGAAGGCCGTCAAGGCGGCGATGACGGAGTGTAATTTTACCGTCGGGACCTATGAGCCGGCAGATCCTGGCGATCCGGTCGGCTGGGGCGTGAATTTCCATTTTGTCGGGTGCAAGCGGGACTAATTCAGAACCGGTCATGAGCGCAGCGTGAACGACAAGGGACGATCGATTCAAAAATTGGCGATGGGCGGGGTGCTGCTGTTCATGGCACTGCTCAACATCACTTTTCACGAACGGGCGATCGCGCAGAAGACCGATGGCCAGGTGCCGGCTGATTGGATGGCGGAGATCGAAAAGATCTTCATCCGGTCGGAAGATTGCAAACAGTGCCACGATCGTCATTATGAAGAATGGAAGGGGATGCGGGAGCAGACTCCTGATCTGAAATCGTTCGGACGGGTTGATGCGGCCTTGTTGCATGGTACGTCGTTCGAATCGCCGGTGTTTCGGACGGTGCTGGGGATATGGATGCAGACCAATCCGACCATGCAGGAGCGACAACGTTGTTTGTCGTGCCATGCCCCGGCCGTGACGGTCTTCCCGCAGCATGTGGAGAAGATCAGCGCGCAAATCCTGTCAGGCAAGCCGCAGGTCGAGGGAATCGGCTGTGCGTCCTGCCACCTCATCAACGCGGTCGAAACGACGCCGCTGCCGCCACCAACCTATAAAGTGCAGCCGGGCGAGATGCTCTACGGTCCTTATGCCGACCCTGAAGAAAACTTAGTGCATCCGGCCACGCAGTTGCCGCTGTTTCGGGGCGCGAATTTCTGCACCTCCTGCCATTTCGACAAGGTGAAGGATGTGACGCAGAAGGATTTACCCGGCGAGATTCTGCAAGGGACCATCTGCCAGGATTGCCATATGGAGCCCTCCACGGGAAGTTCTACCTCGAAACGCGGCGCCATGACTCGTGCAATCGGCCGCCATTGGTTCCGAGGCGTTGTCATTCCCGGGACGTTGCTGAAGAACCGCAACCTGCAGGCGGAATGGATGCCGCGTATCGAGATAGACGCTACGAAATCCGGAGTGGGAGTGGAAGGCACCGTATTGGTGAAAGTCGGCAGCCTGCCGCATAGTTTCCCCGACGGCGATCCGGTGTTGAAGCAGTTCTTCCTTGCGATCACCGTTAAGGATGCGCAAGGAAATGTGTTGAGTGAAGAGACGAAACGATTCGGTCTTCCCTATGATCAGATTCTGCGCGGGCCGATTCCGGACCCGTTCATCAAGGGCGGTAACACCCGCCGTGTTTCGTTCTCCCAACCGCTGAAGGGTGGAGGAGAGCCGGCGACGATTGAGGTCGTGCTCAGCTATGCATTGATCCCGGAACCGGACGCGGAGCTGAAAGCAAAGTATTTGGCGACCCTGGCGACCGAACAGGAGCGGGCGACCGCAAAAAAGGTCATTGAGGAATACATTCAGCCCCGGATGCTGACCTATCGGGCCAAATCACTCTAAGCCTCCCTGCAGCAGGCCGTGGACCACAAGCAGCGAGGATTGAGTACTGTGCGGAGGATACGCCGACGGTGAAGAATCGACGAGGATTACTGCAAGGAGTCGTGATCGGACTGGTGTTGTTGGCGGTGGTCGTCACCAGCTACGGTGTGCAGCAGGTGTTGGCTCAAGACGCCAAGGCCCAGGCCACGATCGAAAAGGCCTTTCCCAGCTCGAGTAAGTGTAAACGATGTCACGAGCGGGTGTTCGAAGAGTGGGAGACGTCGCCGCTTTCGCGTTCGATACACACGCCGACGTTTCGGGCAGCGCTCGATGCCTACCTGACTTCCTCTGCCGGGAAAGACAAGGCCCTGTGCTTTCGCTGTCATGCCCCGCATGTGCGAGAGTTTGCCGAGCAGGCTCAATTGTTCGTGACTCAGGCCCAATCCGGCGAGCCGTCATTGGATGGTGTGGCCTGCGTGCAGTGTCACCTCATCAAGCAGGTCGATCGCACGAAACAGCCGCCCGAGCCGAAGTACGATATCGGCAGCAAAACGATGTATGGGCCGTATAAAGATTTTGCGCAGAACCTGGCACATCAATCCATGGAATTGGGGCTCTTCCACAAGTCCGACCTTTGCCTGAATTGCCACCAGGTGGTGCCTGCTGCGGCGGACCTTGGCAAGAGCAACGACCTGCTGGGGAATTGGGACCAGAGTAAGGCCGTGAAGTCGGGCAAGGAATGCCAAACCTGTCATATGCCCGAACAGGTCGGCGAGTCGGCCAACGGAGAAGCCAAGCGGAAGGTGGCAAACCACACGTTCCCGGGCCGTATCGGCCAACTGAGGCAGGAGGCAGCCAAGCTTGAGGTCTCGACCAAAGTCGAGGGAGAGAAAACCACCGTGACGGTGGCTGTGCAGAGTTTGGTCCCGCATAACCTGCCGACCACCCATCCCGGTTGGGCGAGTGTCGTCCTGGAATTGGATATCAAGGGCAAGAACCTCAAGACCGTGTTCAACGACAAACGCGTCTACGGACGGACGTATGCCGACGCCAAAGGCCAGAAGACGGTGTTCGATTTTGAGGCCGTCAAGGTGCTCGAAGAAACGGTACTCAAACCTGAGGAAAAGCGTTTGGAAACGTTCACCTTCACGACACCGAAGGACACCAAGACCTTCGACGTCGAAGCCATCCTCAGTTACGCCCCTGTGACCGGGCCGGCCACCTTTCTGCAACGCATTGAAGCGGAATCGTCAAAAGGTGCTCAGGACCCGGTGTTTCAATCCATCCCCATCGCGAAGTTCAGCGAAAACATTCCTATCGCCAGGTAATGTCGTGCGTTTCTCTTGAAGCGGACCTCGCCCAAGACCATGCTCCGTTCGGTCAGAGGAGAGAGCTGAACGACGCGTCACTAGGTACGGATTACTCAGAGACGATGCTGGAACCGGGGGACTTCATCTTGAAGATCTGAATGGCGCTGTAGATGCCCTTGGCCGGGTGGTTGAGGATGAGTCGTGAGTTGGTGATGTGCGTGTCGATCAATTCGTACTGTCCGCCGCTGTAGTGCACGTCGCAGTCGTCGATCTCACAATTCTTATACACGTGATTGTCCAGCGCCAGCTTGGTTTTGTGGAATTTCTGCTGATCAATCAGGATATATTCGGGCGCCAGTCCCATCGAGTACTCCTTAATCCGCGCGCACTATAACAAAGTCCCTCTCCTTCCGCAAACGGCGAGCGGCGGGGCTTCGGCCGAAGTGGCGTTCCCCACCCCTTCACGCCACCCATCTTTCGCCTTGATCCGACTCCGACCTCGCTATAGAATGGCGCCACTTTCCCGCTCGTTCGCACCCGTGTCTGTTGTCGGGCATGCAGCATGTCTTACTGCTGCGTTCTCAGCTCGCGATGGGTCCAGGCCACGGAGATTCTGTGACATTCGTCGACCGTTGTACGTGACTGGTTCATGTTCGCGACGGGGTACTCTTGCAGACACTTTAGCTGGATTCTCAGTTTCACCATTCTGTTAACAGGAGGAGAACACTGTGAGCGACTCAGCGATTGTGACCTTTGCTCTGATTGCGGCGATTGCCGGTATTGCCTATGGCCTCTATCTCGCCATGTGGGTGTTCAAGCTCAACGCAGGTAACGCAAAGATGCAGGAAATTGCAAAAGCGATTCAGGAGGGGGCCGGCGCCTATATGAACCGCCAGTACAAGACGGTGGGCATGGTGGCGGCGGTGTTATTTGTGTTGCTGTGGGGAGCAGGTGCCGTGTCGGATAAGTTCGGGATGCTGACGGCCATTGGATTTTTAATCGGCGCCGGGGCCTCGGCACTCGCCGGTTATGTGGGCATGATTATCGCGGTCCGGGCGAACGTGCGGACCGCGCAAGCGGCGCACAACGGCATGAACGCGGCGTTGACCGTCGCGTTCCGCGGCGGCGCGGTGACGGGGCTGTTGCTGATCGGGCTAGGCCTCTTGGCGATTACAAGCTTTTATACACTGGCCTCACAGATTGCCGGGCAGGAAAAGGCGATTCACGCCTTGCTCAGCCTCGGTTTCGGCGGTAGCTTGATTTCCGTATTTGCGCGCGTCGGCGGTGGCATTTACACCAAAGCGGCCGACGTGGGCGCGGACCTAGTCGGGAAGGTGGAAGCGGGTATTCCTGAGGATGATCCTCGTAATCCGGCAGTCATCGCCGATAATGTGGGCGACAACGTCGGCGATTGCGCAGGCATGGCGGCGGACCTTTTTGAAACCTACGCGGTAACGACCGTGGCCGCGATGGTACTGGCGTTTACGATGTTCAAAGGCGTCAGCGCGCCGATTCTGTATCCGCTCGCCTTGGGCGGGGTGACTATTTTCGCCACCATCATCGGCATTCTGTTCGTAAAGGTGAGTCCGGGCGGCGAGATCATGACGGCCCTGTACAAGGGGTTGTTCGTCGCCGGCGGCATTGCGGCAGTGGCATTCTACCCGATCACTTCCAAGATCATGGAAGGAGTCGGCGGCGTGAGCGGTCTCAGTTACTATCTGGCGGCTCTGATGGGGTTGGCGGTGACGCTGGCCCTCGTCTTCATCACCGACTATTACACATCCAAGGAATACGCGCCGGTCAAAGATATCGCCAAGGCCAGTGAGACGGGTCATGCCACCAATATCATTGCCGGTCTGGCAGTGGGGATGCAGTCGACGGCTGCGCCCGTGGTTGTCATTGGTGCGGCGATTCTCGGCAGTTATTGGATGTGCGGCGGCGCAGCCTCGGGCGGTTTGTACGGCGTCGCCGTGGCGGCGGTGTCGATGTTGTCGATGGCGGGGATCGTGGTCGCGATCGACGCGTTCGGTCCGATTACCGACAACGCCGGCGGGATCGCAGAAATGGCCCATCTGGGGAAAGAAGTGCGGGACATCACGGATCCGCTTGATGCCGTCGGTAATACGACGAAGGCGGTGACGAAGGGGTATGCGATCGGTTCGGCTGGGCTTGCGGCTGTGGTGTTGTTTGCCGAATTCGCCCGTGAAGTGGCCAAAGGCACTCAAGCGAGCACCTTCGATCTTTCGAATCCGTCGGTGCTCGTCGGCCTTTTTTTGGGCGGGATGTTGCCGTTCATCTTCGGTGCGTTATGTATGAAAGCGGTCGGCCAGGCAGCCGGGCTGGTTGTAGAAGAGGTTCGGCGCCAGTTCCGGACGATCAAAGGGATTATGGAAGGCACCGGGAAGCCGGAGTACGGTACCTGCGTAGATATCGTAACGCAGGCGGCGATTCAAAAAATGATGATTCCTGGGTTAATTCCCGTCGTGGCCCCGATTCTGGTGGGCGTCATCCTTGGACCTCAGGCGCTTGGCGGTGTGTTGGTGGGGAGTATCGTGACAGGTCTCTTCGTGGCTATCTCCATGACGAGCGGCGGCGGCGCGTGGGACAATGCGAAGAAGTACATCGAAGAGCAGGGCCTGAAAGGGACCGATACGCATAAGGCGGCGGTGACCGGCGACACGGTCGGCGACCCGTACAAGGATACGGCCGGGCCGGCGATCAATCCGATGATCAAAGTCATTAACATCGTTGCGTTATTGATCGTCTCGCTCATTGTGAAATAGTGGACATAGTGGGTTGGAATGCCTCATGTGCGAGCCACTGGGTGTGATGTGCTCAACTCGCCACCGGATGTGGCCCTTGGCTTGACGCGTTCGAGGACCCTAGAGTAATGTGACAGAAGATGGGTCATTCGAACACGTTCTGATCGACTGGAGGTGCTCCGATGGAGAAGCAGGAGAGGAGACCGGAATCCAGGAAAGAGTCTCATCAGAAGGAAGAGGTCAAGCCGAATCCAAAGGTCGTCGAGTCCGGAAAGAAAATGAAAGAGGACATCGACAAACTGGTCGATGAAATCGACGACGTGCTCGAAAAAAATGCCGAAGAGTTCGTGAAGAACTATGTGCAAAAGGGAGGGGAATAGTCCCCTCCTTTTTCTTATCCGCTCCCTGTCTGTCCCTCCTGTCGTTCACCTGAGTCGTCGTTCGTCTGTTAGAGCACTATTACTGTCCTCCGCGAACGCTCCCGTTCAGCAAGCTCTGTTTGACAAAAAATAGGTGAGTCGATACCATTCCGGCACTTCTTAGTAACTTCTGATTATTTCAGGTAAAGATAGGGGATTCATGCAGGACAAGTTGTGGGTCTTTCAAGCGGCCGATCGTGTTTTGCAGCATAATCTGTCGCAACAATTATCGATCTCGCCGGTCACGGCGTCGGTGCTGCTTGCGCGCGGCGTCATGACTCCCGACGAAGCGACCCGTTGGATGTCCGGCATGCCGGGCGGACTACATGACCCATTCTTGCTTCCTGATATGGAGCCGGCTGTCGAGCGGTTACATCAGGCGCTTGCTCGCCAGGAACGGGTCTGTTTTTATGGCGACTACGATGTCGATGGAGTATCGGCGACCAGTCTCTATTTGTCCTTCTATCAAGGGCTCGGAGGGAATGCCTGTGGCTACATTCCGCATAGGATTCGCGAAGGATACGGCTTGAACGAGGGAGCAGTCCGTCGTTTAGCGGAAGAGGGGATTTCGCTACTCGTCACCTCCGACTGCGGGACAACTTCGCATCATGAGATTGCGGTTGCCAGGGAACTCGGCATGGATGTGATCGTGACGGATCATCATCAAACTGATGCCACGATGCCGGCCGCCCTTGCCGTGCTGAATCCGCACCGGCGCGATGCCATTTATCCGTTCAAAGGGCTCTGCTCGGCGGGATTGGCGTATAAGGTGGTGTCGGCTTACCAGCAACGGTATGGATCCGGCGACGTGGAGCCTGATTCCTGTTTGGATCTGGTCGCGTTGGCAACAGTGGCGGACATCGTACCGCTGCAGGATGAAAATCGGATTCTGGTACGGGAAGGTCTGACCCACATCACGCACGGAGCCCGCGCTGGCATTCGCGCGCTCAAGCATGTAGCGGGGATCGTGAAGGCCTGCACCAGCGAGACGATCGGTTTCCGTCTCGGCCCCCGATTGAATGCCGCAGGACGGCTGGATCATGCCATGCTCTGTGTGCGGCTGTTGACGACGGAGTCCGAGCAGGAGGCCATGCAGATTGCCGAGCAGTTGGAGCAGTTGAACCGGCAGCGGAAACAGATCGAGGAAGGGATTACCAGTGAAGCGGCGACTTATCTGAAGCAGGATGAACCTGCCTCAGCCATCGTCTTGGGTTCACGTGCCTGGCACCTGGGCGTTGTCGGGATTGTGGCCGCCCGTTTGGTGGACCGGTTCCATCGTCCGAGCATCGTGATTGCGATCGATGGGCAGGGCATAGGAAAGGGCTCGGCCAGGACGGTGGAGGGATTCGATCTGTATCAGGGCTTGTCGAAGTGCAAGGATCTACTGGAAGCCTATGGCGGTCATCCGAGTGCCGCTGGACTGACGCTCAAGGAGTCGCGGTTGGAGGAATTCCGCGGGCGGTTCTGTGAGGTAGCAGCTCAGTGGGCCGGGAGCGCTCGCACGGTACCGACCCTGCATGTCGATGCCGAGGTGAAACTGACGGATGTCAATTTCGATCTGATCCAGGAGTTGGAGTCCCTGCATCCATTCGGGGCCGGCAATCCGGAACCCACCCTGGCTGTTCGCGGCCTGGATGTGGTGGATGCGCGAGTTGTCGGCGAGAAGCATCTCAAGTTGCGTGTGCGGCAAGGGCGATCGTTTATTTTTGAGAGCATCGGCTTTCGCATGGGCTCGTTTGAAGAGCTGGGGCTCAGGAGCGGTCGACCGGTGGACCTGGCCTTCAGCCCTGAGCGCAACCATTGGAACGGCTACGATCGGGTGCAGTTGCGTATCAAGGCCCTCCGCATGAGCGGTGAGGTGTCGTAATTATGCCGCATGAGACCGTGACAGAGCTGAGCCAGCTGATCGATCGGGTGAAGAGCTACAACGTCGAGGCGGACCTCGATCTTGTACGCCGGGCTTACGATTTTTCGGCCAAGGCCCATGAGGGCCAGACGCGCCGATCCGGTGAGCCCTACTTTCGGCATCCTCTCGCGGTCGCCGGCCTCCTGACCCATTTGAAGACGGATGTCACGGCCATTGTTGCGGGGTTGCTGCACGACACGCTGGAAGATACGCTGGCCACACCGCTTGAGTTGGAGCAGAGATTCGGGAAAGACGTCGTGCACCTGGTTGATGGCGTGACCAAGATCGGCAAGATTACCTTCCGGAATTACGAAGAAAAGCAGGCGGAAAATTTCCGCAAGATGGTCTTGTCGATGGCGGACGATATCCGCGTCGTCCTCATCAAGCTGGCGGATCGGCTCCACAACATGCGGACCCTGGAATATCTGAGCGAGGGGAAGCGGCAACAAATCGCCCAGGAGACGCTGGAGATTTATGCTCCGCTGGCCAATCGGCTGGGGATTGGCTGGATTAAGAATGAACTGGAAGACCTCTGCCTGAAACATCTCAAGCCGGATGTCTACGAATCACTGCGCGTTCGAGTGGCGAAGCGAGACGAAGACCGGCAGCAGTACATCGTTGAAGTCATCGACCTGGTCAAGAAAGCAATGGCCGAGGCCGGCTTGCAGGGTGAGGTGTCCGGGCGGCCCAAGCATCTGTATGGCATTTACCAGAAGATGGAGAAGCAATCGATCTCATTCGAGGAAGTGTACGATCTTGCCGCGCTGCGCATCATTACCGATATCAAGATGAACTGTTACGCGCTCCTCGGTGTCATCCATTCGCTGTGGCGCCCGTTGCCGGGCCGCTTCAAGGACTACATCGCGATCCCGAAATCCAACATGTATCAGTCGCTACACACCACCGTCGTCGGCCCCAAAGGCGAACATGTCGAGTTTCAGATTCGGACGGAAGAGATGCATCGCGTTTCCGAACAGGGCATCGCCGCGCACTGGAAATACAAAGAGCACGGGCGGATCGACGAGAAAGACGGAAAGGTATTCAGCTGGTTACGGCAGTTCGTGGAATGGAATCAGGATTTGCCGGACAATCGTCAGTTCATGGATTCAGTGAAGCTGGATCTTTTCCACGATGTCGTCTACGTCTTTACCCCACAGGGCATGGTGAAGGAATTGCCAAAAGGTTCCACTCCGGTGGATTTTGCCTATTCCGTCCATACCGAGATCGGCGATCACTGTGTGGGGGCGAAGGTGAACGGCAAGATCGTCCCGCTGAAACACATGATGGAAAGCGGCGATATGGTTGAGATTCTGACCGCCGCCAATCAAACGCCTCACCGGGATTGGTTGAAATTCGTCCGCACGTCGCGCGCGAAAACCAAGATCAAGCATTGGATCAAGGCCGAGGAGCAATCCCGCAGTATCGAGATCGGCAAGCGGTTGCTGGAAGCCGAGTTCCGCCGGCATGGCCTGGCACCCGCGCAGATGATGCGTTCCGATCAACTCCTGGCCGTGGCCAAACAGGTCGGGTATGAGACGGCCGAGGAACTGGCCGCGGCGGTTGGGTTCGGTCATTTGCCGACCTCGCAAGTTATGAGCAAAATCATTCCGCCCGTTGCGACGGAGGGACAGGCTGTCCTCTCTGAGGTCCCGCCGCCGCCCAAACCGGTCACAGGACGTGCCGACGATACGGGTGTGCAGGTCAAAGGCGCGCGAGACCTGTTGATGCAACTCTCCCGCTGCTGCAACCCTGTGCCGGGTGACCGCATCTTAGGGTATATCACCAGGGGGCGTGGGCTCACAATTCATACTGTGGATTGTCCCAATTTGGAAGCGTTGGACTACGACAAGAACCGGCTCGTCGAAGTTGAGTGGGACCATTCCACGCCGAGCACCCACTCCGTGAAGGTTTCGGTCATCGCCGTGGACAAGACCGGAGTATTGGCGCATGTCTCGACGGCCATCTCCGAATGCCAGGCCAATATCAGTCGCGCTGAAATAACGACCCGCGAGGACCGGAAGGCGATGCTGGATTTCATCATCGAAGTCCAGGACACCGCCCATCTGGCTCGAGTACTCAAGGCAATTGAAAAGGTTGATGGCATCATCACCGTGAGACGTGTTCGTTCCTGGCGAGAGCGCTCCTAGCCAGAGAGGCGTTGGTTTGTTCTCCTCCCCGCACCAAGTGAGATCCGCATGAGCATCGGTTTACTGGTCGGCACGGTGATGGCGATGCTCGCGGTCATCGCGGCGGTGTTGCTGGGCCTAATCTATCTGTTGGCTAGACGCCGCAAGTCGGCGCCGCCGCTCCCGTTCTATGCCGGCGGCGTGGCACTGCTGCTCGTCACCGCCGCGCTGGTCGGCCGTAGCGAGCTCGTAAGCCACGTGCCGCACTTTGTCCGGTCGGGACTCGATGTCGCAGCCTGGCTGGGCGCCTCCTTTTTCCTCTTCACGATTTTTGATGCTCTGATCATCGGCGAATGGCTGATCGAACGGGGGCAGCGCTATATCCCCGATATTGTCCGCCAGCTGCTCATCGGCGCCGAAGTGGTCGCTGCCGGAGTGTTGATCCTGTGGCTGGTCATGGGGATCAACCTCGTGGCCCTCGTGGCGTTGCCGACCATTGCGGCGGCGATGGTGGGTGTGGCGCTGAAAGATACGCTGACGCGCTTCTTTTCCGGCATTGAGTTAGGGAAGATTGTCAAGGTCGGCGATTGGATCACAGTGGCCGATCGTGAAGGAATGGTGACTCACATCGGCATGGAGCATGTGACGTTGCTGACTCGCGCCCAGGATCTTGTGTCGCTGCCCAACGATCTGGTGATTCAGAGCGGGGTGACGAATTTCAGCAGGCCCACGACGACGCATTTTTGTAACGTCTACGTCGATGCCGCCTATCGCACTCCGCCTGAGCAGGTCTGCGCGACATTGCTTGAGACGTCGGAGGCAGTCCCAGGGGTATTGCAGGAACCGAAAGCGACGGCTCTGGTCACGGCATTTAACGAATCGTCGGTCCAGTATCGAATCAAATTCCCGATCGCCGAATTCGCACAGCGCGATTTGATTGAGAGCCGGCTGCGGATGTACATTTGGCACGCCTTTAGGCGTAATGGAATCGAGATTCCCTTTCCGCAACGTGTGGTGCATGAGACGGTCGAACCGGAGGTCATTGCGAGCGAGCAGGCGGTCGGGCGCATGGTGGCCCAACTCGCCGCAGTCGACTTTTTGGGTACGCTCGATGCCAAGCAGCTCGAAACATTGGCGAAAGAATCGCGATGGGAGTCCTACCTCCCTGGCGAACGAGTTGTTCGTCAGGGAGAGCCCGGAGAGGTCCTTTACGTCATCGCTTCCGGGAAAGCTGATGTGCGGTTGGAACAGGGGGGGCTCAGTTCGACGGTGACGACGCTTGACGCAGGGAAGTGTTTCGGCGAGATGTCGCTCCTGACCGGAGAGCCGCGTTCGGCCACGGTGTCGGCTGCGACGGAACTGTTGGTTATTGCCGTAGCAAAGCAGGCTTTGCTACGGGTTGTTCAGGAGGATCGTCGGCTGCTCGAGCGTATCGGTGAGGTAGTGGCCCGCAGACAGGCGGCAACTGCGGCGGCGAAAGCACAACTGTCGCGCGAGGCAGCGGCCGTTTCGGCAGTCACACACACGCGTTCCCTCATTGAACGCATTCAGAACTTCTTCTGGGGTGCGCGCTAGTCGCAGTGATCAACGGATGATGGTCAGGGCTGTTTAAAGCTCAGTTTCATGCCGCGTTGAAGCTGCAGCGCCGCTGCGCGGCCCCCACCGAGTTCCAGAACGTACAGCGCCCCTTCCTCCGAGTGGTACTGAGGACACCCGTCGTCTTGTCTAGTGCAAATGGGGACGTTCCGCTCGATATGGACGATCGTTTTCTTTGCGTCCATCCAGATGATATCGAGAGGAATCTTGGTATTTTTCATCCAGAATGTCCAGGGCTGGGCGTCGCCGAAGATGAACAGCATGCCCCGGTCATCGGCCAGATGCTCTCGAAACATCAATCCCTGGGCTCGCTTCAAGGCGGTATCCGCTAATTCAGCCTGAATCAGCGTGCCGGTCGGTGTTTTGACTGTGATGAGTGTCTCGGTGGTGAGCTCAGCGGCGAAGCTGGACGAGACCATAGCCAGTATGGTGATGCCGCGTAACCATAATATCGCACGGGTCGGCAGCGCTGGGGATCGCGAAATATCAAGATAACCGGTCGATCTGGGCCTCATGGCTGCATCCTAGCG
>JBEIQG010000048.1:0-18405 GCA_040376625.1 Nitrospira sp. | reverse complement strand
GTTTCAAGCGATCGCAACCGGTCGGTACGGCGCATCAACAATTGTGACCGGCGGAGATCTTCATACAAGAGCGCGTTGTCGATTGCGATCGCGGCATGCTGCGCCAGAGTCTTGAGGAGGGCCAACTCTTCCGTCGAATACATGCCATGATTGGACCGGCGTCCTAAGTTACAAAAACCAACCAGCCGGTCCTTGCTGATCAACGGAATGCAGACCTCGGACCCCAACGCTTTCAGGGTGTCGAGCAATCGCAAGTGATCCGTATCGGCTTTGTCGTATTCGATTTCCTCGCGGACAAGGGCGGTCTCTGTTCGCAACAAGGTCTTAGGGAACTCTCCCTCCATCTTAATCGGAGGCACGACGGACTCACGCGTCACAAACCCGTAGGAGGCAGTCAAGCTATAGATCCCTTGTTCCTTGTCGAGGACATAGACAGAGGCCGTTTTAATGTTCATCACGCGCGCGAGCGTTTGCACAATTTCTTTCGTGAGAGATTTCAGCTCGAGGATCGCCACCAGAGACTTCGAAAATTGCACTAACGTATCGTAAGCATCGTAGCGCTCTCGAAACAGCGTCTGGCCGATCGCCCGCTCGACCCCCTTCTGAAGGTTCGCCAAGCCGCTTGATACGATCACAAATAAACCGAACAGCACCCCGGCCAGTAGATAGTGGAACGTTCCGGTAAAGATCCGGATGACCAGCAGAATCATCATGTAGGCCGGAATCAGCCCCATCAATTTGATCGACAACATCACCTTCGGCCGACTCGGGACGAACGACACATCCATCAACTCGTATCGAGCGATCGCATAGGCCACGACAGTCACCGAAAGACCGGCCAATAAGTACCCGACAGGATAAAATCCCACGCCATAGTTCTGAAGGAAATCGAGGGAGGCCAGGAATCCCAGTGCCAGGGCCACCAGGGTATATTTCAGCTGCGCGCCGAGTAGCGGGGATGCACTGAGGTGGCGCCGATACCCCTGATAGAGGCGATAGACCGTCATCCCCCCGCCCGCCACCACGTATGCTACCAGCCAGGGATGGAGCGCACCGGCCTTGGGATACCGGCCCCAATAGTAGACGTACTGGCCGTCCACCAGATATGGCGTAAACAAGAGACTCCAAAAAATCGCGCCGGCGACGTAGTTCCACAAAATCAGGCGATCATGCGCCGCCCCGCCGGAGAGACTTTGCGCAAAGTGATAGGTCAGCGCGGGCAAAAACACCACTCCCGTGTAAATCACCTGTACCCAGAAGAGCGCCTCATCTTCGCGTGATGCCGAAAACAACATGAAACAGCCGAATAACCAGAGGCAGGCGGCCCCGCATACGGCGCTGAAGATCGTATTCGACGTGGAACGGGGATTGTTGCTGAGGACCCAGAGAGCGCATATGAGGAACAGCGTTCCAGCCAACAACGGAGGCGTGGAATGCCCGGTCGCGCGATTGCTGAGCACCGCGCCGATGGACGTCGCCACGACGATAATCGCCAGCACGATGGCATACCCGAGCCCCTTGTTCAGTACCACGCTGATATTCATCAGGCGGTACCGAACGATCGTGTAGGCCATCAAGGCCGTATACGCCGTGATGAGCACCGTGCCGTAGGGCAATAGCGGCACACCATACCAGAGAGGGAAATTCGTGGCTCCGCCCGCATACCCAATGATGCTGGCGGCCAGCATGTATGCATATTGATGGCGCCGGATGCCGTTCGCATCCCGAAGAGCGACCCCGACAAGCGATGTTGCGTAGACGACATACCAGAGAAAATATAGCAGGAAGGGATGAAAGAAGAGGCCGGGAACCGGCCAAAAGGAGAACGACATCGCAGGGTGCACCCCCGCCACGAGCCAGGGCGTCGTATCAGCCAACAGAAACAGTGCTGCCAGACCGTAGCCGATTTTCAGAGCTTTGGCGTGGCGGGCAGTGATGTCAAGAAATGTGACGGTGTGGTGAAAATACAGAATCGGGATGAGGGATGCGCCGGCCATCACCAAGCGCAGCAGACTCAGCGCAAGTTCTTTGGATTCCGTGAGCTGCCAGCCGCAGTAGAATACGCTCCAAAAGGCAATACTCAGACAGTACAGCCCGTAAATCCGGTTGCGTGCAGCGGCAGGATCCCGGAAGTAGACGAACATTCCGAGCCCTGTCGCAGCCAACGCATTCACCAGGGCACTGAACGCGAGCACTTTCATCTCAAGTTCTCTGTTAGAGCCGAGGCCGTGTCATCATGCCGCCACCGTGAGGTTCGCCAGGCCCTTACCGGCCACGGCAATGAGCGCTTGGTTTCCGAACGTGGAATAGACCCGCGGATGCGGGACGCCGGCGGCGCGCAACAGACTTTCCAGTTCCGCCTGGTAGTGAAAATGAAAAATGCCTTCGCCTTCCCGCTCCTTGATTCTACCAGAATTGTCGAGGAGGAGACGCCCTTCCTCGATCTCATCCGGCGTCCGAGCCGTCTCCACGAAGCGGCGATAAATCGCCGAGAGATCGGCATACGGCTTTAGATTGGAAATCACCAACCGCCCATTTGGAGTCAATACACGCAGATATTCCCGGAGAGTGAAGAGCGGATCGCGCACGTACCCAATGACAAGATTGCACACGACCCGGTCGAACGAATGATCGGGAAACGGCAGCGGGGACTCCAGGTCCGCCCGGCAGACCCTCATCGACATCGGCACATACGCTCGCAACCCCTTATAAAACTGCCCCTCTAGTGCCGCCCCCACCTGCTCGAAGTTGGTCATGGCCTGCGCCAGAGCGGTCGGGACAAAATCAACCCCAACGTAGTCAGGCGAACGAAAATCTCCGCGCTTGGCATAGCGCTGCCGAAATGCCTGATTGAGCTGCAAGAATACACCGAGGTTACCATTGCCGCACCCGGCATCTAGAATCCGCTCCCCATTATGGCAATCCCCCATCAAGCGATAGACGTGATCCATGAGCTGCCAAAAGTCGGCCACGTTCGGGATCGTCTGGAAATTATGTAGATACTCCCGCCAGAACGCTACATGATCAGACTTGCCCATGGGCCGATGTTTCTTGCTGCGTTCTCGTTCCACGCGGTTCTGCACCCCGATTTCTCGATGCGATGGTTCGACCATCCGCGTCATCGACCGTGTCGGCCACAACTCCTCCTGGCAGGTCAGGGCGATTTGGCGATAAACGGTGCGGGCCTTTCGGGGGCTCTCTTGAAGTCGATGCAATGCTCCCGGCACCACATAGGAATGACGGAGATTTGCACCCATCGCCTCGCCGACCGCCTCGATAGAAGTAGGATCGACCCACGCATCCTGCTCGGCATGAAACAGCACGACTGGAGTATCGAGGCGCTCGGCATCCTGCCGGGTGGTGTGTAGGTCGGCATAGCCTCCCTGAACGGCATGCTCCAACCAACGATCCGCATCGATGGTCAGGCCGAGAATGTTGACTATCCCTTTTCGCACGCCGGCCACATGTTCGCCAATGAGGTCCTCTCGATGGACGGCCTGCAACGTATGCTGAACATCCATGATTCCATTGATTAACGTCAGCAGCCCCAGGTGAGGGACTCGCCCCGCGACCTTGAGTGCAACGCGACCGGCCAGGCTGGTCGCAACAAGGCCGATGGATCGATGCGGCCAATGAGCAGCCACATGCTCCAGCACGGTCTCCAGATCGGTTTCCATATCCTCCAGGCGAAACTGTGTGACCGACCCATCGCTCTCTCCGACATGATTGACATTGTCGAAGCGCACTACATGAAACCCATTGCCGGCCAGATAATAGGCCAACGGCACGTAGTCGCGTTTGCTTTCCCCATAGCCGGGAGCCAACACCACAACCGGTGCGTCGCCCGAAACATCGGTTCGAGGCCGATCATGACAAAGCGCGATGCGGTGACCGGACGGACGCACACACTCAGAGAACTCACTGATGACGGAGGGCCCTTCCGGCCTGTCGACGACGCCCTCGACCTGCCGCTGCCGGAGCAGGCGCTCAATGATGTCCTCAGCCACTTTAGCAACCGGGAGAAATCGCACACCCGCCAGGACCGTCCGCCCCCCAACTTGCCGATAGTGCGAAGGAGCGCTTGCCTCGCCCGGTCTTGTCCATACCACTTCGCCCACCACGGAACAGACGCCAGACGGCGTGGAAATAGAAGACACTCGCTGGGCGACAGTCGGTGACATCCATCTCAGTTCCAATTCTGAACCCAGCAAATCCTCTTCGGCCGACAGGCACAGACAGGCCCCATTTGGCGTCAAGTCGGTCGTCAACGCCCCCGCCAAAACCCGATCACCCGCTCTCAGCCGCAGACTGACCTCGGTGCTCAATCCAACCGTGATCCGCTGTTGACGCCTCCGCTCCTGACGCGGACGGCCGGGCGCCCGAACAAGGCGCGCCCGCGCGGCCTGAGCAACGACCGGCTGCCGAGACTCGGTGTCGATAAGGCCATCCTCGTTCTCTTGGGCGACCAATGCGGCGACGAACTGCAGGCCGGTTGGCCTTGCGCGCCCCTCGCTCATCCACATGGCTATGACCTGCGCATCGCCGTCGCACAACCGCACGAACTGAACGGCAAGTGTTACTCCTCGTTTCGTCTGACCTGATCCGAGAACACCTTCGGAAACCCGAATGCCGCATACCACTCCGGCACTTTCTGGCCGCGTGGCCCCGGAAGTCAGACTCAACAGAATATGCTGATTCAGCATGGCAGGAATGTCTTCCGCAAATTCCATTGAGAGCCCGCCTAAACTGAGGCTTTTCGTCTGACCGTTCCACGTATGATCTTGAACGTGAAGAAGGGTGGGGATACGGGTCTCGACACGCCGGGAGGCCCGACGCTCCGCGACCGAGAGAGACCAGGCATCGCTGGTTTTCTTCCGGTCCTGCACCGAAGATTGTCGGTTGCTTTCCTGGTCGAGCAGGCCGATCACAGACACACTCTCATTGCGCGCAGCAATGTGCTTCGACATACATTCCCTCCCGCCGTATTGAGTGCTGCGCGGTGCACAGCATCGAATTGAATAACGTGTGGACGACGTCGCCCGCTCACAGAGTTCGCTCCGGGCGAGGCTGAACTCTTGCAAGCGCACGAACGGTTCCAAACATGCGGGAGGATACCGACCGATCTAACAAGGGCAGGATTAACGACACGCACGGCCTCAGAATTGGCACACAGCGACTGTCATAACACCCCATGCTCGAAGCTTATTCTAGGGAATTAGACATAATTGTCAACACATCCGCATGAAAAAGATGCAGTTACCTACAAAAATTAACTTAGATGATAGCTACAGGGCTGAAACCCATCATGGGGCTGGTCCGCCCCGCCGCAGGCGGCCAGCGCAAGTCAGAAGGATGACGACCGTCATCATCCTGACGCCGATTTCGTTTTCCTCCAACGGCCTGACGCACAGTCTACGAAACGCTCATCGCTGCGCTAATGCCTGAACCACTAGGTACTTTCACGCGTCACGCAATACCCGTCACGGCCATGTCCCACCGATGACTGTCGATACCTACGCCGTTTACGGCGTACACCGCGATTCTCGCGGAAGCCGGCTCGACCACGAGAAGGGCACCCAAGGTTCAACCGCAGTTGGTTGCTTTGATCTGACAGGTATGCTACTCACAGTCCCCGTGAGACGAGGCTGAGCACTCACGATGCGCCCACCTCAGGCAAATGTTTACAGCAGTATGCTCATCGCCGTCTTGGCCGGAACCATATTGGGCTGCCATAGCTCCCCACCTATCACCGAGGGTTATCCTCATCAGCAGGCATTAAAAGGAAAGAGCACCGCTGAGGTGCTTGCCTGCGCCGGAACTCCGCTACAAGAGCGGGAAGAGGGAACGGTCACCACCCTCCGATATTACAAAGAAGCCCCGCTGCTCGAAGAATCCATGGTGTCCTCAAAGAGCAGCCGCCCTACCGTTCATCACGGCTGCTGGGCAACGGTCGTGATCCGCCACCAGCGAGTCGACCAGGTGCGGTATCGCTTCGTGCCGAGTTCGGTCGATGCTTCAAACGACTGCGAAGAGATCTTCGCCAATTGCCAGGAATGACGTCCTGTCGACACCGGAGCCTGAGCGTGTGCCGGCTGCTATGCCTTATGGGCTTGCTGTCGGCATTTATGCCCTGGGCGGAACCGGCGCTCGGGCTGGAAAAGTACGGGCGTCCGCTCCCTTCGATGGATGATCCGGATCACGAGGCGCGCGAGGAAGAGGAAACGCTCTTCGGCGGCTATCTGTTGACCGGGGCATTTGTAAGGAATCCGACGTTTGCCGCCAGACCTGACAATACCGGACTCGTCGGCATGCGCCACATGCTGCACTTGGAAACAGACATCTATAAGCAGTACCTCACGTTTTACACCGATCAGAATTTCTTCTCGGACCGCACCGACGGATGGATCAAATTGACGGAATGGGACGGCACCTTTGCCTTCACCGGCGTACTCGATCGCTTCAATTGGCGGCTGCAGTACGAACGAGATGCTCCGCTCGACCGTCGCGGCCTGAAACAGGCGTACGCCGATGCGCTCGTGACCACCCGGTTTCAAGCGACTCAGGACTCCGCCTGGTGGCGGCGCACCTTTCCGAACCAGAATCTCACGGCCTATGCCGGCGCAGGATGGCTCTTTCACAACAGCCAGTACTTCGCCCGCCCCAACAATACGGGCCGCGCGTTGTTCCGGTACGTCGCTCATGCCGACCTGGATCTCTACAAGAACAAGATAGTCCTGTATGGAGACATGAATCTCTTCACCGACCGTGAAGCGAGGAATACCCTGAACCCGTCCGAGCTCGATTGGATCGTCGGCATCGCCGTCCGATGGAAGAATACGGAACTGGCGTTTTACCGCGAAGAAGACCGGCCACTGGACCAATCCGGCTTGGTCCAGAAGTATTATGCCATCCAATTGCGCTTCTCGTTCGATGTGTCGAAAGGAGCCCTGGAACGGATGGGACTGAATCGGTAGGCGGGAGACTATCGGGCGGCGAGGTGGGTACGCACATCCTGCACGTAGGTTTTAAACGGGTCCGCCATAAAAAACGGCGCAGCGCCACGCAGCTTGAAGTTCGACCAGTTGATGATGTAGTCGCAGGCCATCTGCTCCTCGAAGTCGAGCGGAGCATCCGAGGCGATTCCTCCGCAACCGCTCGCCAGCAGATGCCTGACCAATTCTCCCCGTCCGAACGCGCGGGTATTGCGCGGCGGATGGTCCTGCGCGAGTCGCACGATTTTATCCGTCGTCAGGCGCGGCCCCCGCCCCTCCTCCTCGAGACCGTAGCAGAGGCCCCGCTCAGGATGCAGATTGTGATATTCGAGGTCGAGGCTTTTCAACATGGGATCGTCCCAGGCCGCCTGCTCGGCCTCCCGATAGGTCTCCAACAACCACAGCTTTGAGGCCCAATCGATCCGTCCGACCAGCTTTTCATAGCCGCCACGCAAATCGGTCAGCACCGATTCCCATTGTTCCAGCACCCAATCCGTCTCTTCATCCTGCCCCTTGCAATGACGCTGGGCCGCGGCCAGAAACTGCTCTTGAATATCGATAGCGGACATCGCCTGTCCCGATTCCAAGCGCACGATCCATTGGCGATCCGGGTCGCGCGAAATATCCTGCAGGGCCTCAACCGGCTCCTGGATCCCCAGGCCGCGCGGAGCCTGCCCGGCTTCGATCAGCTGCAACACCAATCCGGTGGTCCCCATCTTGAGCGCCGTGGCATATTCGGCCATATTCGAATCCCCGCACAGGAGATGAATACGGCGATATTGGTTCGGATCGGCCAGCGGCTCATCGCGTGTATTGACGATCGCCCGGTTGTGTTGCACCCATTCGAAGAAGTCGTTGACGATATAGTCGGCGCGTTGAGAGATCTGGAACGGCACAATCGATCGATCCTGGGCATCCCGCAGCCCCGGCCGGTGCAGGATCAGTCCTCCGACTTGCACCCATTCGTTGGGATCACTCGCGCATCCGATACGACCGGCCCCGGTAAACACCTGACGGGTGACCAAAAACGTCACCAGTGGGCCGAGGCCGCGCCGGGAAAAGGGAAACTGCCGCGTGACGAGATAGTTTTCATGCGAGCCGAACGTCGCATCGGTCTCGTGATCGATATTGTTCTTGATCAGCGACACCGTCTCTTCCAGCCCTAGCGCCGTCACCGCATCTTGAATAATCCGATCGCCCGCGCGATCAGTGGCCACAAGATCCGCCAGGGTCGTGCACTCGGGAGAGGCATATTCCAGGTGCCCCATGTCGAGGTAGATGCGCCCCGCATTGGTGAGAAACCCTCCGTTACCCGGCGGCTCGTCATGGCCTCGATGATGAAGATCAAGGACTCCTCGCCGTTCGACCTGGAAAATGTGGTCGCGGATACGCTGCGCCACCCAGGACGGCGAATGGTCGGGTCGATCCTGATTCACCAGGAGACCGTATTCCGTTTCAAG
Organism: Nitrospira sp.; assembly: GCA_040376625.1. Taxonomy (GTDB): domain Bacteria; phylum Nitrospirota; class Nitrospiria; order Nitrospirales; family Nitrospiraceae; genus Nitrospira_A. The sequence goes on along the minus strand of JBEIQG010000048.1, from coordinate 9,953 downwards.
TCCGAAGATACGATTCAACATATCAGGTGGTGGCCGGTGCGCTGACAGCCGCAGGCAACAGACGGCCCAGCTCCTCACGACGAAGGGCGCGATATTTGGCCGATCCAGGCCCGCGGCGCTCCAGCAGGACACATTCCAATGATTTCTCGGCCACGGTCTGACGCACATGCGCCAGCAACGCGGCCTTGTCCGGGAGACTCGAGCCGTCCCCTTCCGTCTTTTCTTCCGATATCTGGGCAGAGGAAGACTCCGCAGCCGGAGACTCTGCCCCAGCTTGAGCCAGCGAGCCGACGGCCCATGTGCAAAGGGCGAGTTCCACGGCCTGCGCCAGCTGGGCCTGCGCGAACGCCGGTTGCGATTCAACGTAGCGCCGCATCCGGCCCTGCACGGATGACGTCGCGCCCAAGGCACCCCAACCCCGGCTCTCCTCGAAATTTCCGTCGTAGTTGATCGATAGAAACAGGTCTCGCTCGGATTTCACGCCTAATTCGGCAAGCAGAATTTTGGCGATGAAGGGCGCTTTATAAATCTCCTCAAAGGCCTGCTTGATAGTCGGTGCCAGCCCGTATTTCATCAGTCTGGCCCCTGTGACATCAGACGGCGATCGATTGAAACCCTCGACATGGGCCATCTCCAGAAGGGAGAAACGCAGCTTTTCCAGGTCCGCCGGGTGCCCCATGCCGCCCAGCGCAATGCGATCGTAAATCTCATAGAGTTTGGGCGTCCCACGGCTGACAGTCAGCATCAGTATCCCGTCGGCATAGGCCAACGCGACGACCGGTGAGCCCTTTGCAAATTGTTCATCAAGATACTGGCGTCGATTGCCGACCGCCTCGATCCACCGATAGGGTTCTTCATACATAACGTGCCACCTTCACCATAGGGATCAATAACCAGTCGTCTATCTCTCAGCGTGCGCGCAACACTTCGCTCTCATGCATACGTTTCAAATCGGTATCCGGGATGGTCTGCACACCGGACGCTTTAATGAGTTTCACCACCGGATAGAGATTCAGTTCCCGATTCACTCCACCGGTGGCTGAATCGAATTCCGCTGCACTGGATAGCAACCGGAGGGCCTGGACGGTCGCCTGCTCTTCAGGAAGTTCCGCCAATGGTTGCGGCCCCCATGTATTCACATAGTGGAGGATCCCTCGAATCGTCGGCGAGCCCGAACCGGACACGGCATATTCCACCGCCTCGAATTCGGCACCCAGAATATCGTAAAAATAAATCTTCGCTGACTCCTGCTCATGGTCGTATCCGGCGAACACCGGAACCACAGCACCGGTTCCCGCCAACGCCGCCGGCACGTTCTCCTTCAGCAACTTGGACACAGCGCGAAGCTTCCCTTCAAAACTCAACTCCTGTAATTGCGTGCGCCGGTAGTATTTGAACGAATGCTCCAGCACCCGTACCATCTCATAGGCCGTCGCCGGTACCCCCGCGATGGCCATCACGCTGTGGCGATCGATCTCGAGCACCTTATCGGTGCGGTCATACATCACCGTGTTGCCTGCCGTCGCCCGACGATCGCCTGCGACCAACACGCCGTCGCGATACTTCAGTGCCAGAATCGTGGTGGCCGTCGGCACCTCGATCCCGGCCGCTGCCGCGACAGGATTCCCGAACTGATATCCCTGTTCCTTCAACAGCTGAAAAAAATCCCCTTGCATCCCCATTACAGAAACCCCTCGTGAAACGTGAAGCGTCGGGCTGCCAGATCGAGAAACTACCCCCTCACGCCTGACTCATTACCCGAACGCGCCTTACTGTCCCGTGCGTTGCCGATAACGCTCTGCCTGCTTCGGATCGACCTTCCGCATCCGCTTCAGCAAATTGTCTTTGTCCGGCGAACCAGTTTCAGGCCGCCGAGGCCCTCCGCCTTCTTCCGACGGTCCCGACGGTTTCGGCATGGGATCGCCCGGCGCCTCACGACGTTCCGGCATCAACATATATCGCATGGTTACCCGTCCTTTCGTCTTGTCCACGCCGCCAGCGCATCGGCTGGAGACGCCGCTGCTTCCAACAACGCGGCACAGGCCTGCACAGCGTCGGGCTCGAAGAGATCACCCATCTCAAGCGTCCGTGCACGCAGCCCCCCGGAAAACTGCACCCGCTCCCATTGCATCCCCGTGATCTGCTCCGGGAACCGTCTCACACACAACCCGCGAAGCCCGCCCCGGGTATCCGAAGGCCCCGCTACCAGGGCCTGCGCAATGTCACGCTCGCCCGTCATACGCCAGGTCTTCCCTTCGGCTTCGAGGCCCAGAAACAGGCCACGATCGGGATTCACATTGTGATATTCCAGGTCCAAGCTCGCGAGCCATGGATCTTCCCACGCCAGCCGCTCTTCCCGCATGAAAGTCTCAAGCAACCACTGCTTGGTCACCCAGTCGAGTTTGCCGACTAATTGCGCGCGATCCTGCCGAAGCAGGCCGAGTGTTTCCTGCCATTCCCGCAATATCCAATCGGCATCCGGATCACTCCCCGCGACACCTCGACTGACCGCGTTCCAGTACTCCTCCTGCATGGCCAATCCCGATATCGTCCGGCCATCCTTCAAGCGCACCGTCGTCTTCAGCTCAGGGTCCCTGGAGAGTTGCTTGATCGCGGCCACCGGCTGTTCCAATTCCAGGCTCGGGGCTCCTCCCCGCTGAAGCAGGTCCAGGACCAGCCTGGTGGTACCGACCTTGAGCGCCGTCGCGTATTCGCACATGTTGGCGTCGCCGAGAATCAGATGCAGACGCCGGTACTTGGTACGGTCGGCATGCGGCTCATCACGCGTATTCAGGATGGGCCGGTTGTGCATCGTATCGACGCCTAATTCAGCCTCCATGAAGTCGGCCCGTTGTGAGAGCTGGAACGGCCCCGGCACAAAGCCAGACTCCTGCGCCTCCATCCCCACTTTCCCGGCTCCGGCCACCAGCTGCCGACTCACCAAAAACGGCAATAGGCCGCTGACCAACTGAGCAAACGGCAGGGAGCGCGACACCAGGTAATTGTCATGGCAGCCGTAACTGTGCCCGTGAAAGTCGGTGTTGTTCTTATAAAGTTGAACGTGCGCACCGCCGAGTTGTTGATTTCGTCGATCCGCCGCCCGCTGCACAAAGCGTTCTCCGGCCCGATCATGCGCCAGCAGATCTTTGCGCGTGCGACATTCCGGAGTGGAATACTCGGGATGCGTATGATCGTTATAGAACCGCGCACCGTTCGGCAGGACCAGATCGCTCTTCATCTCGTGAAACGAAAATGGTCGATGGGCATCGACCTTGGCGAAGTCGTCCTCTTCCTTGTCCTGTTGCAGACCGGAGACCCGGAAACCGCGCGCGTCCTCATGCGGATCCTCACCCCGATAGTCCCAGCGCCGTTCAAACCTGCCGGGCAAGTGGGCACGGACCAGTTCCATCGATTCCTCGACGGGATCGACGGCATCCAGATCCTCGCGGGTGATGCCATACTCAGTTTCAATGCCGAAGAGATGCATAGGCCGTTTCAGATAATCTGGTTGACCAACCGCTCTTCCGTCGGCCGCCCGCGGCGAAAGGACGATACGCCGACGACCTGCTCGGGATGGTGATCCAGGAGTTTGAGCCATTCTTCGGCCGCATCGTCCGGAGGCAACATCTCGCCTTCGCGATATTCCTCATGCACCGCATCGAGCAGATCCTGCGCGCGGATTCCGTCTCCGGCTGGCGCCCCGGCCTCTGCCACCGCCCGCTCGATCGCCTTCTCCTTCGCCCGCTGCACGATAGAGGACAAGATCGCACCGCTGACGAGATCGCCGCGATACAGCACCTTGTTCTGCCCGTTCCGGAGTCGAATCGACAACACGCGATTCTGATCCGTGCGGGTGAAGAGACTATCGACGACCTGTTCGATCACCACGCGACGCGCTGCTTCATGGTCCTGCCCGTTCCGCTCCAGCAACTCGCGGTCCAGCGGCAACGACGGCGTTAGATACACCGAAAGAATCTCCACGGCTGCGTCACGACTCGGCCGCGCGACCTTGATTTTCCGGTCGATTCGACCCGGCCTGAGGACCGCCGGATCGATCAGATCCGGCCGGTTGGATGCCAGAATAATCACCACATCCTGCAGTGATTCGATACCATCCATCTCAGCACAGAACATCGGCACCAGAGTATTGTTGATGTTGAAAGACCGCATCGACCGCCTGGTCCCCAACACGGACTCGGCTTCATCGATGAAAATAAACGGCAGCGCCCCCTCTTTTCGTCGGGCGCGCGCCTTGGCAAACAGGTCCCGGACGATCCGCTCGGATTCGCCCAGCCACATATTCAGAATCTCCGGCCCCTTGATGTGCAGGAAAGCGCCGCTGGTCACCGGCGGGTTCTTCGACGCGCCATTCGCGGCAGCTTGTCCCTGTGATTCGCGCACGAGCTGAGCCAGGCTGGCGGCTGCGGCCTGCCCGATCAAGGTCTTGCCGCAGCCCGGTGGGCCATAGAGCAGGAAGCCCTTCGGCTGCGTGAATTGATATTTCATAAAGGTGTCGGCATGGAGCAGCGGATATTCGATGGCTTTCCGAATGGCCTCGATCGCCTTATGCTGCCCGCCGATTTGCTCCCACGTCACGCTGGGCACTTCATCGAGCAGGTGCGTCCTCGCCTGGCGATTCTCGAATTTTTCAATGGCGATCCGGTGTGTCGGCTCGATACGGACTTCGTCGCCGGCTTTGAGATCGGATCCCAGCAAATCACTGGACCGTTGCAGAATCAACGCCTGTCGGCCCATATCCTGCTCGAAACGAATCCGTCCATCCGGCAACACTTCGGCCACCTTCAGCACCGGCCCGTTGCGGTCATATCCTAAGGCCTTGATCACCGTATAGGCTTCATTCACCAGAATCTGCGTGCCGATCTTGAGATCCTCGACCGGAAGACGCGGGTCAATATTGGCGTAATACTCCGCCCCTCCCACGACGATACGAGCCACAGCTTCAGCCGGCACTTCCAGCAGCAAGCCGACCCGATTGGCGGGTGCCGTCAACTTGGCCACCACCTCGTTGAGTTTTTTCAACTCGGTATCGCGCCGCTCCTGGGCCACCGACTGGGCAGTGATCACATGTCGCAATTTATAGAGCAGCTTCTGGCGCGGATCGCCGTCCGGAAACGCCGCCAGACATTCTTCTATCAGTTCGATCGGATCAGACGTGGCAGAGGCCTCACGGCGCGGCGGCTGTTGCCCGCCCGACTCTGGCTGATCCGGAATTCGATGGTCGCTCATATCAATTCCTCCGGCTGGTCCAACTCCGGTCATCCTAACACAGAGAGTAACCGCACTGTCGCACTCACTTCCGCGGCTCCGAGGATCAATTGACCGCCTGCAAGGGAGCAATGACTTGTAATCGACGCTTGCCGCGGACGTACTCGATCGTCACTTCGTCGCCGACTTTGTGCTGTTCCATCAGATCCATGAGATCGTCGATGGTTTCGACGGCCTTGCCGTCCACCGCCACGATGATGTCGCCCAGTTCGACCCGGCCTCCGACGGTCTCACGCGCCCCGTGCAGACCGATCCGTTCGGCGATGCTCCCTCGCCCGACCTTCCCGATGATGACGCCCTTGATACCCCAGCGCCGTGCCATGGCATCCGGGACCAATGAGATCCCCAAACCCGGACGGATCAGCTTCCCGTGTTTGATCAATTCAGGCACGATCCGGTTGACCGTATCGACCGGCACCGCAAACCCGATGCCCGCGAACGCACCGCTTGGGCTCATGATCTGGGTATTGACGCCGATCAACCGGCCACCGCTGTCCAGGAGCGGCCCCCCCGAGTTGCCCGGATTGATGGCCGCATCGGTTTGGATCACCCCTTCGATCGTCCGGTTGCTCATCGATTTAATCGTCCGGCCAAGGGCGCTCACCACGCCCGTGGTAAGGGTATGGTCGAGCCCGAAGGGATTACCGATCGCCAGCACCTTCTGTCCGACGCGCAACGACTGTGAATTGCCGATGCTGACGGGCTGGAGAGCGGATTCGGGAGCCTGGACCTGCAACACGGCAAGATCATGATCGGGATCGGCGCCAATGACTTTCGCTTTGTAATCCGTGCGGTCGGCCAACGTCACCGTAATCGCGTCCGCGCCGTAAATGACATGGTAATTGGTGACGATGTGGCCCTGCCGGCTCCAGACAAAGCCGGTCCCGGAGCCCTGGGGGACCTCAAACAGATTGAACGACCAGGGATCGCGCTGCATCGCCGTGTTCGCAATGAACACCACCGACCGCGTAGCACGTTCGAATACGGCGATGGTCGCCTGCTCCTCAGGACTGAGCTCGGTGGGACCGACAGACTGTGCGACCGGATGCCCGTTCGTGCCTTCTGCAGCCGGAAGCCAGGCCGGCCAGCACAGAGCCATCACCAGCGCCACTATCAACCTCACGTTCAGCCGCTCTTCGCGACGCCACAGCCGGACCGCCTCCCTGAGACGCATCCTATTCACCGATGACCTGTAGTACCAGGTCCCTGGTCCGTGCGCGCGTATCGAAATCCAACACGACGACCTGCTGCCAGGTCCCCAGAGTCATCGCCCCGTCGTTGAACGGAATGGTGAGCGACTGCCCCTGCATTTGACCGCGCAGGTGGCTGTGACCGTTGTCCTCTCCTGCATTGCGTACGTTGTGCTGCCAGCCCGGATCAGCCGGAATCAGCCGGTCCCACAGCGCTTTCGTATCGGCGCGGATCCCCGGCTCATCCTCGATGATCAACACGGAAGCCGTCGTATGTTTGATGAAAAGCGTGAGGATTCCGGCGCGTAATTGCGTGTGTTTCAGCGCGGCCTGAACCTGTCCGGTGATATTCTCCACCTGGCAATCGCCCTGCATCGTTACCTGGATCGAAATACTTCTAACCGGCATCTCGTGACTCCTGACCTGCGCGGCGCAGCAACGAGCGCTCGCGTCTGGACAACGACCGCCCCCTGGCCTTTTCCAGGACACGATCGAACAGCCCCTCCGCCGCAAGGTCCCGCAAGGCCTGTGCGACCGGACGGCTGATGATCCCTTCCTCGCGCAGAGCGTCGAGATAGGCAAAGGCGTCCGACACCTCTTCACGATTCCGCACATAGTAGTCACGTCCGCGACGCTGATTGCTATAGGCCTCGAACTGCTCGCAGGCGACCAGGATCTCGGCCAACTGCCGCACCCAGGGCTGCGCGCCTTTCAGCTTCTCAGGGTAGTAGTAGTACAGCATGATCCGGCTCATCCAGGGCGACCAGGTGACTGCGAGCTCGCGCAAGCGTGGTTTCACGGCGCGCAATCGAGCGGCCAGTCTGCGGGCATACCCCAACCGCATTTCCACCTGCTCGCAAACCCAGGGATTTAGCTCGATGCCGGCCGCTTCCATCGCCTTTCGATAACGGGCGATAAAGGCTTCGGTTTCCCGCCCATACCGGGTCTCCGGATGAAGAGCCCGCCATTCACGCGGCCTGGTGGGAATTCCCTGCGCACGGGCCCAGGACCAGATCCGGCCGAAAAGCCGTCGATCCAGTCCGGCTCGCCCCAAATCATGCAGGAGGCAGGCGATCTGATACTGTTTCACTCGCGCGGGCTGATGCCCCATGCGCTGGGCCACCGCGGCGCACATCCGGGCCGTCCGGAGGGCATGCGGACAATCGTAGCCCTTAATCAGCCGTCCGGGACGGCGCGGGTCGGGATAGTCGTAGAGACGCAGCAGCTGGGAAACGAGTGTCCGCGCAACCAGCAACGGAGGAGACGTCAGACGTGTAATTGCCATGCAGGTGTGATGGGCCGCAGTCGATCGTTTATCGAGGGGCAGAATATCGTCCGTGAAAAGAACGTGTCAAGCAAACCATGATCCATGGCAGAGGATTTCCTCGCACTCACTGTGGGGCTTTGTTATTCTGATGCGGGCTGACCGACAACCGGGAGGGAATTATGGCGAAGACGCGGTCCGTGCGCATTGTTGTGGGAAGCGCCTGCCTCCTGCTTGTCCAGGCCTTCCTTCCCCTGCTCGGGGCCGCAGCGGAACTGATCGATCTGACCGGCAAGGCGGCCGCGTTCGTGACCCTGCGCAGCCGCGATAATTTTTCGAGCGAATACCGGTATGATGTCACGGTGCGCAACAATTCTGCGGACCTCTTCATCGCCGATTCCTTGATCATCGTCCTGGATCGCATTACCAATATCGGCGGACAGGATCGTGAGAACCTGACCGGCGAATCCCTGCTGAACCGAATGGAAATCATCGGCCAGGACGGCACGACTGAGGATGGAAGGCCCTTTTTTCGTGTCCCTCAAGGGTCGGGGCCTGACCTCACTCCAAACAGCGAGAGTCTTCCCGTCACCGTTCGCATCCGGAACCGGGACTATGTCGCAGTCTTTACCCCGTCCTTCCGGGTGATGGGGCAAAAACGCGAGCCGCCCAAACAGAAGGGCCCGGCGGGGGCCGCGGCCGCTGCAGCCACACCGAACAAGGCCAGCACGGACAAACTCATCCAGCTGCTGATCAAGAAAGGGGTGATCACAGCCGAGGAAGGACGGAGCCTCAGTCAACCATGAGCAGCCCTGTCTGTAAGGCCTGCGCCGGCACCTGGCCGGACCGGAGTCATTTCATCGCCGATTGCGGACTCACCCGGGCCTATCTACATGACGACCAGTTCTTCCCCGGCTGGACCCTGCTGGTGCTGAAGGGCCATGCCACGGAACTCTTTCACCTCTCCCGCAACGATCGTAGTCGCCTCATCGAAGAAGTGTCCTGGGTGGCTGCCCTGCTTGCTCAAGAGTGGCAGGCCGTGAAGGTCAACTATGAGTTGCTCGGCAACCAGCTCCCTCATATCCACTGGCATCTCATCCCGCGCCTGCCTCAAGACCCGGCGCCACTGGAACCGGTGTGGCGTGTTGCGCATGAACCGGTTCGGCTTGAATCGGCCGCACTCCACTCGAGACTCGAGCGGCTCAGGAACCTCTGGCCGCTTCATGTGAACCAGGCCCCGGAGACCTTCTGAGATCGTCGACCGGTCACAATGTGGAACCAGCCCGCCTCATCAATCTCGACGAAGCCCCGCACATTCCTGCGAGCAATGCTCTGGTCGCTGCCGCTTCACCTGCTCGTCTCAACCGCCCTCGTCGGAGGGAGTGCAGCCTATTACAGCAGCACGGTATCCCCCCACGGCCTCTGGGCCGCAGTGGGTAGCTGGTCGCTTACGGCCTTGTACCTGGCCGGTGCGCTGCTCGGGGGCGCCGTTGCGGGAATGTTGAGCGCGGCCCAACGGACGGTCGAGCGATTGGAGTTCACTCTCCGTGACTGGCTCCATGCCTTGCCTGCTATGCAGCCGGGGGCAGCGGAGGCAGGACGAAGCCTAGCCATGGCTCGACAGGAATACGAAGCCCTGGTCGACCGATGCGTCACTCAGGCCGCCGGGCGTCTGAGACTCCCGCGCTGGCTGGAACGGCTGATTCGAGGCGCGCTGCAAGGCGTGGTGGTGGATCGGTTCATAACCTCCTGCACCGACCGGGGACTCACTCTCGTGGCCCCGCAAGAGTTCAGAAACTGGCTGCTGGCAGAGGGCGTCAGCCTGGGGTTCATGCCGGTCCAGGATCAATTGGCCTGGTGGCGCTATCTCATCCTGGGACTCTTGGGCCTGATGGTCGCCCTTGTCCTCACGCTCGCCTTGCTCAACCGTTGAACGGACCCCCACGTCATTCCCGGCAGATGTTTCATACGAGATCCCGTGGAATTTTCGCCTCGCCTATGTGTATAAAGGAAGGCTCATTGTTACGCGGAGGATTGTCAGCGCCTATGTTCCTGTACCGCGCCGCCAGGGGAGGGTGGCCTTTTATCTTGACTGCGGCTTTGCTTATCCTGCCCGCCGGGACCGGCGCGCAGGAAGACTCCTCCACACTTCCGGCACCGGAACCTATTCGAGAAGAACCGCTCCCCCCTGAATCGGTCGTGCAGCCGGAATT
>JBEIQG010000121.1:0-11364 GCA_040376625.1 Nitrospira sp. | reverse complement strand
CGACTCTTACCTGCCCCTCCTTCTGGTCCCAAATGCCGGATACCTTCAAATTCTGAAATGCATCGTTGAGTAACGCGCCACCATGTACGAGCTGGATATCGAGGCTTCGCTGAGCCCCTTGGTCACGCAGGAATTTGAGAGTGCGCGCAAACATCGCATTGCCAGTGGCTTTGGTTGGCAGGGCTACATATAGACCGCGATGTCCAAATCTCCTCTGTAACTCCAGATGGGCAAAGAACGCCGCCTCCGTCTTGCCCTCGCCCATGGGTGCTTCCAACAATAAAATGGCAGGGACGGTCAGCTCGGTGAGCACATCGGCAACTGCCTGCTGTAATGGCCGTGGCGCAAAGCCAAACACATCGGTGAAGGACTTTGACTTTGGCGCCAACGGGGTTCTGATTCCCCAACGGATTGCATTCAGCGCTTGTTCTGCACGAGACCTTCGCCGTTCAAACCACGCATTTAAGTCGCCGCAGTCAGCAGGCTTTCCAAATGAAAACCACTCTTCGTTCGACCCAATCCAATCGGCAAAACTCGTCAGCCCTGACAACAACATAAAGTCGGGACCAGAAAGACTTTCTTTTGTCGGGGTGAGAGTCGGTTTTAGAACCTCCTTAAGCGCTTCCATGAGTCCACAGCGCCCATCACTCCAATCACCTTTCCCTATAGCCCGCCTGTCGCCCATCAGTTGATCAAGAACGGTCGGAGCGGCTCGCTCACCATGGTGACATCCCACGGCATCAGCCACTAATTCAGATAATCCTTGTGGCCATCCTTGTTCCTGTAGCCATGCAGACAATGCAATCTGGCTAACAAAGGCGTGATTGATGTCGGTGTTTGGACTTCTCCCTCCATCCAAGCTGGATAAATTCTTCCACTTGCATTGGAACCCCGGACAAGCTTTCCCTAAGTCATGGCAGGCGACCAAAAACAACAGCCACGGTCTGGCTTGCTCCCATTCCAGTCCTAACACTGCTGCCATTCTGGTGCGAGTCGATTCAGGCTCGCGAGCCAGAATGGCCTCTGCACTTGCAGCCACATCCAGCATGTGGAGGATCAGCGGGTGCCACCGATCGCCCTCATCCTTTGACGTTTTTGCCCAGAGATTTCGTAATGCGCTATTCATCGCCTACATATTGAGTCGAAATGGTTTGCATGACGAGATGCTCTCAGAAACGTCACAAGCTCACATGGATCTTGACGTTTCGAGATACAGACAACCCACTTCTTCTGCCCATCTCCGTGAACTCCTTTAGGTTGTGCGCGAGATGTTGGCTCTAGGTGTGCTTCCGCGGCGGCGAGTTTCTGAAACGGGCTGGATAGTCCGACAAGCGCCAGGGCTGCTAGTGCCCGACAGAGGTTGCGTCGATTTAGCACGTGTCCTCCCATGACCGACTGCACAGGGCAGCGCACTGTACCAAGAATCAGCAACGCCGTCCCACGCAAAATCGGCCACTCCATACTAGATAAATACCTAGGGCCCCTCATCTCGTGAAGCGTGAATCGTGACGCGTCTCTCGGCTTGAAGACGCATGATCAATTGAACATTCCCGGGATACCCGAACGATGCGTCACAAGGAACGTGGCCTGGCTTCTCCGCTCATACTATCGGCCCTATGCCATACGCCATTTGCTCTGCGCATTCGCCCGACCTTACCACTGGAGTGTGACACCTGAGGTCACAGTTTCGGGCGATCTCGTTTTTCTCACGACACGAAGTTCCAAACACCGACATGCTTGAAATACCAGCATTCGCCCCTCCTTCTCCGTTGACAGATTTCTCCTTGTGGACTACCGTACCGCCATATTTTCTGGCATCGTCCTATTCATCCTGACCGTTTCCCGCCGACCAAGGAGGTACGTATGGCAAAGACCACGTCGTCATCCGGCAGCAAACCGAGGGGCCTCTCCCTGCACATTGGCTTGAATGCCGTGAGCCCCGCCGCCTATGGCGGCTGGAGCGGCGACCTGGCGGCCTGTGAATTCGATGCGAAGGATATGGCGGCCATTGCCGCCTCGCGCGGCATGAAATCCACCGTGCTGCTGACCAAGAAGGGAACACGCGCCAAGACCTTGGCGGCTTTGCGCAAGGCCGCCAAGCAGCTGCGGAAAGGCGACTTCTTTTTTCTGACCTATTCAGGTCACGGCGGTCAGGTCCCTGACATCACGGGCGAAGAAGCGGACAAGCAGGACGAAACCTGGTGCCTGTACGACGGGCAGTTGATCGACGACGAGTTGTACTTCGAATTGAGCCGGTTCGCGGCGGGCGTGCGCATTCTGGTGTTCTCCGACAGTTGCCACAGCGGCACCGTCACCCGCAACATGCCCCCGCAATTCGATCCCGGCAGGTCGGTCGGGCGCTCGAAAATGATGCCGATCTCCGTCGGCCTCCGCACCTATCGCGAACACCAGACGTTCTACGACACCTTGCAGAAAAACGTCGCCAGCGCGGCCGGAAAATCCTCAGCGGCGGACCCGGATAGTGTGCTCGCCCAACTAGCCGTGAGCCCGCGCTTGACGGCTATCGCCAAAGACTTCAAGGCGTCGGTGCTCCTTATCTCGGGTTGCCAGGACAACCAAACTTCCATGGATGGCGAGCAGAACGGGGCATTCACCGAACAGGTGCTGAAGGTCTGGAACCACGGGAATTACAGCGGGAACTATGCCAAGTTTCACGCCGCCATCAAGGCGGGATTGCCGGCCAGTCAGTCTCCGAATCTCTTTACCCTCGGGGCGGCTGCGCGCTTCATCAAACAGCGCCCCTTCACGGTTTGAGGGCCTTGGCGAATGCGCCCCATTACCGGGAGAGGAGAGTGATGAAGACAACGTCCCTTGTGCGCATGGCCGTGCTAGTCATGGGACTGATCCTGCCCCGCGTCGGTGAAGCGGCGGACCTGACAGGGGCATGGAAAGGCCTGCTCAGCAGCGCCGACGGTAGTCAGGCTGAAGTGCAAATCGACTTCAGTCCGCAGGGCTTTCCCCTCTATTCGTACACCAACAACAAGGGGCTGACGCGGCAGGTGGAATTGTCGCACGTCGGTCAAACGGTGGAATACGTTCCGCCGGGAGGCGGCGTGCAACGGATGGTTGTGGAGCGTGTCGAAAAGGGGGCAGGGAGATTGTCGGTCGGGATCGCAGGCTCTTTCGAGCGGGCGAGTCAGGGCTATCTGGATCAGCGGCAGGAAGCGGCCCTGTTCGAATACACCCTCGTTCCCGGCGGCCTGAAGATGCGGGTCACCACCAGTTCGACAGCCCATTTCGGCGACAAGGATCTGATTGTGGGAGGCGATCCGGACGCCGTCGTCGCGGAGGGGATCCTGCAGAAGTTGCGTTAACGTGGAGCGCACCAGGGATGAACCGGAGCAGAGTCGACCTGCCTGCCTTACCGGAAGGGCGCCGAATGCGATGCCCTTCCGGTCACACAGGTGAGCGCATCAGCGGCCCTTTTTCGCGTTTTTCTCAGCGCGTTTCTCCATCATCGACTTAGCCGGCTTCTTCTTCGTCGACTTTTTCTGCTGCATGCCCTTCGCCATACCGACCTCCCGTGATAAAGGAATGACTATGACTCGCTCAATGTCAGTGCTCCACGTTCATACACGCAATCCGAACAAAATGGAATAGGCGCGCATTCATGACAGATCCATCGCACGTGTCTTTCTTCGACTCGCTGACCTTGGCCAGACGCACGGCCTTCTACGAGCGGCATAAACCCATCGCAGTAGTGATGATCCTCATGGTCTTTCTCCTTCCTCTCTTCGGTGTCTTTTTGCGTGGATTGATCGGCGCCGCAGCGGGCGTGATCGTTTCGGTCTTGTGTTATTACCTCACGCCCTATCTGGTGCTGACACTCGGCGGACGGGCCGACCGGTAGCCCGGACTATTCATTCATACCTGCTCCGGCGTTCGCAAACGTGATGCGCTTTACCCAGCGCGTCGTGAACCTCAGAGGCTCAACGTACCGCCACGGGACAAGAGCCTGTCTTGGCTGGCTCGGGGTGGGTGGGTAAGAATGTACGCCTCGTCTCTTCGCATTGCTACGGCCTTTGCTGAACGGCCTTTCTTAACAGCCTGCGGGGACATTGTGGTTCTGTCATCGTTTATATGGGCACCTTCATGTCGGGGGTCGTCATACCGTTTGTCAGCAGATTGCTAGCAGACACCTGGATACAACGACCGGGACGGCTGCAGAAAATCTGTCTTTGCTATTCCCACCGGCCAACCTGCCATACAATGCCTGCTGTACGTGAGCTGGTTCACGACAGGAGGAATTCGCAATGCTGCTGCCCCCGCGATTGTTCGGTTCGAGAAACCGTCGCACTTCCCTGCCACTGACTCCACCCCGACTCGCCGGACAATCCGTGGATGAACAGATCCGGCGTCTTCAGTCGGCATGGGGCGATGTCCTCTCGCTGCCGATGTGTCTCGGCGCTCTGGCCCTCTATGAATGGTGGCGATGGTTATTCTCCATCCCTTCGAATCCCTTGCTCCTCACCATCGTGGCCGCGGTCGCCGTTCATGCCACGTGGCGGCGCCGCCCCGTCTACAAAGCCGAATTGAGACTGCTGCGCCTAAATCGTGGCGATGAACCGGCCGTCGTCCAAGCGGCAGAGCTGCTACGATTGACCGCCGCCCGCCTCCTGCAGCAGATCGCAAATCTCCGTCTCCCCGCAACGCTTCTATCCTCGGTCCGCCGTGCGCTCTCGCCGGCGAACGGACTCGCCAAACGTCTTGCCGCGCGCTGGTAGGCGGGTGCGCACCCCGCGTCTTGCTTGACAGCCCGAAAGCCCATCCACGACAATGCCGCCATGCCACCGCGCATCATCATCGAACGCCTGGAGTGTTACGGCCGCTGCGGCGTCACCGAAGAAGAACGTCGTAAACCGCAATTGATCGCGATCGACGTCGAGCTGGACGCAGCGATCGACTCCGCGGGAACCTCGGATCGCCTCGATGAAACGATCGACTATGCCCGGGTGGCGGAACGCCTCGTAGCGCTCAGTGGCTCGCTGACCTGCCGGCTCCTGGAAGCCCTCGCGGAGCAGCTCGTCGGGATGTTGTTCGCTGAATTCCCGGTCGACCGGGTGCGTCTCTGGATCCGAAAACTCCACGCACCGCTGGCCATGGTCGCCGGCTCGGTGGGGATTCGCGTCGAACGAATGCGCGCCGCGCACCAGGCGCAGCAGACGGGATCGAACCCCGCGCCGTTTCTCACGGAGCAGCTTGGGCGCCTTCCCAAAGGCCGGGTCTTGGATGTCGCGGCAGGCCGTGGACGTAATGCCTTGTTTCTTCTGTCCCACGGCATGGAGGTGGAAGCCACCGATCGAGACACGCTCGCACTGACGGCGTTGGAAGCGGCCGCGGCGGAGCGGCACCTCTCCGGTCTCACGACTCGGCTACTGGATTTGGAGGAAAAGCCGGACCATCCCCCCAGCCTGGGCCGGGAATGTTATGATGCCGTCGTGGTCTTCTTTTACCTGCATCGTCCCCTCTTCCCCGTGCTGATAGACGCGCTGAAACCGAACGGCCTCTTGATCTACGAAACCTTCAGCATCGAGAATTACTTCCGTCACCAGCATCCGCGCCGATGGGAATTCTGTCTGGCGCAGAACGAACTACTCCGATTGACCGCCCCGCTTCGCGTGCTCCATTACGACGAGGGCGAACATGACGGGGGCCATGGCAGCGGGCCATGCTACACCGCGCGCTTAGTCGCGCAGAAAGCGGGGCCTGAACTACCACGATGAGCCGCATCGACCTTCACCTCCATACCACCCATTCGGACGGCAGCTTCTCCACCCGCGAGGTGATGGCCTTTGCCAAGCAGGCCGGCCTGACCGCGCTCGCGATCACCGACCACGACATTGTCGAGGGGATTGCGGAAGCCACGGCCATCGGGGCCGAACTCGGCATCGAAGTCGTCCCTGGCGTCGAAATCAGTTCGCGCCTGGGCGAGAGCGAGCTTCATATTCTCGGCTATTTTTTGAACTGGACCGATCCGCTCCTGGCCCAACGTCTCAGCACCTTGCGGGACAGCCGCCACACACGCAATCCGAAGATCGTTCAACGCCTCAACGAGCTGGGTATCCCGATTACCTATGAGGACGTGCGGGCATTGGCCGGCACCGAATCGGTGGGCCGCCCGCACATCGCCCGGCTCTTGATGGAGAAGAAGTTCGTCACCTCGGCCAAGGAAGCCTTCGACCGCTATCTCGCCAACGGCCGCCCTGCCTTTGTCGATCGAGAGCTGCCGGAACCGGCCGAGGCGGTACGATGGATTCGTGAAGCCGGCGGGGTCCCGGTGCTGGCGCACCCCACCTGGGTCAGAACCTCGGTAGAGGGTTTACGCACCCTGGTCCGCGGGTTGAAAGAAGCCGGACTGGGCGGTATCGAAGTGCACTACAGCACCCACACGCCCAGCCAAACCACCGAGTATCTTGAGCTGGCCAGGCAGTGCGACCTCCTCGTCACAGGGGGAAGCGATTTCCACGGTGTCACCAAGCCGGATATCGAGGTCGGCATCGGGCGAGGTCAATTGAAGGTGTCAGAGAAACTGCTCGATCCGCTCAGAAAAGCCGCGACCACCGCCTGATCTCCCGGCACTCGCCCACTGCCTGAACGCGCCCCCTCTTTCCAGGGCGTTTTACGCCCTGCCCCCGCTGCACTATTCCCTTGTTTCGTTGACAGGCCGGGACCTTCCGTTACACTGGGACACAACCACGCACATTCCTACACATGACCACATCCTGGGGCTGGATCGGCCCGTATTTGATCGTCATCATCCTTGCGATTATGGTGGGCCCGCTCCTGGCCACCCTTCCGCTGTTCACACAGACATTCCTCCAGCCCTTACGCATGAATGTCGCGCAGGTCGTGCTGTTGATCGCCGACGGGATCTGCCTCTTGATGATCTGGCTCACCGCAGCCAGAGCGAGACAGGACTTGCGCGACAACGGCAAGGGCCAAACCTTTTTTCGCGCGATACTGTTTCCGTCCGCCGGTCTCCTCATAGTCCTCGTCGCCTCGCGTGCCTATGAGGCGCATGGCGTGCCGATTCTCGGCCCTCCCAGGCAACCGCTCTACAATTGGCTCATCACCGGCGGCTTGATCGGCGCAGCCATCTGGCTGACATTCGCCTGGGTTCGTCATGCCGAGGCCCTGACCAAGGCCTTCGCCTGTCGTCCGCGTCGTCGTGCGATGGAAGAGGACAATGCACCGGCACAGGTGACCGGAGAGACACGCGCGACCGCCCACGCGGTCGCCCCCAACCCGGGCCGTACTGCCGGCACCGCGATCATTCGCAATGGTGCCGCGGGTCCGGACACGCTGGGCCGCTATCAAGTCGTCAGGGAACTCGGTCGCGGCGCCATGGGCGTCGTCTACCTGGGCAAAGACCCGACGATCCAACGCCACGTCGCCATCAAAACCATGCGGCTGGACGACATCGCCAATGAGCAAGAGCTCAAAGAATTCCGGGACCGCTTCTTTCGCGAAGCCGAATCGACCGGACGCCTCTCACACCCCAATATCGTCACGGTCTATGACGCCGGTGAACAGGAGGGTCTCGCCTATATCGCAATGGAATACCTCGAGGGCACCCTGCTCAGCTGCTACTGCCAGAAATCCACGATCCTCCCGGCCAAGCAGGCCTTGCAGATCGTGGCCACGGTCGCCGATGCCCTGGACTATGCACATAGCCAAGGAGTCATCCATCGCGACGTGAAACCGCCGAACATCATGATCCTGAAACAACGCCTGGTGAAGGTGATGGATTTCGGCATCGCCAAGATGGCCAGCGGCTCGAAGACTCAGACCAGCCTGATTCTGGGCACACCACGGTACATGTCGCCGGAGCAGGCGACGGGAAAAGATGTGGACGGCCGGTCCGATGTCTTTTCCCTGGGCATCGTGCTCTTCGAACTCTTGACCGGCGACCGTCCGTTCGACGCGGAGAACATGCCGGCGCTCGTCACGCGCATCGCCAAGGCTCCGCATGCCCCGCTGCTCAAATACCGCCGCGATCTTCCCACCAGGGTCCAGGCTATCCTTGATCGTGCGCTCCAGAAAGAAATCCCGAACCGATACCGGCACGCCAGCGATATGGCCCAGGACCTCCGTGACGTGTTTCAGGTGATGCCGAGATAGGGACGACCATGCACTCCTTGCACGTCACACATGGGGCGACCTCGGACGTCGGTTTGACCCGCGCGAACAACGAAGACCGTTTCCATGCCGATTCCTCCGCCGGTCTGTTCGTGGTCTGTGACGGAATGGGCGGCCACCGTGCAGGAGAAGTCGCCAGCAGCCGTGTGATCGACATCATCCCCCGCCACCTGGCGGAGGCCGAATCCGACCCCTCTCTCCCTCTGATCGGAGTCGTACGTCCGGAGTTCTCATCAGCCACCAACCGGCTGGCGAGCGCCGTCCGGCTGGCCAATCACAAGGTGCATCATGAGGCGGTGCGGCATGTCGAATACGCCGGTATGGGCACCACGGTCGTGGCGGTCTGGCTGGTCGGGCCGATCCTCTCGATCGCTCACGTGGGCGACAGCCGCCTCTATTTGATCCGCGGCCATTCGCTGCAGCTCCTGACGACAGACCATTCTCTGATCCAGGAACAGGTGCAGTCCGGATTACTGAGCATCCATGACGCGACACGCGCGCCGCACAGGCATGTGTTGACTCGCGCCGTCGGCGTGCATCCTCTGGTGGAGGTCGAGCTGGGAGAACTCCCCGTTTTGAGCGGCGATGTGTTCCTCCTGTGCTCCGATGGCCTGACCGCCGGCGTGTCGGCCGACACGATCCTCCGCGTCGTGCAAGAGTCTTCCGATCCGCAGACCGCCGCCGATCGTCTCATCGCCCTGTCAAACGCCGCCGGCGGCACCGACAATACGACCGTTATCGTGGTGATGCTCAGGCACCGCAAGCCGAGCATGTGGCATCGTATGTGCACGCAGTTGTTCGCCGCACCGACTACCGAATCATCCTAAGGAGCCACCATGTCCCAGCACCATCCAGCATCACCCACACTTCTCGTGAAGGCGCCACATGGCGGGACTCGAGAGCTCGAGGTCTCGCACACGCCCTTCACGATCGGGCGAAAGCACGACAACGATCTCTGCCTGGAAGATCTCGCCGTCTCCGCCCACCATGCGCGGATCGTCCAGGTGCAGAAAGTGCTGTTTCTCGAAGATCTGACCAGCACCAACGGCACCTTCGTGAACGAGCAGAAAATCGACCGGCGCCAACTACGCGACGCAGACAGCATTCGGCTCGGCACGCATCGGTTGATTTTTCGGGATGTGCACCCGATCACAGCGGGTTCGACCGGCACCGGCGAGATCCTGATCACCGACGAGACGATGGTGGTGTCGCATCCGACGGTCGGTGAGCGCCCGCCGGGGGAGTCGAAGATCGGCGTGGTGGAAATTCTCTCGGGAAAGAGCGGGCAATCACAGTATCACCTGACGAAACATGTGTCGCTGATCGGCGCCCAGGACGACGCCGTCATCACATTGACCGGCTGGTTTGCGCCGAAAACGGCCGCAATGATCAGTCGGCGCGGCGAGGGATATGTGGTAAGCCAGACCGAGAGCGGGAAACGTATCCTCGTAAACGGCCGGCATATTCAGGGAGACCACGCGCTTCGCAACGGAGATGTGGTGGAAGTAGCCGGTATCACCATGCGATTCTTGCTACGCGACCCGAAGACGAGTCTCATGCAGGCTAGTTGAGCAACCGACCCCGTTTCGGCAGGAATTGAAAACACCGGTCCGAGACTTCCTGGGCATGCGATTCCAGACACTGCACCATCGCTCCCCCGCCTGATTGCACCTCCCCGCAGAACTGCCTTCGATCCGCCTCACAGGCCGTCCTTAGCTGTTGCATCGCCTCTTTCATCCGTACGAGCCGTTCCCGTAACATCGGCCGGCACGGGGCCGAGAGTTGGAGCGCCTTGCGTTGCAGACAGGCGCGCCGCTCCCCCTCCTCCTCGGGGCACAGGGCCTCGATTTCCAGATCGCATTTCAGATCCCTTGCGAACGGCACGCGCAGGGGTTCAGCCGGAGGATGCTCCCGGACTTCCGATTGCATGACCAGTTCCGGCTCCGGTTGCGAAATCGGCCTCGGGGTCGGCTGGACCGGAACATCGGTCTGGACTGAAGAAGCAGGTGGGGCAGATCGCGGCTGGGAGGACACCGGTGTCGGCTCGGTGGGGAGATCGCTCTGGGGCAGCGTATAGAGCACGAGGCTCCAAACCGCGCCCAACACCACACAACTAAGTACTGTCACGATCACGATGGAACCGAGTCGAGATAGGCCAGCCAAGGAGCTCCTACGGGGTGTGAGATCGATCCTGTCTGATCAGCGGGACTTTTGGGGTTGAGGCCTCCCGTTGCCCGTGCGACGTGTGCGACGGTGCGGCACACCTGGGATTGTCCGCAATCGGCGCTCAGTTCTCCGGCGCTTCGACGATGTGGTTCTCGAAGCGGGTGCAACCTTCAGCCAGCAATCGATTGGTCAACATTTCCCCCGGCCATTCGATCGGGAGATCGGCGGTGAATACCCATACGTCAGGCGAGGTCCACACGGGGCCGTGATCCTCGGGCAACTCCGGGTCGAAGAGATCGGTCCAGACCGGCATATACACGCCATTGCCACATTGCGTGTGCAGATGGACGATCGTGCGAGCCCGCACCATGGGATCCAAATCCCGCCAGACTGCGGCGGTTTCGTCGGCCAACCGGTGCAGTCGCACCGCATTCTGCGCGTCGAACAGCGCATAAGAGGCGTAGACCGGTACCTCCAGGGTGTCCGGGGCCAGCGCCAGCTCGGCGCATTGCACGACGAGACCTTCCAGCAACGCCCGCCGTTCCGGTTCCTCCAGGGAATCGGGCAGGCCGGGATCAGGCATACCGATCAATTGAAAGAACAGAAACGCAGTGTTTTCGACCGGCGGATAGAGACGCGACGCAATCGCCTGAGTGCGCTGAGAATCCGCGATGCTCACGAGATGTTCGTTCAATGTCTGGAGGGTCAACCCTTCGAGGGTCGCGTCTGTCAGGAGGCGGGGTTCGACCCGCACGACTACCCCGGCCGGAATCTGTAAATGCCGATGCAACAGATCCGCCGTCGCAACGGGATCGATCTTCAATCCAAGCGGCTGCCCCAAGTTGGCTTGCAGCGGCAACTCCAACGCGGCCATCAAGGCATAGGCGCCCTTGTCGTCATCCGGCCCATCCATGATGACGGCGCACGAGGCCTCCGCCACCAGATCAAACATCCACTCCGCCATCTCCTCATCGAGCGCCGCCAAGACGGTCAGCAGATCCTGCTCACGTCCCTGCTCGATAAAGGCTTGCAGGGTAT
>JBEIQG010000127.1:0-10975 GCA_040376625.1 Nitrospira sp. | reverse complement strand
CCCGGAATGAGCAATTTCCATCGGTCGATTACATCGTGTCTCCTCAGTCACACAGGGATCTCTTCGATGACACTGGATCGAGCCTTTCGGCTTAGCTCAATTCTGCTGGCGGCAACCGGCTTCGCGAGCCTGACGCTCGCGATTGCCCTGCCATTCTGGCTGCTCGCCTTGGCAGGTGCAGCCTTCGCCGTGGCACTCCTGCGCGTGAATCACGCCCCGGGCTTCTCCGAACTCTTCCCGCATCTCCGCCTCTCCCCCCTGACATGGAATATTTTTCTCCTCCTGGCGTTCGCAGGCTTCTGGATCGATCTGTTACTCGTTTCACAAGAGCTTCTCCCGGCCGGGATTCATTTCCTCGTACTGCTCCTGGTGAACAAACTCTCGAACCTGGACCAGCGGCGGGATTTTCTTCACCTCTATGCCATTAGCCTCATCACACTCCTGGCCTCCGCCGCGATGACCACACAAATCTGGTACGCCCCCTTCTTCTTTGTCTATCTGGTGGCCGGAGTCTGGACGCTCCTCCTCTATCACCTGCTGCAGGAGCAGGAAGAGAGCACCGGTCATCAACTCCTCGGCTGCCACGCTGCACCGCTTGGCTCGACACTGCCGCGCATTACGGTCCGCTTTTTCTGGACGACCAATGCGATGGCAGCCGGCGCGTTCGGCTTCACATTGCTCTTTTTCTTTTCGATCCCGCGGGTAGGAGTTGGCCTGTTACAGCACTCCCATGGAGAAAGCCTTCGAACGACGGGCTTTTCGGAACGGGTCGAGCTGGGTGTCATCGGTCCGGTGAAGCAGGACCCGAGCATTGTCATGCGAGTAGAGGTACCGGAAAAATCAGGACCCAATTCCAAACGGGAACCGCTCTATCTACGCGGCGTCGCCTACAACCGGTATGACGGGAAATCCTGGAGCAATAGTCTGCTGCAGCGCCGCATGCTCACGGAACTTCCCCAAGGCACCTTCACGCTCCGAACACCAGGCGCCAAACCGCCAACCCAGGCACGCGCACTCCGACAAGACATTCTTCTCGAACCGCTCGATACCGCGGTATTGTTTGGCGCTCCCCTCGCCTTCGCCGTCAGGGGCGATTTCCATTCGGTCCAATCCGATCTGATGGGATCATTGCACCTGGCCTTACCTGCTCATGCCCGAATCCAGTACACCATCTACTCCTCACCGGTCACCCTCAATCCAGCGGAGCGTGCCGACGCCGCGCTGCTGTACCCGGAGTACATTCTTCAGCAGTACCTGCAAATTCCCGCCGTCAACCCGCAGATCCTCGATCTCGCACAGCGGGTCACTCAACCGGCTACCACCGTCTCCCAAGCCGTTTCCCTGATACACACGCACTTGCTGGCCAACTATCGCTACAACCTGGACGTGCCCTCACTCCAATCAGCTCACCCGCTTGAAGACTTTCTCCTGACTAGAAAAACAGGATATTGCGAACATTACGCCACCGCGATGGTGGTGCTGCTCCGCGCCGCCGGTATCCCGTCTCGACTGGTCACTGGGTTTCTGGCAACTGAATGGAATGAGTTCGGCGGGTATTATACCGTTCGACAACGGGATGCTCATGCCTGGGTGGAGGTCTACTTCCCTCGGTCGGGCTGGATCACGATGGATCCCACACCGCCTGCCCCGGAAAACTTTGAACAAACCTCGTGGCAATCCGCCGTTCGTGTGATGGATTCGGTCCGGCTTCAATGGGATCGCCTCTTCGTCCACTTCAGCGCAAACGACCAACTCACTGTCGTGCAAGGGATTCGAGAAGGCGGGGAAGCTGTTCGGACAAAATTCTCCGAATCTCTCAACTCCCTCTCGGCCCGAAGCGCCGCAACATTGCGGCGCTTCATGTCCTCGTTCACATCGAGCGCTATTCCGGAGACTGTCCTCCTGATCATTCTGGCCTTCATAGCGGTATATGCGGGGCGTCGACTGTTGCGATCATCCCGAAACACATCGGCAGCGACGGATCGGCTTTCAGTGCATCAACGCACCGTCGTCACCCTCTACACCACCATGCTGCACTACCTTGCGCAACGCGGCATTGGGAAGCCGGCCAGCGCCACGCCCATGGAATTGCTTCGCCATGTCCGTGAAGAATGGGCTGAAGCCTGGCCATGCGCTGACGCTCTTACACAGCTCTATACTCGAGTCCGATTTGGCCACGAACCGCTCACCGCCGAGGACCACAGAGCGGCAGAAAACCTGCTGCGCAGGCTCCGCACACTGGAACGAGCGCCAACCCGTTCACCACAATAATGCTGAGTGAGGCCACGCTTCAGACGTGGAATGAAACCAAAGAGGATGACCGGAACGATATGGGGCGCGAGCGTGCTGAGGAGGAATGTGAATTGGAGCGGGAAACGGGATTTGAACCCGCGACCCTCGCCTTGGCAAGGCGATGCTCTACCACTGAGCTATTCCCGCTTCCACCGACAGAAGAAACGGGATTCTACCGGCCATGCGCAAAGACTGTCAAGCCGGACAGTATAAATATCGTCATTACAGCGACTCTACGTAGCCGTCTGCGCGGGACCACCGTCACAATCGACCATCTGCAGGAAGCGCGGGTGGCCCCTTTTTAGACAAACATACAGCCTTTCGACTCAGACCTGCGTACTTCTTCTGTCCCCTTGACGGACCTGCGAGGCTTGAGTAGAGTGAGGCCAATGTCGGCCCACTCCATCCTCATCAGCGAGGTACCCTTAGCGTGACCTCACGTCCTCAGCAGTCCGTTCCTTTTGCAGCACAAGCCATTCCCTTCGACGAGTATCTCGCATCGGGCAAGATCCCCGCCGGGCTTCTCACCAGTGAATACGTCGGGCAACAGTTTGTCGAGCGACTGGTTCACTACGTACTGAGCGTTCCTGCCGGTAGCTACACGATGGCGCAACTCAGCCGCCTTCTCGAGGAGCTTGATCCGCGCGCTCAGGTCTTCTTCTTCAAGCGATTGAAAGAAAATAGTCCGGACAGTTTGAAAGATTTTGCCCCGCTGTATTATGGATTCATGAACGAGTTTCATTCCCTCCTGTTTACGTAAGCCACTGCCCAGTAAAAAAATACCTTGTCGCCCCCCCATTCTCAGGTATAATCACGAGAACCTCTTAATGAGCCAAGGAGCACTATGAATCCCACGTTACAGCGCGCTGTTACGAGTTTTTATAATCTGGTGTATGAAGCCCAGACCTTCGCGACCACCATGTCTCGGATCGATACCGCCGAGCAGGAGCACTATGCCGGGCGAATCGAGGGACTGAACTGGGTCCTGGATCGCTGTCAGGAGCTTGAGGACATGGATGCCAATATTACTCCCACGACACTGCAACGTGTCTTGACGGAAGTGAAATCGGACCTGGACCATGAGCTCTCCGTACAGCGCCGCGAAAAAGGCCGACGGGCCGACGGACGCGAGGAAGCCCTGACCTTCGTGGCGGACTACTTGTCCAGCCTGATCACGGCAACTGAGATCGAATCCGCGAAAACCTCCGTGTAACCGCCTGTCGATTGTCTCCAGGCTTATCCTACGTTATGGCCTCCTCCGAGGGCGACAATGGCCCGTGAGTGGATCGTCTTCGCCGTTTGTCTCGGCTTGGGAGGCCATATTGCGCTTGCCGTGGTGTTGCACGCACCTGACCTGTGGCCATGGAGCAAAGCCTGGCTCTACGGTTTGCTCTCAGGCCTTGCGCTGTACGTTGTGGTCCAGGTCGTCCGTTCACTTTGGTGGATTTTTCGCGGCAGGAACGCCGAGGAGCTTTAGACACCCGAATCAACGTTTCGACCATCCTTAATTTCAGTCAGGCAGGCATCGTCCTGTTGCGCCGCGTCCATCTCCCTCAGTAGAATACCGCTCATGCAGCCACGTTCCAACAGACCTTCACCGCCCAATTGGCCTCCACGAGCCTTGCGACCACGCACTGCGCCGTCACAGCCTGGCCAACAACGCCCGGCAGATCAATATGACTCGTTTAACGCCTCCCTGCTGTACTGCGGACAATGTCGCCAGGCAACTCCCACACGCCAGCGACTCCTGCTCGTCCTGCCGACAGGCAATCTCTACGAATACTTCTGTGCTCAATGCGGAGCCTCAACCGGCTCAAAGACGGAAAGTGCCTCGGCAGAAGGTGGACTGCTCGCCCCGTAACCATTCGCACCGCAATTCGCTGCCAAAATGGTCACTTCGGCAAGTGCGCTCATCACACGCCGAGTTATAAGACGGACCCGTCAATGCTCATGACACAACGCGAACGCCTGTCAATGGAACACTCGCTTTAAGGAAGAGTAGGACTCAGGGGGGATCAGGAAACCTGATCGAGAGGGATACCTTCGTCGATCAGCATGACAGGAATGTCTTCTCGTATGGGGTAGAGAATTTTGTTGTCAGATCGAATCAATCCGCCATCCAGCTTCTCCGTAACCGGCTTTTGGGCGTTATTTTTCAGTGCCCCGCGCTCGATCGTAGCGTTCACCTTTTGAATCAACTGCTCGTCAGCAAGAGACACGGCCTGCTTCGTCTCAGGGCAACAAAGAATGGCTAACAGATCCTTGTCGAGATTCGCCTTTTTCCCTGCGGTATCGCTCACAGTATGTCTCACAATCCCACCCGATTGGGGTGACTGAACGGTTATCGGAAAGATAGTCTAAATGAATGGTCAGATCAAGAAGATACCAAATCGCCCCCCTTTCTGATATCGTCATGAATCTATTTCACTCTTCATTCACCAACATCGGAACCGGACGTGACTGCTTCGCATCGGCTCGGACGCATTTTCCTCACCGGACTCCTCGTGCTTCTTCCGGCTTGGACGACGTTTCTCATTCTGGCCGCGCTGTTCAAAACACTAGACTCCTTCTTGCTCAATCTCATCGGCCGGCAGATCCAGCCCTATGCTCCGGGCCTCGGCCTCCTGTTACTCATCGGGATGGTGCTCACGGTCGGGGCCATAGCGACCCAGGTCATTGGGCAACGAGTGGTACGCTGGACTGAGGCGGTGTTGGAGCGGATTCCCTTGATTCGCAGCATCTATATGACTATCAAGGGTATGACGGATCTATTGAACTACCGGGCACGCTTCGGACAAAGCACCGTAGTGGCCTTTCCCTTCCCACGAGACGGCCTGTGGGCCCTGGGTTTCGTCATGGGCTCTCCGCCGGCGGCACTTCAAATCGCACCAATGGTGGAGCTGGTGATGGTCTTTGTTCCGACGGCCATCCATCCCTTCACGGGCTACCTGGCCATGATCCCAAAAACACAACTGCACCCGCTGAACCTCTTACCGGAAGAGGCGTTGAAGTTGGAATTTTCAGCGGGACTCTATCGCCCCTTACCGGGCTGGCTGACCGCGCCGGCACGGAACCCATCATGAGCCTAGTCGATAGCCTGACCATACGTCCCGCCACACTGGACGACCTCGACGCGCTCACGGCATTCAGTGCCGCCATGGCAATGGAAACAGAGCAACGCACACTCGATCGCGCGCGCCTGCGCCTGGGAACCCGAGCCGTTCTCGACCAGCCAGAGCGAGGGCGGTTTTACGTGGCGGACTTGCAGCCAGAGCCGACAGCCGATAGAGTAATTCTAGGCCAGTTACTCATCACGTACGAATGGAGCGATTGGCGCAACGCCCAATTCTGGTGGATCCAGAGTGTGTACGTGCACCCTGACTGGCGCCGCCAAGGCGTTTATCGGTCCATGCATGGGGCCATCCTCAACCTCGCTCAATCACAAGCGGGTGTGTGCGGTGTCCGCCTGTACGTCGAGGGCGACAATCACATCGCCAAATGCGTGTATGAACGAGTCGGGCTGTCGCCATCGAGCTACCAGGTGTACGAATCTGATTTTGTCCTACCCAAACCCCGTAGCGCCGTCACGGAAGCATAGGTCAGTCCGATCGACGGCCGCATAAGGAGGATCGCATGCGACGAGTGAGTCTGTTTTTGGTTCTCATGCTCCTGACACTGAACGCCTGCGCGTTCAGCCGGGGCACCCTCGGCGATGACATCAAGACCGAAACCGTCAACTCCATCAAGAAGGGAACGACCACCAGGTCGGAAGTCCTGGCGCAACTCGGCGCTCCGGACCGACTCCTTCAACTGAACGGACGTGATCTCTTTCAATACTACCGATACGATGCCAAGGTCGGTAGCCTGCTCCTGATCTTGATCAACTTTTCCCGCGTGTCGGTGAAAAGCGACGACCTATTTGTCATCATCAATCGCGAAGGAATCGTGGAAGACGTGATCGCTTCGAAACGCACTGAAAATCTGGAGTTCAGATTCTGGCCCTTCGGAGACTGACGCCGTGTCACGCAGGTACGTTTCACTCATACTTCTTCTCGCGACGATCCTGACGATGCCGTTGTCCGGCTGCAACGTCGCGCGCCTGACCATCAACACTCCGCTGACCCCCAACTCTGTGGCCTTCATTACCGAGGGGAAGACCACCCTGACCGATGTCGTCGACAAACTGGGAGCGCCGGATTCCATCACCGATACCGAGCGCGGCACCGTCGTGACGTATCGTTTTCTCAACGCCAAATACTCACGGGTCAATTTCGGATGGCTGGTCAAACCCTGGTCTCCGGTGGACCCGGACCTCGTTTTCTCACGTTCCGGCATGGGCACGGACGCCTTCGAACTCCTGTGCGACACCAACTGGGTCGTGACACACCAAGCCTTTGTGCGCCATCGTCCGGAGCCACTATTTACTCCATATCCGTTTTAACCCCGCCGCACGATCATTGCCTTTCGCGAATTGCTGCCTTGCACGCATCCCGTTATAATGCCGCTCATGGGCGCAGGTTCCTCCGACGAGTCATCGAGCAGACAAACCCCCGATACATCTTCTTCCTATATCCCGGCCGATCACGACATTGACTTTCTTCAGCGCGACGAACTGCGCCCCCTGCGCCTCGGGCTGGAGTTGCTCAAACCCGAATTGATCCAGACAGAACAGGGCATCCGCTCGACGATCGTCGTCTTCGGAAGCGCACGGCTGCTGGAGCCATCGCGCGCACGCCAAGCGCTCGAACAAGCTTCGGCAGCATGGCAGGCCTCCCCCGACGATCGAACCTGTCAGCAACGCCTGGCCCTCGCCGAACGCCGTCTAGCCCTCTCGCGATACTATGATGTCGCCCGGGAGTTCAGCCGGCTTGTGTCCTCAACCTGCCAGATCGACGGGCAATGCGACTACGTCATCGTCACAGGTGGAGGCCCTGGTATTATGGAGGCGGCCAATCGTGGAGCCGCGGACGCAGGCGCCAAGTCCATGGGGCTCAACATCACGCTACCGCACGAGCAGCGGCCCAATCCCTACATTACCCCGGACCTCTGTTTTCAATTTCGGTATTTCGCGCTACGCAAGATGCATTTCCTCCTCCGAGCCCGGGCGTTGGTCGTGTTCCCCGGTGGGTTCGGCACACTCGACGAACTCTTCGAGACACTGACCCTTCTCCAGACCGGCAAAACACGCAACATCACGATCATCCTGATGGGGCAAGCCTTTTGGGAGCGCCTCATCAATTGGCCCCTGTTGATTGAAGAAGGCCTGGTGGGCCCAGAGGACCTCTCGCTCTTCCACTTCGCAGAAACGGCTCAGCAGGCCTGGGATCTCATCAGCCGAAGTCATGGAGGCCCGTCCGCCCGATGAAACTCTCATTTCACGGTGCCGCGCGATCGGTGACGGGAAGCCGCCATCTGCTCGAAATGCCCGGCAATAGAATTCTCCTGGACTGCGGCCTCTTTCAGGGACAACGCCAGGAAGCGGATCGTCAAAACCGGTTTCTGGGATTCGACCCGCGATCCATCCAGGCCGTGTTGTTATCCCATGCCCATATCGACCACTCCGGGGCCCTTCCCGTATTGGGCAAACATCAGTTCCGAGGGAATGTGCACATGACCCGCGCGACCGTAGATCTTGCCGCGGTGATGCTGGAGGATTCGGCCCGCCTGCAGGAAAACGATTGCGCCTATCTGAACAAGAAAGAAAACCGTCGGGGCAAGCGTTGCCTGCAACCCTTCTATGAGAGCCGCGATGCCCGGGCCATCATCCGTCGCTTCGTCGGCGCGCGGTATGGGGACACGATCAAGGTGACCCCTCGCGTCACCGCCTCCTTTCACGACGTCGGGCATATTCTGGGGTCCGCCGCTATTCGCCTCAAATATTCCGCACGCGGCAACAGCACAACGGTGCTTTTTTCAGGCGACCTGGGACGCTCGCAGATGCCGATCCTCCGCGATCCGACTCCGCCGCCGAGTTGTGATGTGCTGATCATTGAATCCACCTACGGTGACCGCCTGCACGAAGAAGCCGGGGAAGCGCTGACCCAAAAAGCCCAGCAGCTCGTCGCCCATGCGAAAGAACATAAGAGCAAGATCATCGTGCCCGCGTTCGCGCTCGGGCGCACCCAGGACCTGGTCATGCGGATAAAACGATTGGTGGCGGAGGGTCGAATCGACCCGCTCCCGATTTATATCGATTCGCCTCTGGCCTCGAAAGTGACAGACGTCTTCCGCAAACATCCCGAGTGTTACGACGAAGAGACCTTCCGCACGTTCACATCCGAAGGGGATCCTTTTGCGGCCCGATATATTCGCTACGTCTCCTCGCCGGAAGAAAGTAAACGACTGAATGAGATGAAAGGCCCCTGCGTGATCATCGCCTCTTCCGGCATGTGCGAAGGAGGGCGCGTCGTGCACCATCTCAAACATGGCATCCAGGATGAAGCCAATATCATCGCCATCGTGGGATTTCAGGCCGAGCATACACTGGGCCGCAGACTGGTTGAGGGGTGGGATGTCGTTCCGATCTTCGGCATCCCGACACCACGCCGGGCCCGGGTAGTGGTCTTTAACGGGCTCTCGGCCCATGCCGACCGGAACGATCTCCTGGCGTATGTGAGGGCGATCTCTCCCGCGCCTCAGCAAGTGTTCGTGGTCCATGGAGAAGAAAAACAAGCCTTGTCGCTGGGCGCGGCCATTCAGACAGAACATCCCGGAATGGCTGTCGTGGTCCCGGCCAAAGACAGTTCCTACGAGATCTAGCCCCGCGGCTCAAGCACACCCAGTCACGGAGGATATCGGTAGACATGAACGCATCAAGAAAGAGTTACCACCTGACCCTGGCCTGCGCCCTGACCCTTGTGACTACCTGCGCGTCGCCGGCCTGGAGCCTGGATGCATCGCCTGAGTCGGCGGACCAGGACCGCGTCCGGGCGCGCGCGTTGGGGCTGCACCCCGGACAATTACAGACCGGTCCCTTGAATGCCATCACCGATGTGCCGGGGGTCAAGGTCGGACAGGTTACACTGACCCAAGGGGAGGGTGCCCTGCAGCCCGGGCAAGGGCCGGTCAGAACCGGCGTCACGGTCATCGTGCCTCGGGATGATGTGTGGCACAAGAAAGTCCCGGCCGGAGCCTTCGTCCTGAACGGCACCGGAGAAATGACAGGGCTAGCCTGGGTCGCAGAATCTGGCTTTCTCGAGTACCCGATTGCGCTGACCAACACCCTCAACGTGCCCCGGGTGGCCAACGGCGTGATCAGCTGGATGCTCAAGCAATATCCCGGCATCGGCATTACCGATGACACCCTGACCCCCGTCGTGGCGGAATGTGACGACGGACGCCTGAACGACATTCAAGGGCGTCACGTCTCGGAAACCGACGTCATGCGGGCCCTGGATGAAGCCTCTTCGGGCCCTGTAGCGGAAGGCAGCGTGGGAGCCGGAACGGGCATGATCTCCTATGGATTCAAAGGCGGCATCGGCACAGCCTCGCGGCGGCTCCCTGAGGCCAATGGCGGATTTACGATCGGGGTGTTGGTGAACGCCAACCATGGCCGCAGACCCGAACTCACCATGGGCGGGGTTCCGGTCGGACAACGCTATAGTGCCGCCCCGACCCAATCCAGCCTGTCGCCGGATCGGAATTCGAGTCCCATCCATGCCTCCCGCGAAGGAACCAGCGGGAACGCCGAAGGGTCGATCATCGTCGTCATTGCCACCGATGCCCCGTTGGACAGCCGGCAACTGACTCGCCTAGGAAAACGTGCCGCGCTAGGACTCGCCCGCACCGGCTCAACCGCCCGCCATGGAAGCGGAGATTTTATGCTGGCCTTCTCAACCGGCAACATCATCCCCCATTACCCGTCGGAGCCCCTGTTTTCACTCACCCACCTGGCCGATACCCACCTCAATCCGGTGATAACCGCCACGGTTGAGGCCACAGAAGAAGCGATTCTGAATGCGCTCACAGCAGCCACCACCGTCACCGGGCGAGACGGGTTTCGAGCCGAAGCCATCTCCATCTCTCGCCTCCGCGAGCTGCTTTCCAGCGGTTCTGCGCCGAACCGCTGACAGGGTGCCTCGCGCCATGGCTTAGCCTTCGGCACCTTGCTTTTGCAAGGTGCCACGGCTATCCTTCTGGCTTGTCCGTACGTCATCCGGAGGGCTATGGCTGATTATCCAATCGGGGGTGGCCTCACACTTCTGACCGCGCTTGAAAAAAACGGGAAGTTCGCAGAATTTCTACAAACACGCATGACGCAAGCACTGGAAACCCAGGACCCGACCGAACTCCACTACTTGCTCGCCCAGCTCGATGACTACCATTCCTATATGTGGCGCTATTACAAGAAGCTCGCATCGGATCGACCTGAACGCATGAATCCTGGCGTCTAACCACCCCAGGTAAGTTACGCCCTGATCCTATCGGCAAAGATAGACCTGTGATTCTGACACCTCCATCAACATTGCGGTTCGCCTCCGCCCTCACCCGGCACGCCGACGTGCAGGCCGCCGCCGACGAGTTGATCCGGTCCATTCGTGAACAATTGGGCTCCTCCCGCATAGACGTCGCGTTCCTGTTTATCTCTGCCCAACATGCCGACCAGGCCGAAGCGCTCTCGCACAGGCTCCGCTCTTTACTCGGCCCCGAAACCTTGATCGGCTGTACAGGCGAAGGAGTCATT
>JBEIQG010000026.1:0-24289 GCA_040376625.1 Nitrospira sp. | reverse complement strand
CGATATTTCTCGTGAGCAACTGAATCGGATCGATCACCAGATTGATGCCCATCTTGTTCAACATGGACATCATGGCTTGAATCGTGAACTGTCCACCGATGACCTGATCGCCCGTCCGGTCGAGACCGATGACCAATCCATACCCGATCAGCTGGTTTTCGCGCACGCCCTCGATCGTGGCCACGTCCTTGACTCGAACAGCCTGGGCTAATGAGGCCGTAAATAACGTGATCGTGAGGAACGCGAGCATGCCCACTACGGTGCGCCGGAACCAGGCGGTTCCCTGGTGCTGTCGTTCAGGCACAGGGGCCGGCTTCGGCGGCGGTGGTGTCCAAGGGCGCGCGAGGAGGCCGGGATCCATCGAGGCCGGTCGCAGGACTCCGCTTGAAAGCATGAGACGAAAGCATTGCGTAATCATCGCCCGTTGTTGTTTGCGCGGCCTCGTCATGATGACTCCTGTGGCTGGTCGATTCTTTCCACGGACTTGCGATTAAAACGGATAGACCCAATCCAGAATTCTGACGAGCCAGCCAGGTCGCTGCACATCGTCGACGACTCCCAGGCCGGAGTATTCGATCTTGGCGTCGGCAATAGCGCTCGACTGCACCGTGTTCTTCGTATTCACATCCACACGCCTCACGATGCCTCCGATGGTCATGATCTGGCGTTCGGAATTGACGGTCACCTCGCGTCGCCCCTCGACCCGCAGATCGCCGTTCGGCAACACTTCCGTCACGATGGCCGAAATCGTGCCCGTCAACGTGTCTTCCCGGTTGGTTGCGCCCTTGCCGCCGAATTTGCTCTTCGCGGTGGCATCGATGCCGAACCCTCGCTTGGCTTCGCCGCCCAGGCGGATTCCCGGGATGCCGAGATAGCCCATCCCCGTCCCCCCGATTCCATTCGAAATCGTAGAGTCGCGCTCTGCGTTCGTGTCGGCGCTCTTCGAGCCCTTGTGTTTTTCCACGATCAGAATCGTGATGATGTCGCCGATGCGCATGGCGCGAAGATCTTCATAGAGATAGGCCCGCCCATTCTCTTCCTGCCACAGCGATCCCATGGTCTTGGGAGGAGGCAGTTTGGCCATCTCCACCTTTTGCTGCTTCGTGCTGGGCGAGGCCGAACAACCGACCAGCACGGACAGCGCCAGCACAAAGCTGATCAACCCAACCGGACGGAATGGTGTGAGAGACCGGTTAAAAACTGACACGGACCACCCCCGGGGCGACGACGGTCGCCCGTAATTCCTTGCCTGAATCGACATTGGAGACCGTGATTGTTTGACCTAACTCACCATGCGATTTGGTAACTCCGACGGTTTGAATCGACAACCCTCCCTGCCTGGCTTCGATCGTGACTCGATCGCCTTTGTGCACGGCGAAGGGGCGCCGCACCGAGGTCGTACGGATGGCGTTCTGAGGCGGAAGCGGGCGAACGGCCGCCTTGCCGATGACGTCGGCGAGACTGGTTGCAAACGGTTGTTTCAGGTCGAACAGCACGAGACGCTCCGTCGTGACATCGTCGGCCGAGATCTCCTCATCGACCCGGATCGGCCGGACCGGCACCACTACCTCGACAATGGCCGCCACATCGGCAGTGGCATCCACGGTCTTGATGAATCGCCCGTTCACGACTAGATGAATCTGGAACACGCGGCGACCAAGTGAGTCGTCCGATCGTCCCGCGCTGACTTGCAGATCAACCGTCCCGGAAGGCACGACGATCGGCTGCTGAGGATCGCCGAGAGCCACCTGACAATCGACGGCCCGCCCGCTCAACTCGCGCTTGACGTAGTCGTGAATCACTCCGCGAATCTGCTCTGGATAGATGAGCCGTTTTGCACGGGCCTTCGGGAAACCAGGCGTAGGGTGCGCAACAGCTTCCTGCACCTGAAACAGCGGCCGGACCGGAGCCCGCTCTCCCGCCATGGCCGGGAGGACGGCGCTCGTGACCAAGCCGATGGTCGCAACTGACAGGAAACTGAGTCGATTCACAGTGTCACCCTTGGTTGAAGGTGCGGCGCCGATTACCGGCGCAGGTTGTTGGCGATCTGCATCATTTCATCGGATGCCTGAATGGTCTTGGAGTTAATTTCATAACTCCGTTGGGCGATGATCATGTTGACCATCTCCTCCGCCAGATTGACGTTCGAACTTTCGAGGAATCCCTGCTGCAAGGTGCCGAAGCCGGTCGAGAATCCGCCGGTACCCTGTTGCGCCGGTCCGGAGGCAAAACTGTCCAGGAACAGATTGCCGCCCATCGCCACCAGGCCCGAAGGGTTATCGAACCGCACGAGCTGAATTTGCCCCACCTGAGACGCTTGGGTGACGCCGGGAAGCAACACGGAGACGGTACCGTCCTGCCCGACATCGATTTTCAGTGCGCCGGACGGAATCGTAATCACCGGGTTGAGCTGATCACCGTCTCCGGTCACGAGATTGCCGACGTTATCGCGTTTGAAAGATCCGTTGCGGGTATACATGATGGTGCCGTCCGGCCTCGTCACCTGAAAAAATCCGGCGCCGTCGATGGCCAGGTCCAGGTCGTTCCCGGTTTGCCGCATATTGCCCTGCACCCATTCCTTGGCCACCGTAATGGGACGTACACCGCCGCCGACCTGCACGCCGACTGGAAAGACGCCCACGTTCGACGCGTTCGTGCCCGGTAAGCGTTGGATCTGATACAGCAGATCGCCGAATTCCGCACGGCTGCGTTTGAACGCATTCGTGTTCACGTTCGCCAGATTGTTGGCGATGGTATCCACGTTCAGTTGTTGGGCCGTCATGCCCGTCGCAGCCGTCCACATTGCGCGAATCATACCGTCCTCCTATTGCACCCGGCCCAGATCCTGAATGGCCGTTTCGGTCATGCGATCCATCGTTTGGATCAATTTCTGCGCCGACTCGTAAGTGCGCATGCCTTGCATCATCTTCACCATTTCACTCAACGAATTCACGTTGGACTCTTCAATATGTCCCGACTGCACCTGCGGCCTTGTCGAAACCGTCGGTTTCCCGCCGACAAACAGTCCTTCGGTAAATTTTTGCGGCATCCCGTTTTCAGGAAACTCAACCACCTTGATGCTGCCGATCGGAGTGCCGTCCACCTGGATTGCCCCCTCCCCATTGATCTGAATGTTGCCGGGCGGCACCTTGATTTCTCCTTTGGTGCCCATGACCGGGTGCCCGAGATTGGTAACCAGGCGTCGTTGGCTGTCGAGAGAAAAGATGCCGTTGCGTGTGTAGCGAACGCCGTCCGGGGTCTTGACCTCAAAAAATCCGTCATTTTGTATGGCGACATCCAGGGGATTGCCCGTAATGCGGATTCGTCCCGGCTCGAAGGCCGTTCGAATCCCATGCACCTCGGCAAACACCCGTTCGCTAGGACCCGCCGGCCTGGTCGATAGACTGGAGGAAATGCCTCCCGCTACCATTCCCATTCCGGCCGAGCCGGCACGGGCGAAGAGGCCACGGAACCCCTGCTGGTCCTGCTTGAATCCGGCCGTATTCACGTTCGCCAGATTATTGGCAAAGACCGTGAGTTGTTTTTCCTGCGCAATGGCGCCTGACAATATGGGGTAAATCGCTCGATTCATAGTTCGTACTTTCCAGATGAACCAGTTCTGCTACCGTGGGAGATAGCAATGGACATGCCATCGCCATACGTCGGGCGGCCTGCCAGCACCGAATCGATCGTCGGACGAAAATCCTAGTGTTTGCCGATGGATGGAGATGCGAACCCGAGTGAGGTGCCTGAGGGAACCGCTTCCGCCGTCATCGGCGCCTGTCAAACCGCGAGGCAAACCGGAAGTCTTTGCCGGAAGCAGGGAAAGTCCTGCCTACAGGAAATAGTCGTGCGACAGGAGGCCGGAAATCAGGCGGCGATTGTGGAGGTCGCGTCAACGGAGGCGGATGCCAAGGCACCGGAGACTCCATAGATCGCGTACCCTTCGGCACGAGCGGTGGAGACGGCTCCGGTAGCCGCATCGAGGAGGCGGTCACTGTCAACAAACTCACGGCCCGAGAGACCGATTCCGATCCGGCTGGTAAAGAACAGTTCGTATCCGTCAAGGGTGACCGGCAGCGAAACCGTGAGTTGAATCTTTCTGGCGATGCTCAATACTTCATCCGGACCGGTGACCTGATCGAGCAGGACGGCAAACCTGCGTTCAGCAAGTCTCGCCACCGTATCGGTGGTGCGCAGGGCGCTCTTCACGCGAGCAGCATGAACGCGATACATGAGGCTGAGGTTGATCTCCGGCTGTTCGTCGGTTTTCAGCATGAAATGATCCAACTCGATCACGAGGACTGCCACCGGCCGGCCATGCTTGGAAGCCCGCGCCAGAGCTTGCTTGAGGAGCGATGTAAACAGGCGATAGGTCGGCAGACCGGTGACCGAGTCGAAGGTATGCATCCCGGACCAGTTCGATTCACCCGATAGGGAATGCATCCTGGCGGCCGGTTGTGGGCCACAGGGAGTCCAAAACGTCGCGACAAAGACCAGCAGCGTGAGGAGAATGCCGGCAAAAATCATGACGGGGTAGGCCGTCAACGCCGACAGGGTCAGCAGGCCCACGGAGGCCGTCCAATACAATCCGCCGGCCATGAACAGGATACAGGCCACAACGCCGAGTCGGGCGCTCCCAAGCGATTCGGTCCCCGCTTCGTTGTCCGAGCAACCATTTCGGTTCGTTGAATCCGACCCGTCTCGGGCGTTCGAAGCATTGAGTTCCGGATGTGACGAATGCATACCTTCCCCGAGGGAGCGTCGCAGCCAACGGTATGTTGAGCTAGGGAGGTATCGGAGAAGTAGTGGCGAAACTGAAGGCAGAGTGGCCCGCGCAATGCGGCAGGCGGCCCCGCCGACACGAACGAGCAGCAACGGCCGCTAGGCCGTCAGGAGAGAGCTCTCACACATCGACCGGTTCGAGCCGCGCTTTCAAGTGAAGGATGGCTTTCGAATGGATCTGACATACTCGCGATTCCGTGACCTTGAGTGCCTGCCCGATCTCTCTCATCGTGAGTTCCTCGAAATAGTAGAGCGACAATACCAAGCGTTCTTTCTCCGGCAGATCCTGGATCGCAGCTTCGAGCACATGGCGCGCCCGTTCGTTCACCAGGACCGAGAGCGGATCCGGCTGATTGGAGTCGGTCAACACACTGATGATCTTATGCCCGTCTGCATCCTGCACGCCGAGATCGTCCAAACTGATCACCACGGCGCCGCGAGAGCGAGTCAGGAAGTCATCCAGTTCCTCCGCGGACATCTTCAGCTCCTTGCCGACTTCCTGGTCTGTCGGCGGGCGTCCGAGTCTGTGCAGCAGCTCGGAATAGGTTTTTTGAAGGAGCGTAATCCGCTCGTGGACCGAGCGCGGGATCCAATCCATCGACCGGATTTCATCGAGCATGGCGCCACGGATACGGAACTCCGCATACGTCTTGAATTTGGCTTCGCGAGTCGGATCATACTTGTCCATCGCATCCATAAGGCCCATGATCCCGACGGAGATCAAATCTTCCGCGTCCATATACGCCGGTAGGCGAAACGCCAATCGATGGGCCATGGCCTTTACGACGTGGGTAAATTCCTGAATCACCCGTTCACGATCCGCTTCCGCAATGACGCGGCGCGGAACGTTGCTGACCGCAGAGACTTTACGAGCGTCCATCATTCGCTACAGTCCTTTCAGTCAGTGCGTCCGCAAAAGTTGTTGCCAGAGAAATTGCACTGTGCCTTTGGGAAGCGCCGGTGGGGTTAACTGAGCCACCGCCTCAGTCAATTCTCGAAACGCACGGCTGGACGGCGCGTGCGGAAAGAGATCGATGACGGCACGCTGCTGGGTCACGGCCATGGGCACATAATCGTCCAAGGGAATCGCCCCCAGGTAATCCAACGAAATATGCAGAAATCGACTGACGGCCAGCTCCAGTTTCCGGAAGATCCGCGCGGCGTCCCTCGGCGACTTCACCATGTTGACGAGCACGTGGAAGCGGCGTTCCCGGTACTGCCGCAACAGGACTTTCATCAACGCATAAGCATCCGTCATGGAAGTCGGCTCGGGAGACACCACCACGATGATGGATTGGGCAGCCGCCGCAAAGTAGGTCACGGTCGAGGAGATGCCCGCCCCGGTATCGATCAACAACACATCCATGTTCGATGCCAATCGCTCAAGTTCATCTTGAAGGATGAGCTGTTGCGCTTCAGTGAGAATC
This sequence comes from Nitrospira sp., assembly GCA_040376625.1. Classification (GTDB taxonomy): domain Bacteria; phylum Nitrospirota; class Nitrospiria; order Nitrospirales; family Nitrospiraceae; genus Nitrospira_A. The sequence continues at coordinate 18,077 of JBEIQG010000026.1, read as the reverse complement.
GTCAACTGAGAAATGCCGGTGCTGGCCGGGAGGACGGTAATGCCATGCGGGCCGGTCAGCGCGATATCTTCCAGCCGGCAGGTCTTTGCGAGCACATGCTCCAACGTGTATTTCGGTGTCAGGCCAAGCAGAATATCCACATTTCCCAGTCCGAGATCCGCATCCAACACAAGGACTCGCTTTCCGGTTTGAGCCAGGGCGATGGCGGTGTTTGCCACTACATTGGTCTTCCCCACCCCGCCCTTTCCGCTGGTCACGGTAATCACTTGCGTGCGGGAGGGACCGGCGTTCTCATCAAGCGCCCTCATTTGCGGATCCAAAATTCCTGGTTGCATCGTCATTGTCACTCCCCTCTTGTTCGCCAATCGCCTACCGCGCATAGGTCTTGATGCCGGGCGCAAATGTCGGTGTCGAGTGTCGCTCCCATGCCTGAGTGGGGCCGGCCGCCGGCAACCGTATCTGTCCTCCGAGCAGCAGATCGCCCAGCCGATCAACTTGCGCCTGAACCAAGTCGTCGGGCACCCGTTGACCGGTTCCCCAATAGGACAGCGGAATGCCGGTGCGATGAGTGGCTTCAAAGATGCCGCCGAAGCCCGCCGTCTCGTCGAGTTTGGTGAACAACAACCGGAGGCCCGGCACGTCGACACATTGACTCGTGCTGACCACGAGATCCGGCACTCGTGTGCCTGCCGCGAGGACGAGATGGACTTCCATGGGACAGGTCCCGTTCAGCAATCCTCTCCACCGTTGCGCCGTGATGGGTTCATAGGGATTGAACCCTGTGGTGTCGATCAAAATCAGTTCCGCTTCGCGAGCCTGCGCAATCGCGGCGCGGGCCTCGTCACACGAAGCCGCCACCGAGAGCTCGATGCCCAAAACCTCGGCATAGAGTCGAAGGTGTTCAACCGCCGCAGGCCGGTAGGTATCCATGGTAATCAAGGCCACACTCCGTTGCTCGACAATGCCGTAGTGCGTCGCCAGCTTGGCGATGGTCGAGGTCTTTCCGACTCCGCTGGGGCCGACGAACAACGCAATCTTTTGTTCCCCGGCCGCGCCCAGCAGCGGGCCGGCCGTGGTCACCCGATCCAACAACACCGTTCGGAGTAACTGAAGTGAGGAATTCCGCTGAGCGGATCCCTGCTCCACCAATGTCTCCCGCAGTTCCCGCAAACAGGCTTCCGCCGTGGCATGCTCGACTCCCTGAGCCAATAAGTCTTCGTAGACGCGCTGAAAGGACTGAAACGTTGTGCCCTGGCTCTCCCCGTTGTTGCGTGTGGACAGCGGTGTCGCGCGAGTCTCCCTCGAAGGACCGGGAACCTGACGAGCCGCAGGTCGCGATTGCTCCGTCCCCGTTTCCATTGCACCCTGCAGGGTTTTTTGAAAGCGCGATTCCTCCGCCGGCACCATCGGAGCAGGAGTCACGGCGGCTCGTGTCTGTTCGTCGTCACCAAGCAGCGGCGCGGCCTCCGGGACGGCTGCGTCATCTTCAATGGCCGCCATGACCTCCAGCACAGACCCGCCCAACAGGCCGAATCCGTTATCCCAGGAACGAATGCGTTTCGTGGACAGAATCACCGCATCCGGCCCCAACGTTTCCTTAATGGAGCGAATGGCCTCATGCATCGACTTGACGTGGAATGTCCGTACCTTCATGCCAAGCTCCTGGTTTCGCCGACCTCAAGGTCGAGTCGTACGGTTTCCACTGCTTGCAAACGTGTCACGCTCTCCACCTCGTTCAATCCTAAAATCGGAACCGAATGCAAAATCCTGTCCGTCAGTTTTCGAAGATGTCGTCGCAACGACGGCGAGCATAAAATGACGGGCTGATGCCCTCGACCCACCATGCGTTCCGCGGCAGCCTTCAATGCAGTGAGCAGTTTCTGTGCCACCAGCGGATCGGGCACCCACTGGGTCCCCTGTCCCGCTGCATTCGCTTGATCAGCCAGCGACCGATCCAATCTGGGATCAAGCCCGATGATTGGCAACGAACCATCCGGAGCGAGATACGGCTTCGTAATCGTCCGTCCCAGCGCTTGTCTGGCGACTTCCGTCAAAATGTCGGCGTCTTTTGTGGTGGCCGCATGGTCGGCGATGGTTTCAAGAATCGTTCGCAAGTCACGAATGGGGACACTTTCGCGCAGAAGATGCGACAAAACTCTGACGAGTGTGCCCAACGGGATGAGATTCGGAATCACCTCCTCAACCAGCTTGGGGTGATTTTTGCCTAGTTGATCGAGCAAGCCCTGCACTTCTTGCCTCCCCAGCAGTTCATGCGCATGCCGCTTGATCAACTCGGACAGATGCGTCGCGATGGCCGATCCCGGATCTACCACCGTGTACCCTGCCATCTGCGCCTGTTCGCGCTGCTGCTCCGGTACCCACATGGCCGGCAGACCGAACGCCGGTTCTTTGGTCGGCAACCCATGGATGGCGCCGCGCTGAGCCGTGCCGGGATCAATGGCGAGCACATGCGCCGGCATCACCTCAGACTTGGCCAATTCAACCCCTTTCAGCAGCGCCGCATATTCGTTGGGCCTGAGCTGGAGGTTGTCGCGAATATGGATCGGCGGCAGGACGAACCCCATCTGCTCGGCGAATTGTCTCCGGAGCCCCTTGATCCGGTCCAGCAAGGCCCCGCCCTGCCCGCCGTCGACGAGACCGATGAGGCCATAGCCGACCTGCACTTCCATGAGATCCAAAGGCACGACCTGCGTAGCGGCTTCTTCGGCTTTGACCTGAGGCGAGGCTTGTGCCGGGGCGGCTTCGTCGGTTTTCTGCTGTTCGTTGATTTGATAGGCCATCCAGGCCGTCAGGCCGCCCAATGCAAGGAATGCGAGGTGAGGAAGACCCGGAACCAGGCCCAGCGTGATAAGAATGCCTGAAGCCGTGCCGATGGCTTTCGGAGAAATGAGGACCTGTCGACTGATCTCAAATCCTAGGTTCACCTCCGACGCGGCGCGAGTGATGACGATACCGGCCGCGGTTGAAACAATAAGCGCCGGCACTTGCGCCACAAGACCTTCGCCTACCGTCAATAACGTGTAAGTCTGAGCCGCCGCGGCCAGCGTCATCCCCTGTTGCAAGACCCCGATCGTCAAGCCGCCCAGAATATTGACGAGCGTGATAATGACCGCCGCTACGGCATCGCCTCGCACAAATTTACTCGAACCGTCCATGGCGCCGTAGAAATCCGCCTCCTGGGCGATCTCCTTCCGGCGTTGACGGGCTTCTTTGTCATTGATCAGACCGGCGTTGAGATCGGCGTCGATGCTCATCTGCTTGCCGGGCATCGCGTCCAAAGTGAAACGGGCTGCCACTTCGGCAACGCGTCCGGCGCCTTTCGTGATGACGACGAAGTTGATGATGACGAGAATGGTGAAGACGACCAGTCCGACCGTATAGTTCCCACCGACCACGAATGTGCCGAACGCCCGGATGACCTCACCTGCAGCGGCCGTGCCTTCATTGCCATGCAGGAGAATCAAGCGCGTTGAGGCGATATTGAGGGCGAGGCGCAGGAGCGTCACCATCAGCAGAATCGAGGGGAACACCGAGAATTCCAGCGGGCGGCGCACCTGCATCCCGACCAGCAGAATGATGATGGACAGCGTGATGTTGAAGGCCAGCAGCAGATCCAGGAAAAACCGCGGAAGCGGTATCAACATGACCATCAAAATGCCCACCACCCCCACGGACATCATGATGTCCGGGTGCTTGACCAGGGAGGTCGTGGAAACCGAGGTGTTTTCGTTCGCCATCTAGACTCCAATCGATCGGATCTACGCCGGCGGCAGTTTGCCGCGCACGCGATATACAAACGCCAGGATCTCAGCGACTGCGCGATAGAGATCTTCGGGCACTTCACGGCCCACCTCGACCAGTTTGAAGAGGGTTCGCGCGACCAACTTGTTTTCGACGATCATCACGCCGTGCTGCCGACCGATTTCACGGATTTTCTCGGCCACATAGCCGGCGCCCTTAGCCACGACGATGGGTGCTCCCATGGCCTTGGAGTCATACTTCAGGGCCACCGCCAGGTGTGTCGGGTTGGTGATGATCACGTCGGCCTTGGGTACATCCGCCATCATGCGTTTCCGGGACATCTCGCGCTGCGTGCTGCGGATCTTCGCCTTCAACCCCGGATCTCCTTCTGCCGCCCGGCTCTCCTCTTTGATTTCATCGCGCGACATGCGGAGGTCACGTTCCCATTCGAAGCGTTGGAAAGCATAGTCGAGGCCGCCGATTACCAGAGCCGTTCCGCCCATCATCAGCGCGGCTTCGAATGTCGCCCACCCGACGGTCGGCAGGAGCGTTTCCATGCCGAATTGTGTCAGCGGAGAAAACAGCACCATGTCCTGCTTGATCGTGAGGTACCCGACCCCTCCGATGGCGATGATCTTGAGCCACGATTTCACGAGTTCACTGAGCGACCGGACGGAAAACAGCCGGGCGAATCCGCCCATCGGACTGATGCGGGAGAACTCCAACTGCAATCCGTCCCGTTTCCAGAGGAATCCGGTTTGCATGAGGTTGGCTCCCACGCCGACCACCGCCATCCCGGCAATGACCGGGCCGAGCATGAGGAACACATCGATCCCGATCTGCCGTAAGATCAGGTGCAGATGGTCGAGACTCAGTGTGCGCTGTGTGGACTCTTCCATGGATTTGCTCAGCCACAACTGCAGCGATTCTCGCAGCTTGTTCAGAATGCCCGGGGTCATCCAATAGAGCGCGCCTAACCCCCCCAGCAATCCCACTGCCATGGCGGCGTCCCGACTGAGCGCGACCTGGCCTTTCGCCCTCGCATCCGCTTTGCGTTTCGGGGTTGCCTGTTCTGTCCGATTCTGTCCGCTATCAGCCATGACCGAGAGCCTTCAGAAGTCCGAGAATGGTTTCCACCAGGGTTTCGAATTCTTTTTCGAACAACAACAAGGTAAAGGGCATCGCCAGGCTCATCGCGAGAAAGCCTGCCGCGATGGTGATCGGAAAACTCGTGACGAACACGTTCATCTGAGGCACTGCCCGACCAAGGATCGCCAGAATGGTATTGACGATCAGGAGGGTCGCGAAGACGGGGGCCGCGAGCTTGAGGGCGACACCCAGCATGTTCTGTGCGAGGTGAATGATATCCTGAGCGATGCCGTCGGATAACGAAGCCCCGAAAGGCGGCACGTATTCGTAGCTCATGCCGATCGCATGCACCACCAGCAGATGCGCGTTGAGGGAGAGAAAGACCAAGGATCCGAGCGTAAGCTGAAATTGTGCAATGATCGGCGTATTCTGATGGCTCATGGGATCGAACATTTGAATGGCGCTGAAGCCCATCTGCGTGCCGATCATGTCACCGGCGACTTGGAACCCCGAGAACAGCAGTCGCACGGACAGACCAATCGTCAGTCCGATGAGAAACTCGCTGCCGATCCCGGCAATGACCAGGACCGGATCTGTCGGCAGGCTCGGCAGGTGAATGATCGGCGCCAGCACGAGGCCCAGCATAGCGATGAGCCCCGTTTTGACCGGCATGGGAATCGTGCGCGTGTTGAGAATGGGAAAGACGCTGACAATGCCGGCAATGCGGACCAGCAGGATGGAAAAGGCCTGGAACTGAGGCAGTGCGAGATGCAGGCTTTGCGCAGCGCTCATCGTGGTAACCGGGCCTATCAATGAATCAGGGACGGAATGCTCGTGATGATATGCGTCATAAATGCAATGAGCACACCCATCATCCACGGCAGAAACAAGAGCGTGGCGGCGAATACCGCCAACACCTTGGGGACAAAGGTCAATGTCGCTTCGTTGATTTGCGTCATCGCCTGAAACGTGCTGACCAGCAATCCCACGATCAGGCTCAAACCTAGAATCGGCGCAGACACCAGCATGGTGGTTTCAATCGCCTGGCGGCCGATTTCTGTCACCGTTTCAATCGTCATCGGCCTCGCTCCTATTGAAAGCTCCTCACCATCGATCCGACGACCAGGTACCAGCCGTCCGCTAGCACGAACAGAATCAATTTGAACGGCAAGGAGATCATGACCGGCGGCAACAACATCATACCCATGGACATCAACACGCTGGCGACGACCATATCGACGATCAGGAATGGAATGTAGAGGAGGAAACCGATCTGAAACGCAATACGCAGTTCACTCAACACGAAGGCGGGGATGATTATGTGGGTCGGCACCTGTTCTACTTGTGTCGCCTTGGGCGAGTGCGAGAGCTCCATAAACAGCTCCAGATCCTTGTCGCGCATTTGTTTCAACATGAACGCCCTGATCGGTTGGATGCCTCGATTCCACGCGTCTTCATACCCGATCTGTTCGGCGAGCAGCGGCTGCAAGGCATCCTTGTAGACGGCTTGCCCCACGGGAGCCATCACAAACATGGTCAGAAACAATGCGAGGCTGATCAAGACTTGATTGGGAGGAACCTGCTGGGTGCCAAGGGCCTGACGAAGAAAAGACAGTACGATGACCATACGAGTGAATGACGTCACCATAATGAACAGGGCAGGCGCTAAGGAGAGGACGGTGAACAGAGCCAGAATCTGCAGGACCACGGCCGTCTGCTTGCCGCCTCCCTGGCCGAGATCGATCGTCAACGAAGGCCCATCGGCGTATGCGAAGGAGGCGCCGAACAGACAGGCGAGCAGAACCAGACTCAGGGAGAGGCCGGCCCGCCATCCGGAGCGCGGCCCGGCCTGTGCCCGTCTCGGCAGGCTCACGACACTATTGATGCGCACGCGCTGTCTCCTCACAGTTGCCGGATTCGGGGATTCCGGTCGTTGTTCCGGAATGCAGGTCGGAGGCTTCGGCGATCAGGCGTTTCGCGACTTCAGGATCGGCGATCTTTCCGAGCGGCACCACATCGGTGGCGGTGGTGCCCAGGATCAACACTTCTCCTGCCACCGCCACAACCATCACGTGCTTCCTGGACCCGAGGGGACCGCTTCCCAAAACCTTGACCAATGGTGCACCGTTCACAGGGAGAAACCGCCGCCCGACGGCGGATCGGGCCACGGCCAGCAGCCCCAGGATCAAGGCCAAGACGACCCCGAGGGCCGATACCATGCGCACTACACTTTCCCAAATCTCCATGGGGACCGCTCATTCCTCGGACCGCCTCACCGGCGGTATGGCCCTGTATTGCGTCGACTATCCGAGTTGCTGAATACGCTGATTCGGGCTCACGACATCCGTCAGGCGAATCCCGAACTTTTCGTTGACCACGACGACTTCGCCTCGCGCGACCAATTTATTGTTGACCAGCACTTCCATCGGTTCGCCGGCCAGTTTGTTGAGTTCAATAACCGACCCCTGTCCCAGCTGCAGTAACTCCCGGATCAGCATTCGTGTCGAGCCGATCTGCACGGTCACTTGCAGCGGAATATCGAGCACAAACTCGATGTTTTTATTGGCGGGGACGGCGTTCTGATTATCGACGGGGGGAAACGAGGTCGGTTGCACGATGACGTTTTCGGCGCCGGCATTGGAAGCCTCCGATGGTGCAGTTGTGTCTCCGTTGCCCATGCGCATATCTCCTTTGGTTCCGGGAGCGTTATCCCAATATTTTGGTTACGCGGCACGCGTGATTACCTTTAAAGATCCCGGGCTGCCCTTGAAATTTCGGATCGCCCTCGACCAGACACAGCATCGGATCGCCGGGATGTTGGTCGAGCATCAACACATCGCCGGGGCTGAAGTTGAGCAAATCCTGCACGTTGATACGCGCGGTACCCAATTGGACGGACAGAGCCACGTCGCATTCCTGCAAGGAGTCCTTGAATCGGCTGCCCCAGCTGCTGTCCTGTTCCACATTGTCGGCAAACAAACCGGAATACAGTTTTTCTTTGATCGGCTCCAACATGGAATAGGGATATGTGATAAACGTTTCGCGGGATATGTCGCCCAGGTGTACTTGCAATGTCACTACCACGACGATTTCCGACGTCGTCACGACCATGGCGAACTGCGGATTGCTCTCGGAACGTAAGTACCCTATCTTCACCGGCATGACAGCATGCCAGGCCTTCTCCAGGTCAGCCAATGCCTGCTGCACCAGTTTCTTGATCAGACGGAGCTGTATCGTGGTGAACTCCCGGCCTTCCGGCTTCACGTGTGTCTGGACTTTTCCGCCGAAAAAGAAGTCGACAATCAAGTACACCAACATGGCGTCCATGACGAAGAGTCCATTGCCCCGCATCGGCTCCATGGCGAAGAGATTGAAAGAGGAGGGAACCGGAACCTTTTGAATGAAGTCTCCGAACTTCATGATTTGGGTGCCGAGGACGCTGAATTCGATCTTTTCGCGAAGCACGGCGCTCCAGGATATGGATTGCTGGCGCGTGAAGCGATCGTTGATCATCTCCATCGTGGGCATACGCCCGCGAATGATGCGTTCCTGGCTGGTGAGGCTGTAGGCTTTGACTCCGCCCGGATCTTCCTCCTCCTTCGGAGCCGTCTCGACTTCGCCGGACATGACGCCGCCCATCAAGGCGTCGATTTCTTCCTGAGAGAGTATTTTATCCATGGCGTCCCGGCGAACGGTGATCGGCTATTGAATGACGAATTCGGTGAAGTAGGTCGACTTTACCGACTTTTTCGGCAACAACCCGTTGATGCGATCGGTGATGTCTTCACGCAATTTGTGTTTGCCCTGAGGAGAGCGGGCGGTGACGGAGTCCAACCCGGTCAGCAAGACGAGGATGGCGTCGCGGATTTGCGGAGTCCGCGCTTTGATCTGCTCCACGGTGTTTGAGCTGTCGGCCTCCACCTTGAGGGTCACTTTGAGGTAACGAATCTCCGGCGTGTCCGCGAGGTTGACAATGAAGGGGTCCAGGTCGGCGATCGCACCGGCGTCGGCGACGGCCCCATGCGCGCCGCCCTTGTCTTCGGCCTCCCCGTGAGCGGCCGGCTTCTCTCCCCCGCTCTCGCCGTGCGACTTCTCCCCGGACGGTCCGCCCATCATCTTGAACATTGCAAAGCCGCCACCCAGAGCGAGAACCAATACTCCCGCGACGATGATGATGACCATCTTCATGGGAATCCCCGCGGGCGTTGCGGGTGCCTTCTCTTCAGCTGCTTCTGACATACGGACCTCCTGCGGACAGTGTTTGCCGGCGTTGCTCAGTTGTGCAATGCATATGCCACGCAACAACCGGTCATAGGCCTGTTGAGATTTCTCTTTCCGGACGGACGCCTGTGATAACCCAGCGATTTCAGGCCACGACATCTTCAGGACGCGCGGGAACGAAGCAGGGGCATGAAGCCTTGTCACGGGAGTGACGCGGGCTTCGCGGGAGCCGACAGAATGTTGACGAAGCAGAGAAGACGCCAGGAGGCCGTACGTTGGCGGGGCTGCTAGGTAGAAATTGCCGACTTGGGCCCTGACGCGCGCTGAGCGCGCGCCTCAGGGCCCTCCTCGTTTACCGTTTGAGGTTCACGAGTTCCTGCAGCATTTCGTCGCTGGTCGTAATCGCGCGCGAGTTCGCCTGAAATGCGCGCTGCGTAATAATCATGTCCACAAACTCCTTGCCGAGATCCACGTTGGACTGCTCCACGGTCCCCGACAGGACTCTGCCCAATCCATTCATCGTGGGGGCTCCGGCCAATGCCGCGCCGGATTCCACGGTCTCCAGAAAGTGATTGTCGCCGACGTTGACCAACCCGTCTGGATTGGTAAAGCGGCTCAAGACGACCTGAGCAAGGGCACGTGTTTCCCCGTTCGTAAATTGAGCGATCACTCGTCCTTCTTTATCGACGCTGATGCGGTCGAGGGTGCCCGATGAATAGCCGTCTTGCGTTTGGCTCGCCACACCGGAGGCGGAGCCGAATTGCGTCAGAGAGGACAAATCCACTGTCATGGCCTGCGGAGTGGTGGCACCGTTGGTCAAGGTCGCAGTCACCGTCTGCGTTCCGCCCGCGGTCACGGCGCCGCTGGCATTAAACGTCATATTGGTTTGCGCGGCAGCCGCACCACCGTCGATTTGAGAGTACACGCCCCAGGCATTCGCCGCTGTCTTCCGGAAATACAACTGCATTTGATGGGAGTTCCCCAAAGAATCATAGAACGTCATGCCCGTAGAGAAATTGTAGGAAGTCGCATCGGTGACGCTGAAGGCTGCCGTCGGCGCCGTGGCATTGGCATTGAGATTCCCGAGTATCGCGGCGCTGGTCGTCGCGACCGGCGCTACGGCACTCGATGTCAGCGTAATGCCGCCGACCGTGCTGGTGATGTTGCCGCTCGTGTCGGCCTGGTAGCCCTGCAACAGGGCTCCGCTGCTATCGACGACCTGCCCGAGATTGTCGACCTTGAATTGGCCGGCCCGCGTATAAAAATTGGCGCCGGAGGCGTTTTGCACCAGGTAGAACCCGTCTCCATCGATCGCCAGGTCGAAGGTATTGCCTGTGGTAGTCATCGACCCTTGGGAGAAATTGGTCTGCACATCGTTGAGGAACACGCCGAGACCGATCTGATCGCTTCCGGAGCCGCCGCCCAGGCTGGATGAAATCAGGTCCGAAAAGGTCGCCCGACTGGACTTAAATCCAGCAGTCCCGACGTTAGCGATATTGTTCCCGATCACCCCCATGGCGTTGCCGTAGGAACTCAAGCCGGTCACTGCAGTAAACATCGATGTTAAAATGCCCATTGTCCTATCCTCCTTGTTGCCACTACCTGAAACGAGTGTTTCATGCGTTCGCCCGTATCGAAAGGCGATGCGCGTTATGCGACGGCCGTCGTGCCGGTGGTCGCGGTTTTATTCTGCGCGTTTTCTTGAAGCGCCACACTCTTCTCCATCAAAGACACCAGCTTGGACATTTGTTCCAGCTGCGAGAACTGAGCGGTCTGCGCGACGAAGTCTTCATTCTCCATCGGCTTGAGCGGATCTTGATGTTGAAGTTGGGTGACGAGCAGCTTCAGAAAATCGTCCTTCCCAAGCGGCTTCGGGCCGTCGGTGGTCGGTGTGGATGAGTCTCGCGGGGTCGCCTGTGTAATCACCTTGCTGATATCCATGGGGCCTCCAATCATGCAAATATGCTGACGCGTTCACTCGAGTATTCGCCGGTCTCTCCCCTCACACTGCGCTCCTCTTCTCCCGTCGTCCCCCTCTGGCTGGACGCGGCGGTCTGCCGATCCTGTTGCTGCTGTTGAAACACCCAGGCATTGTCGCTTCTACCCTGTTGTTGATCGACGGTGACCCGCAACATGCCCATTTCCAGACCTGTCGTGCGGAGCGATGATTCCAGTGACTGACCCTGTTGCAACAGGCCTTGACCCAGTTCTCCATGTTCCGTCCGGATGTGCGCATGGACGGTTTGATCGCTCATCATGACACGGACCCGTAAGGGCCCCATGTCCAGGGGATCTAAATCCAGCATGACGCTTTGCGAGACGGGAAAGGCTCCCCGTAGTTCGCTCATGCGTTCGGATTCAGCGGCTCGCAAGACCGCAGCAGGCTGGCCGGCCTCGTTGCGTCCGACGGTGCTGTCGGCGGGAAGGGAGGTCGGTTGATTCAGTCCACTCATCCGGTCCAGGAATAACTGGCGATCGGTCGCCCCGTTGGTCGTGCCTGGATTCGGCATCGAACGATCGGGGTCGGCAGAAGAGCCGGGAAACGACTCTGATTCATTCTCGAGAAAGTTCCCGGTGCCCGCACTTCCCTGTTCGGCACTCACTGGAGTGTTCTCCGCGAGGTTTTCAAGAAATGCCGGTCGGTCAACCCGATCGCCCTCAACCTGTTTTATGGTTTCTGCCTCGGCTGTGCGTGTCGTGACAGCGACAGTGGTCACCTTCTCAGGATCGATCGCGCTGGCGGTGACGGCCGCATCCAGCGGATCTGCGCTTACTCCTGGCACTTCACCATGGCTGTCGGGCTGAGGAAACGCTGAGAGATCAATCACTCCCTCCCCTGGCTGTGCGTTTTCGGCGGATTCTTTTATGACTGACTTCTGCGCCAGGGCCGTTGCAGCACCGCCGTCGAGTGCCTCTTCAGTGGTTTCCATCGAGGTATTCAGCGCTGCGAGCTGAGCAGAAGAGGTCTGGTGAGGGTCCGTAACAGCTGTAGGCGCGACGTTCCCAGTGCCATCCGCAGTGGTATCCAACTCCGAATCCGGTGCATCACTGGCCTGTAGTTCGGTCGGTACGACGGCAGGCGCGGGAAGAAGCATCGCGGCCACAAGGATCTCCTGCCGTTGCGCGCTCTGATCATCAGCCTGTTGAGTCGTGTCTTCGGCCTTGGGGCTCTCGACTTCCTTGTCGGACACACAGTCAGCCTTCCCACAAGGCTCTTCATTCCGGCCGGCGGCCCGTTCATTACCCGCGGCTTCCGTCGAGCGAGCCGTTCCTTGTTTGCCTGATTCCACCTTGGAATGGTGGGACGAACGAGCCGGTGAAGCCGGTTTCGATGCGGCTCGAGCTGAAGTCGGCTCCGGCGTCATTGCCGCCCGGTGGGCTTCCGCCCGCTCAAGCAACGAATCGAATGTGCGGGATGGCGCTGAACCGTGAACCGTTTCCTGGCGATCTCGCGCGATCGGGGCGGCATGGGTGCTGTGAGCTGGAATTACGTTCATGAAGGGCTGCATGTCAGTGGCCATAGGTGTTCCTGTCCGTTTTAAACCCCGTGCGTTGTCATGAAACAGCAATACAAAGGCCGTGCCATCTTCGTCGAATGCGAAAAACCGCTCCTGACGAGGGATTATTGCAGCGAGGAATAAAAGCGAGGACTTGAAGACGGAAGTTTCTGCAGGAGGTGACGGCAAAACCTGCCGAATCACCGGGACACGAAGAGTCTGTTTACGGGGCTGTCAGCAACTGTTCGGTCAGGCGGGCTGCCCGCTCCGGTTTGACTTCAGCGAGGATCGCGCCGGCAGATTTGCCCTTAATCAGGCGCAGTACTTCGATTGCCTTCCGATCCGGCATACGCTCCAGGCGGGCAGCGGCTTCCTCGGCCGGCATTGTTTCGTAAATTTTCGCAAGTTGCGTCTGATTGACGTTGGCCGCCCCTCCTGGTTTGGTCGTCGCCTTGGGTTTCTCTGCGTCACTGTTCGCCTTGCTCTGGGCGGCCTGACGACGCTTTTTTTCGGCCTCCACCGCCTGTTCGTGCCGCGTGACAATCTGTTCGAGTTCCGCTTTGAGTTCCAGGAGATGCATTTCGGATCCGCGTAACGCCGTTTCACGCTTATCCAGGGCCCGTTTGCGCTGCTCCAGCATCTGCAAAATCTCACGCGGCGCACTCATCGCGGGGCCTTGGACCTCTTTCTTGATCGGGTCGGCTGACGGTTCTTCCTTCGTGCCAGCCGAAACCGGCGCCGGAGCCACTTCATCCGCAAGAGTTGCCGTGGCCATCCCCCCCAGCAGGGCCACACCGAAGATTACTCGGAGAATCCTCGCTGTGTGGCATGTTCGAACGTCACCCCTCCCCGTCTCGGTCATGCCCGTTCTCCCTTTCGTAATGGACTACGGCGCCAGGCTCGCTCATCCAGCAACTGCTGATCCTGCCGTTCCCGCTGCCGACGTCGTTCCTGCGCGGCGCGCGCGTCGAGGAGGTCCAGCTTTTTCCGATACTGCATGGCTTCCAGGAGCTCTCCGCGTTTGGCTTCCATTTTGGTCTGTTGATCGCGCTGGACCTGCTCCATCCGCTTTTGTGCCGCAATGGCCTGATTCATCGCGTCGAGGTGACCGTATACCTGCTCCACGGTGCTCCCCTGTCGGACCCGGAGCAAATATTGGTCGGCATCCGCTCTCGCCCGTGAATCCAACATCGCCATACGATCGACCGTCTCTTGCAGCGCGCCGGCGAGCTCTGCCAACTCAAGCTTGGCAACCTCTTCAAGTTGGATCGCGTAGGTGCGAAGCACGGTCACGTTCATTGAATCGTTCCTGCCAGCGCGAGTAATGCGTCGATGGACTGCGACAACCCGACTGACTGCTTCGTCTCCTGGCGCAGAAACGCCGTGATGCCCTCATGAGCGGCCACGGCTTTATCCAGGTCTTTGCTCGTGCCCGGCTTATACGCACCCAGGGTGATGAGATCTTCAGAACGCCGATAGAGCGCCGTTCGTTCCAGGACCAATCGTGCCGCGGCATAGTGCGCCGGCGAGACAATGTCCCGCATGACCCGACTGGTACTCTGCAGAATATCGATCGCTGGAAAGTGATTGCGCGCGGCCAGTTCACGTGAGAGCACAATATGCCCGTCGAGAATGGAGCGAACGGCATCCGCGACCGGATCATTGAGGTCGTCACCGTCGACAAGCACGGTGTAGAGTCCCGTAATGCTGCCCCCGCTTTGCGCCGGGCCCACACGTTCCAACAATTTCGGCAACACGGCAAAGACGGACGGTGTATACCCCTTGGTAGTGGGCGGTTCGCCGATGGCCAGTCCGACTTCTCTCTGGCTATAGGCCAGCCGGGAAAGGGAATCCATCATCAGCAACACATGTTTGCCGCAATCGCGAAAGTATTCGGCGATAGCCGTCGCCACCAAGGCGCCGCGAATGCGCACCAGCGGCGGTTGATCCGAAGTCGCGACTACCACAATCGAACGGGCTCTTGCTTCCGGTGTCAGATCGCGCTCCAGGAACTCCTTCACTTCGCGCCCCCGTTCGCCGACGAGAGCGATGACCCGGACGTCCGCCTGCGTATACCGGCTGATCATGCCCAACAACACACTTTTTCCCACGCCGGATCCGGCAAACACGCCGATTTTCTGGCCTTGACCGCAGGTCAACAGGGCGTTGATTGCCCGAATGCCGAGATCGACCGGCTGCGTAATTCTGGCGCGATGTAATGGATTCAGCGGAGGCGCATACAATGGAACCTGTAGGTCCGTGCGCAGCGGCGGCAACCCATCCAGCGGGTGCCCGAGTCCATCGAAAATTCGCCCCAACATCTGCGGTCCGACCGGCACCGAAGCCACGTGCCCCTTCATCACCACACGGCTGCCCGGTCCGATACCCTGCATTTCCCCGAGCGGCATCAGTAACACACGATCCTCACGGAATCCGACTACTTCAGCCATCACGGCACCGTGACCACCCTCACGAGTGATCTCGCAGACCTCCCCGACAGAGGTAAACGGTCCCGAGGCTTCAATGACGATACCGACGGCTTGGGCCACCCGGCCCGTTACGGACAAAGGTTCGACTTGTTCGAGGCGTTCGCTAAGCTTCACCGGCATCCCGCTTTCTCAAGGCTTCACCCAGACGAAGCAGCTGGGTATCCAGTGTGGCATCGATCAAGAGGCTTTGTGCCTGCACGAGACAGCCTCCCGGACTAATCCCGGGATCCGTTTCAAATTTCAGGGTCAATACCCCGTGCGGCGTCTGACTCAATGCCGCTCGCGATGCTTCAAGCAGCGGAAGATCCGACGGATGTACCCGGATGCGGACAAGCCCGCTCTCATGCAAATGCGTCAGCGCCGTCCGTACCTGCGTGACGATCACCTCACGTTTTTCCGTCACCAGTTCGCGCAGGACCTTCTGTGCGATCATGAATGAAAGGGATGCGACTTCCTCTTCCACGGTGTCGTGCAAATTACGCCAGCTTGCCTCCAATTGCGCCGTCAGCGAAGACACCAGGGCCTGTTCCCGTTGGCGCAGCGCGGCGACCCGCTCCGTGGCCCGCTTTTCTCCTTCCGCCACGCCGCGCTCGAACTCGGTCGCGTCGTCCGTTCCGAAGGGCCGGTTGCCTCGACTAAAATCGGCCAGCGGCACCGTCCGCAACTGAATGTTGCCGGAACGAATCAAGGTGCGTGTGAGAACGGTATTTTCCTGTCTGAGACGGTAGAGCTCCAGAAGTCGCGATACGGCCAGTTGAACTATTTCGACTTCCAACGGCTTGGTGAGGAAATCGGCGGCACCGGATTTCATCGCCCGGACAGCCAGCTCAATGTTGCCGTGCCCGGTCATCACGATGCCCAGCAAGCGGTTATCGACATCCAGGGCCTGCTGCAAAAATCCGATCCCGTCGGTCCCGGCCAGCTGAACATCGACGATCAATACGGCGACCGGGTGTGCCTTGATCAGCGTCAGCGCCTCAGTGACGGATCCGGCCGTGAGAACCGGATGCCCTGTAGACTGCAGCATCTCGGCCAAGAGAAGACAAATGGATGGTTCGTCGTCGACGATGAGGACCGCCCGGGGCGCGAGTTCCTTGTCGGATGGCGCAGAAGCGGTCTGAGGCACGCCTTTTCCCAAGGCGACGGTTCCCATCTACAGTAACTCCTCGCCTCCCCCGCCCCCGATCACGATGCGGCCTTCCTCCTCAAGCTTGCGACACACCTTGAGAATGTTCTGCTGCGCCTTCTCGACATCGGATACCTTGACCGGTCCGCGCGTTTCCATGTCCTCCTTGAGCATTTCGGCCGCGCGGCTGGACATATTCTTGAGAAATTTCTCCTTGATCTCAGGAGTGGCGCCACGAAGCGCGACCGGAAGATCTTCTTTACTGATTTCCTTCATGAGTTCCTGCATGCCGCGGGAATCCAGTTCCACCAGGTCGTCGAAGACGAACATCAGCGCCCGGATGCTCTCTGCCAGGGCCTGATCACGTTCAGTGATCTTGGCCATAATGGCCCCTTCGGTATTCTTATCCACACGCGTCAGAATATCGGCCATCAACTCGGCGCCGCCGACCGACATGCTCGACATGCCCATGGAGGCCGACAGAATTTCCTGCAAGCTATCGCTCAACTCTGACAGGACTTCCGGCTGCACTTCTTGCATCGTCGCCAAGCGCAGCGATACGTCGGCGTGCAGATGGACCGGCAATAACGCCAGCACGGCACTGGCCTGTTCGGCCTCCATTTGCCCGAGACAGACGGCAATCGTCTGGGGATGCTCGATTTTGAGGATCTGCGCCACGGTTCGGGGATCGACCCACTTCAAGGCGTCGATCCCGGGATAGGTCTTCGTATTCAAGGACTCCATCATTCTGGCTGCCTTCTCAGGGCCCAACGCCTTCTTCAGAATGGCTTCCATGAATTCACGTCCTTCGAATTGCACCTCGCCGGATGAGCTCGCCTGCTCGAACTCCGCGATCACGCTGTCCTCTTCCTGTTTCGTAATGTTCGCGGTCTCCTTCATGAAGGATCCGAGCTTGCGGATATCCTTTGGGTCGAGTGTCTTCATGACCGCCGCCGCCGCTTCTTCACCGATGGCTCGAAGTAAGATTGCCGCTTTTTGTGCGCCCGACAGTTCTTTATTCATCATCTATTTTGGTTAGGTGTTACCTTTCAGCCACTGTTTCACGACGACCGCGGTATTGGCGGGATTGTTCTTGGCCATATCGATAATCTGCCCCGGCTGCTTGCCGCTGATGGCCGCTTCCACCTGTCCCACCGATGCGGGCAGCGCCGGTGTCTCGCCGCCGCCGGATGCGGGCGCGGACTGAACCAGCATCACCATCAACGGACGAACCACCATGAAGAAAATCAGGAAAAACAGGACGCCGCCGACCGCGTAACGCACGTAAGGCATCCAGGCCTTGCTCGCGTCCGGTGTGGCCTCGACGCCGCCGGCCGGTTCTTCCGCTCCGAGACCGAACTGGATGCTTACTACTTCCACTTGATCCTGCCGTTCGGTCGAATACCCCATCGCTTTCTTGACGATTTCTTCGATGCGTTTCATATCTTCCTCAGAACGAGGCACATATTTCTTGGGCTGGTCCGCACCGGCTTCGCCCGCCTTGCCCCCGCCCTCATACGTGCCGTCTACCAGAACTGCGACCGAAAGCTTCTTGATGGTGCCGGTCGGCTCCACGATGCGCGACACGGTCCGGCTGATTTCATAATTGACCGTCTCGTTTTTGGTCTGGTTGTTGTTGGAACTGGTTTGCCCGCCTTCGGTCTCGGTGCCACCCGGCACGTTCGACTCAACGCCGGGCACGCCGCCCGAGGTGCCGTTCACCCCGCTGGATTTTTCCTGTCCTCGTTGCTCACTGCGGACGACCTGTCCGTTCGGATCATAGCGTTCCTCGGTGGTTTCTATTTTTCGGAAATCGAGCACGCTCGATACACGCACCACGGCTTTATTGACGCCCACAATCCGCTCCAACATCGTTTGGATACGGGTCTCGAT
>JBEIQG010000142.1:0-9885 GCA_040376625.1 Nitrospira sp. | reverse complement strand
GGTCATCGATTTGAAGGAATACTCCAGGGAGATTCCGACGGGGACCTTGTTATCGCCGCCGCTCTATGAGGGCATGCATGAAGCTCTTCGGCAGAGAGCCCTAGCGATTCTCTACCTAAATCGCAAAGGATTTGCGAGCGTCTTGCATTGCGGGGATTGCGGCGCGATGCCGCAGTGTGACACGTGTAGTGTTGCGTTGACGTTTTTCCGGCGCAGCAATCATGTGCGCTGCCATTACTGCGGGCGAACGAAGCCCGTGCCTGATCATTGTACTCGGTGCCAATCGCTCAAATTGGAGCCGGTTGGGTCGGGTACGGAGCGTCTCGAGGAGGCCGTGCGACGGAGGTTTCCTCTGGCACGTGTGGGCCGTGTAGATGGAGAAACGATTCGCCGGCCTGTTGATGCACGAGCGTTCAGTCGGCTGCTTGCCGCTGGCGAATTGGACATTGTGATCGGTACCCAGATGCTGTTCCGGTTTGGACTTCAGGCACGGGCGGCGTTTGTCGGGGTTCCGGACGCGGATGCCGGTCTGCACGTGCCGGATTTTCGCTCCGCAGAACGGATGTACCATGGCCTGGTGGATGCCGTGGAGTTAGCTCTGCCCGCTCATGCCGGCGGTGTGGTGATGATCCAGACCCGATTGACGGATCATCACGCGATTATGGCGGTTGCCGCTGGTGACGATTCCGTGTTTCTTCAGCAGGAGCAAGCCTTTCGGCGGATGCTTCAATATCCGCCTCTGACGTCGCTTGTGAGGTTGAACGTGTCCGGGACGCTTGAACCGGTGGTTGCTCAAGCGGCCGGTCGCTGGGCGGAGTTGCTCCGGGCGGAGGTGGCGAGTACCGGAAACCGAGGGCCCAACGCCGGCGACGGGTCGCCTTTGTCGCAGCGCTCCGCTGGTTTCGGTGGAGAGACGAGCGGTCTCGTTATCCTGGGGCCGTCTCCCGCATCGCATGCCATGGTGCGAGGTCGCTATTGTTGGCAGATCCTGGTCAAGTCCCTCTCTCTTGAGGCAGGCAGACACATAGTCGAGCGGACCCGTGAGGTCCTCGACCGGGAGTCTCGACGAGGGGGCCTCCGGTTCGATATCGATGTCGATCCGGTTTCTATGACATGACCAGAGTCAGCGTCTGGCCCGTTTCTTCTTGCTCCGTGCCGTGACCCGCTCGGTTCCTGGGGGTGGGGGCGGTGGGGCGTTCTGTTGGCGTATTCGCTTGAACAGCCCGAAGGCGAAGGTGACCCAAAAGACCGATGTGAACAGTCCGAACAACACGGCGTTCAGAATCGTTTCCATCTGCTCATCGGTCGGCTGACTTCCCCCCATCCGCATTCGAATCATCGTCACAATCGGCCAAGTCATGCTTTCGATACCGAGCCCCATGGTGGTCCAGGCCCAGACGGCCGCGATGCTGCGTCCCTGCCACCACAGAAAGGCAGTCGATGCGGCGGCGACGAGCAGGGCCCAGGTGGTCACCGCCTGCTCCCACATGACGAAAATCCCAATGGCAAGGACGATGCCGCCGAGCAGTGCATGCAGCTGTGGAGTTGACCACGTCTTCATGATCACATCTCTCTTGTGGGAAGAAGAATGGAAAGCGGGCGCTAGTCTGCGGATCGATGCGCCGGAAGTCAATGTGACAGGGGGGTGGTATAACGAACGGACCGGATGAGGCAGGCGTCGGTCAGCCGGCGATCTCGGCCTGCACCGCATCCAGGAGCTGTTGCATCTCAAAGGGTTTCTGGAGCGTGCGGCGCGCGCCCAGCATACGGGCCACATCGAGGAAGTTTAAGATGCCGATCATGTCGCTGCCGCCGGTGATTGCCATAATTCTGGCTTCGGGAAATTCGCGACGGAGCGTCAAAATGCTCTCAAGGCCGTCCTGGTCCGGCATCAGGATATCCATGATTACGAGATCGGCCGGCGATTGGCGATAGTACGACAGCCCTACTTTGCCGTCGGCCGCTTCACGGACATGATAGCCTGCCTGTTCCAGCGTGCTGCGAATCAGTCGGCGAATCGCTTCTTCATCATCCACGATCAGGACCGAGGGCATATCGTTCCTCACAGGAGTATTCGTGTTCGAGTGTCTGGGTATGGGGTTGCGGCTCTCAGGAGACGGCCGACGGTGGTTCTTCCACGCCGTCCAATTACTACGGCAAATTTACCGCTCTTTGTTATGCTCAGCAAGAAATTCCTTCGCTTCCGTGAGCGGAGCTGCGCGCTCGCGGCTCGGGTCTTGAGCCATTGCCTGACCGGGCTGAGGCATCGCAGGTAGATAGACCTCGATGGTGGTGCCGTGACCGGCGGCGCTGGTCGCATGCAGTGTTCCGCCATGCTCGCTCACGATTCGCTGCAGTTCCGCGAGTCCCTCTCCTACCTTGCTTCCCGTCGAAGGGGGAGCGAACAGCGGATAGGTGATCGGCGTTTGGAGATCAGAGGGAATGCCTTCGCCGGTGTCCGAGATCATGAGGCGCACATAATGGCCTGGTGAGAGCGGAAGGTCGTGACCGGTCGACGATGGTTCGAGGCGGATATTGTCGAGACGGACCTCCAACACCCCGCCGCTGATTGACATAGCCTCTTGGGAACGTGCGAGCAAGTTCATGCAGAGTTCATGGATCCGGGTCGGATCGGCCATCACGGGACTGGTTGCCCCGGGAATCCATTCGCGAAGGCTGATGGCCTCCGGTAGTTTCGTTTTCAGCACTCGCAGTGTTTCCTTGAGGAGGATATCCAGCGAGAGCGGCTGTTTCGCCCCGTCCGCCTGTCGCCCGACCATGAGCATTTGCGTTACGAGATCTCGGGCCCGTTTCGATGCGAGGACCACCTGCTGAATATGGCCATGGACGCGGCTGTCGGGTGCGAGTGACGGCAAGGCTAGGTCCGAGAACCCCATGATGGCGGTCAGGCAATTGTTAAACTCGTGGGCGATGCCGCTGGCCAACGTCGCCACGGTTTCCATTTTTTTTGCCCGATGCAGTTGTCCGGCGATTGCATTTCGTTCCGTGAGATCGGCGCCCAGTACCTGAATGGCCGGATGCCCCTCGAACACGACAGCGGCTGCCAGCAACTCGATATCAATCACCTGTCCATCGAGTCGTACCAATCGTCGTTCGACCGGGTGGCGAGGGGCAGCCTCCCCTAAGGGGAGGTTGTGGAGGAATTCTTTCGGGAGGCAATCCCAGAGCAGGCGTCCCTCGATGGGGTCTGTGGTCGAGAGTCCGAAGAGCCGGATGCCCGCTTCATTGATGAATAGGATGACGTTGTCCGCATGGACGAGGATTGCATGGGGCGACTGTTGCGCCAGAATCCGGTAGCGTTCTTCGCTTGCGTGCAACGCTTCCAATGCCAGTTGTCTGGGGGTGATGTCACGCACAATGCCGACGTAACCGTCGGTGTGTCCTCTGTCGCTGCGCAATGGGAAGGCTTCCGCCATGACCCAGCGTAGCGAGCCGTCCGGCCGCCGGAAGCGAAATTCGCGTGAGAAGCTGCGCTCGGCGCTGGTCGCGCCGGACCATTCGGTGCAGATCGGTTCATGATCTTCGGGTGCCAGCGCATTACGCCAGCATTCCCCGGGTGTCGGTGTGATGGGAAGTCCGGCGATGCGACGCAGCCGCTCATTAAGATACAGCGTATGGCCTTCAGGGTCCGACAGAAACATGCCGATGGATGCTTGGCAGGACAGGGTTCGGACAAGGGCCTCAACGCTGCCGAAATCCCCCGAGGGCGGGAGGGCCATTGTCGCATCTTGCACAGTCACAGGTGCCTCCGTCTGCTACGAGCGGGCTGCATGCTCAGTGGGCCATTCCATCGCCCTGCGTGAATTCTATGGGGTTGAGGGGACTGCTTCAGCAGAACGTGCATGATGGTGTGAGATGTGGCGCTGAATATACCCTTGAATCGGCTTTCAAGCAGCACATCATAGCACCAAGCCGGAGGAGGCGGTTAGAGATGATTGACAATTGGGAATGTAATTGGGCCCTAGTGGAATAGGGCCGTTTATCTATGTCAGCGAGTGAATGCAAGACCATCGACCATAGCTGTCACCTGCACAACGGGGCGTAAGGCAGAGGCGCTCGTGTGGGGTGCACTCTTCCGGAGAGAAGAGGCAACTGGAGGAGAATGATGCTAAAGAGAACATGCCGCATGTACGGCGAGTCGCTGAGGGGACGAGAGTTCGTCATACGGCTGTTGAGTTTGGTGCCGAAGGCGGGACTTGAACCCGCACGGCTTGCGCCACACGCCCCTCAAACGTGCGTGTCTGCCATTCCACCACTTCGGCAACCGAGAGTCTCTATGTCGAAACGTGAAGCGAGGTACACATAAGCTAGACGGCGGTGAAACGCGCATTCTCGCTAGGCTGGTGCCAGGCCTCAGAGGAAGCGCATTATAGAAGTGGTCCAAAATGCTTGTCAATCAACTAGTTGTCCAGTAGAATTCACGCGTGCTGCGCGGACTTGTCGCAGATCCTTCCTCATCACAGCGATCAGCAGGCTAATAATCGAGATGACGCCTCTCTCAGTCTCACATATTTCGGGCACCAGTCGGCAGACGGAGATTGCCGCGTTGTTTGATGTCGACAATACCTTGCTTCCCGGTCAGGCGAGCGAAGTCCGTTTTTTTCGTTTTCTCTGGAAGCGGGGTCTTGTCGGGTGGCGCGAGCTGCGGGACAGTGTCGGTTGGGTACTTCGTAATGCGCCCCCGATGTCATTGCACCCCCTGCGTGAGCGGAAGCTTTATCTGGCCGGGAAGGCTGCGGCCGAGGTTGAGTCGCTGGCTGAGGAATTTTGTCGAGCCGAGCTGTTTCCGCGTCTCTCGGCCCAGGGACTGGCTCGCATGGACGAACATCGCCGGGCGGGGCATCAGATCGTGCTCGTGACCGGATCCCTCGACTTCCTCATCGCTCCTTTGGCTGGGTTGCTGGAGGTGCCCACCGTACTGGCCGCCAAGCTGGAACGGCAACAGCGTCGGTTTACCGGCGAAGTCTGCATTCCGCTCCCCTATGGGCCCGGGAAGCGTGCGTTGATCGCTCGGTTGACCCAGGATTCTCGCATTGATCTGACGCAGTCTTTTGCCTATGGCGATAGTCCCGGCGATGTGGAGTTGCTGGAAATGGTGGGGCACCCGTTGGTCGTGAATCCGATTCGCGGAATGGATCGTATTGCGCGTCGACACGGATGGCCTGTGACGAGATGGAAATAGGTCCCTCGGTCCATCCATCAGTGCGACACTAAGTCAATCGGCAATGGTCAAGATTACCGAAATTTTCTACAGCATCCAGGGCGAGTCCACCTATGCCGGCCGCCCCTGCGTGTTCGTCCGATTGACAGGTTGCCCATTACGGTGCACCTGGTGCGACACGGCCTACGCGTTCTATGGGGGTCGAGATATGACGGTCGACAGCATCGTCAATCAGGTCCGCGCCTTCGATTGTGATCTGGTGGAACTGACAGGGGGGGAACCGCTGAGCCAGACGGAGTCGCTGCCTTTGTTGACTCGCCTGTGTGATGAGGGCTTCGAGGTGCTCGTGGAAACCAGCGGGGCCATCGATACCACCGGCGTCGATCGGCGCGTCCATGTGATTCTTGATGTCAAATGTCCCGGGAGTGGAATGACCGACCGCATGTGTTGGTCGAACCTCGACCGGCTTGCTCCTCAGGATGAAGTGAAGTTTGTGATCAAGGACCGGGCGGACTATGAATGGGCTCGAGAGGTGGCGCATCGCTACGATCTTCCGGCGCGGTGCACGGTGCTCATGAGTCCGGTGTTTGGCGAGGCGGACGTGCGGCATATGGCGGAGTGGATACTGGCCGACAAGCTACCCGTGCGGTTCCAACTGCAAATGCACAAATACATTTGGGCGCCGGATATGCGTGGCGTATAACTGGTATCGTGATTTTTGAACGATGGGCGGTCGGAGGGGCGGCCGATGATGACGGCTGAGCGGTAAGAACCAGGAGGATTGATGAAGAAGATCCAAGTTCAAGCACAGGTCGGACGGGCAGAAAATGAAGCGGCCGAGGTTCTGGTGTTACTCCATTGCGCGGGTAGTTCAGATCTCTCGCAGGAGGCAGCCGCCATCGATGCTCAACTCGGGGGACAGCTGGCCGCCTTGATTCGGCGCGGAGAATTTGAAGGCAACCTCGGCGAGGGGTTGGTGGTCCATACCCAGGGCAAGGCCAGAGCCAAACGGCTGCTGCTGGCTGGATTGGGTAAGGAGAAAGATCTCCGACTAGATGCCTTTCGCCAGGCTTTAGGCTCGGCGGTGAAACGCGTCCGTCAAGCCAAGGTGACCTCATTCGTCGTAGTGATGCCGGGGGCCCTGCTGGAAGAACTTCCTGTTCAGGATGTGGCGCAAGCCATGGCCGAAGGAGCCATTCTTGGGAACTATCAATTCATTGCCTATCGCAGCGCCAATGGAACCAAGCCGATCGATGTCGAGCGTCTGACCATCTATACCGCGCAGGCGTCGCTGCTTCCTCAGATAAACGAAGGAATCCGGCGCGGCGTGGCGACGGCGGAAGCGACGGTGCTTGTTCGCGACCTCTGCAACCATCCGGCCAACGTGATGACTCCGACGCGTATTGTGCGTGAAGCCAAGGCGGTGGCCAAAGAATCCGGCGTGCGCCTGAAGGTGCTCGAACAGAAGGATATGGAACAACTCGGCATGGGGGCCTTGCTCGGTGTGGCACGTGGCAGCCACGAACCGCCGAAGTTCATCATCCTTGAATACAAGGGCGCCAAAGCAAAAAAGGGAGATCCTCCGGTAGTGCTGGTGGGAAAGACCATCACCTTCGACACGGGCGGCATTTCGCTGAAGCCAGCCGAGAACATGGAACATATGAAGGCGGATATGACGGGCGGCGCCGAAGTCCTGGCGACGATGCGGGCCGCAGCGCGGCTCAAGCTTCCCCTCCACCTCGTCAGCATTCTGCCCGTAGCCGAAAATATGCCGGGCGGGCGCGCGATGCGGCCGGGAGATATCGTGACGACCCTCGCCGGCAAGACCGTCGAAGTGCAGAATACCGATGCCGAAGGCCGATTGATCCTCTCCGATGCGTTGGCCTATGCCACCCGTTTCAAACCGGCGGTTTTGATCGATATCGCGACCCTGACCGGCGCCTGCGTGGTGGCGCTCGGCCAATTTGCCATCGGGATGTTCGGCAACAACGATCAGTTGAAAGAACAGGTCCGGAACGCTGGTCAGCGCGCGGGCGAACGCGTGTGGGAGATGCCCTTGTGGGAGGAGTATTTCGAGCAACTGCGTAGCGATGTGGCGGATATGCGGAATATCGGCGGCCGAGGCGGTGGGATGATCACCGCTGCCTTGTTCTTGAGCAAGTTTGTCGGCGATTGCCCCTGGATCCATCTGGACATTGCAAGCACCGACTGGAGCGAACGTGAGCGAGCGTATTTGCCGAAGGGTCCGACGGGGATCGGCACGCGCCTACTCATTCAGTTCCTCCTGGACCGCACGTTGCCGTAGGCCCTGCCTTCGGTAAGTGAATGCAATGGAGGCTCTGCCTGCTTCTCACCAGATCGTCGGAGTAGCGAGTGATGACATTACGCGAGCAGATCGGTCAGCTGTTTATGATGGGCCTCACCGGGACCACGGTCACCAAAGACCAGGCCTCGTTTCTGACGGCCTACAAGCCGGGCGGCATCATCTTTTTCCGCCGCAATCTTGAATCGGTTCAGCAGATCGTCGATCTCACCAATGCGCTGCAGAAACTGTCACCCGCTCAGCCGCTGCTGATCGCGATCGACCAAGAGGGCGGCCGCGTGTCTCGTCTACCGCCAGGATTTACGATTTTCCCCCCCTGCGGACAGCTGGGGCAGTGCAACTCCAGTGAACTGGCCTACTCCTCCGCCGCGACCATTGCGAAAGAGTTGCGGGCGGTTGGGATCAATATGAACATGGCTCCGGTACTGGATGTGAACAGCAATCCGGACAATCCGGTCATCGGCGATCGGGCATTCGGCGCGTCTCCCGAACTTGTCGGTGCCATGGGATTGGCGACCATCGGAGGGCTGCAGGACAATATGGTGGTCGCGTGCGGGAAGCACTTCCCCGGCCATGGAGACACGGCGACGGATTCACACAAAGAACTTCCCGTTGTAGATGCAGGGCTCCAACGGTTGCGTGATACGGAGTTACCTCCCTTTCAGCAGGCCATTCGTTCTGGCGTCGCCAGTTTGATGACCGCCCATGTGCTGTATCGGGCCTTGGACCCAGACGCGCCCGCGACCTTGTCCTCAGCAGTGATCCAGCGTTTGCTGCGCGACGAGTTGCGGTATGAGGGCGTGGTGTTCACCGACGATTTGGAGATGCATGCCATTATCGATCACGATGGTATCGGCGAAGCGGCGGTCCGGTCGTTTGTGGCCGGATGCGATGTCCTGTTGATCTGCAAGGATCAGGACCGTGTCATGACCGCCATGCAGGCGGTGGAGCGTGCGGTGAAAGATGGCCGGATCACTCAAGAGAGGCTGGACCAGTCGCTGACCCGTCTGGCAAAGCTCAAGGCACGGTACCTCCATCCCTACAAGCCTGTCACGATTTCCGATGCCCGATTAGTGGTTGGGTGCCGCTCGCACAAGATGCTGCTCGATTCCTGGCACAACGCTTATGCGCGCATCCCCAAACCTCAGTCGTTGGAACCGGCACAGTTCTCAGCCTCTCACGATTCTCCGGTGACGCACGTGTGAACGGCTGGTATGCGACGGCCATTCGTATCAAAAATCCGCACCCCCGAGGGTGCAAAGGGTCTGTCGCTTGCCCGCACGGCTCCCAAGGTGGCCGGAGAACACCGAGGTTGATGCAGTACCGGTTCCTCTTCTCTTTCATATCGAGGCGCTATGGCAATCAAAAAAGGTGACATTCTAGACGAGCGAAAACGTTTTCCGGATTCGTGTGGACTCGTGGTCAAGGTGACCGGCGGCGGAGAGGGATTCCAGAAGATCCTCTGCTGCGGGCATGAGCTGACCGAAGAAGATGTGGTGCCGGATCTCATCTCGTCGAGAGGCCGGAAGAAAGGCGAGTTGCTCCCCGGGGCCATGCTGGAAGAAAGGCGGCAGTTCCTCGACTCTTGCGGCCTGCGCCTGATGGTGATCGACGGAGGCGCCGGGTTTCAGGGGGTCAACTGCTGTGGCCACACTATCACGGCCAAGGCCGTCAACGGTTTGAAATTCGGTCAACCGCGGGAGGACTTGCCCATGCCGACCGGTCAGGCAGGAACAGCATGACGGCGCCTGTGACCCCTCCCGGGCCACTTGAGAAGTCTCGCCGGGCGACGATGCAGTGGTTGTTGGGATTCATGGATCATTTGGATCGGCTAGGCTATGTCGCGGCGGGATTCAGCTTGCTGGCCTTGGGCATGCTGATTTTTGTGCATGCCTGGTACGCCTTTTTCTCGCGCTCCAACGATGTCTCACTCCTGCCTGCCGGACTCAAATTGTTGAATGATTTGCTGCTCGTCATCATCCTGCTGGAATTGTTCAGGACGGTGGTGCGGTTTCTTCAGACCGAGGTGCTGGAGTTGGAGCCGTATCTGGCGGTCGGCATCATCGCCTGCACGCGACGGGTGTTGACGGCTAGTGCAGAATTGTCACATCAGCTCGAGATGGTGACACGAGAGGCCCGGCAGGAACTCTTTCAGCAATATGTAATGGATGTTGGCCTCAACGTGACAGTTATCATTGTCCTTATCTTGGGTGTGTACTTACTGCGCATGCGGCCCACGAGAGAGCGTTCGGCTACGACTTAATCGATTCTGTCCTGAATAGCAGGGGGTGAGAGGTCCATCTTGCCCTCTTCCCGCCTCTTATGGCATCATGCACCTCTTCTTGGAGGCGCGGTGGCCACATTGCTGGAATATGTGGGG
>JBEIQG010000185.1:0-7557 GCA_040376625.1 Nitrospira sp. | reverse complement strand
GTCGCCATCGAAAACTATTACCATCTCGTCATGCTGCCGATGAAAGCGTTTTCGCGCGCCGTCGATCAGATCCATGACTATGAGCAACGGCATCTCTATCAGCGGGCGGTCTTGATTGAGCAGCTAGGCGGAACCACCCCGCCGACCATGCAGAAATGGCTGACGGTCCTGACCCAGGACCTCTTACAGGTGAGCCGGCTGGCCGAGTCGATGCGGTACAGGCTCTCCGCTTCGGTACCGTACGACCGCATCGTGCAGAGCAACCTCGCGGCGTTGCAGGAGCGACCCTATCCCCCGCTCCGGCAGATCTCGGAGTATGTGAGCTGGAAAATTACCGGCGTCACCGAGGGCTACCAGCAGTTGCTCCGGCGCATCGATGCCATGGAGAAGGATTTTGAAGCGACGGTAGCGGTGCTTCGGACACATATCGAGTTGCGGCTGCAGGAGCAGAATATCCAATTGCAGGATCAGAACATGAAGCTGCTGATCAGTGTGGACTCCACCACGCGAGCCCAGGCGATCCTGCAGCGCACGGTCGAGAGTCTCTCGGTGATCGTGATTACCTATTACCTGACGGGCTTGGGAAGTTATGTCCTGAAGGCCTGGTACGAGATGGGCTGGCTGAAGAATGCCAACGTGGCGACGGCGATCTTCGTCCCGATCGCGTTCGCGACGTCCTTTACCCTCATGACCGTAGGCCGGAGAATAATCGTCAAGCGGATGGCCAATCCTGCCAAGGATCCGGCAGGGCACTGAACGCTCCGCCCTGCATCTCCCGACTTCTTGTCCTGTCGCGCTCTTCGTTGAATGGCGCCGATGTCTTCTGATTAGGCAGCGGTCAGTTCGCGCCCGTTCGTGCTAGCTTCCGTGGACGACTCTTCGAGCACCTGGCCGATCAGGCGCTGCAGGCGGCTCTGCTCATCCCGACGCACCCGGATAAATTCGATTCCGGCTTTTTGCTGGGTGGCCCAGCGCACTTTTGCGAGGCCCACTGTGAGCGGTCGCGCCTGGTCCGGCGCCATCACATGAAGTTCGAGGTAGTCGCCTGGTTGGACAGGTAAGGTGGTTTCGATCGCGCAGCCAGGTTCGGAAAGATTGATGAGGGTTCCCTGGCCGATCATCGAGTCGCCCGACAGGCGAACTGGGTAGGTCACGGCGACCCGAGCGGATGAACGAAGATCCATGTTCATAATAAGGCCTCCTTGCCTTGGGCCCCCGTTCCTGAGGGCGTATGGACCTTTTTCGGCAGGGTTTTCCCTATACTTTAGCGGCACGCTCCGGAATCTCTTCCGGCAATCCATGGAGACGGCGTGGCAGGTCAGGTCTGCCGGAGACATGGCGCCGGCCTGTCACCCACAGCAACAGGGGGATGCTCACGGGGAAAGGGATAAGGACAAGGGCAATCACAGCCAGAATCCTACCGGCCGGGCTGCGAAGGGGCGCGATCGAAGTGGCGAAGCGCATGGTCTATCGTCCTGGCCTCTGAGGCGTTGCCTGGTGATGGAAAGCGGTCTCACCGCTCCTCGGGGCCTGTAGGGCGATTCCCGTGCGGCGTGGAACGCAGGTCTGTCATCCACTGGCCGATCAAGGCTGCGAAGGCAATGACCGTAATGACGACTTCCGATAGGTGCTCCATGAGACGTCTCCCTCTGATGCTCCAATTCGGGTCAAATGAACTGCTGTGCATAGTAGTCAGCAACCCTCGTGCCAGCCGAAGCGGGAGCCGGGATTCAGTGAGCAGGCTGCATGTTGGACTGGATTCCCGGTAGGTCTGATTCGGCGATGGGCCTGATTCAGGCTATCGCAAGAGATACGGGCACGTATCCTAAGCGATACGCTGACCGACTGATCGTCCGGGGCCTGAGTAACAACAGGGCCGGTGCGCAGGCTTGTGATATGCCGGGCCGCACGGTTGATTTCGAAAGCGGAACAGGGTATCCCTTTCCGGACATTTTATGGATCGAGTCCGGATCACTCATCATTGAAAGGCACATGTGGAGCGTCGCGATAGTCCCCGGTATGAAATCGAAGTGCCGCTGACATTTTCCGGCAAGGCCATTGCCGGGAGTGGGTTGGTCACAAGTCTTTCCAGGGAAGGGTGCCATGTCGTGAGTGAGGAGTCGCTCCCCTCACGGGCCTGTCTCTCCCTCCACGTCGAATTTCCGGCTCCCTATGAGCCCATGACGGTCGAGGTCGCCGAGGTGCGCTGGACGGATGCCACAGGCTTTGGACTGGTGTTTGTGCACCTGCACCAAGAGGAGCAGACGAGGCTCCAGCGCTTTATCGACTGGCTCAATCGGACGCACAACAATTAACGCGTCCGGGGTCCGGTGAGGACCGACGTTGTTCTAACGGGCAAAGCCAGGGATATCGACATGCACATCGACGTGGGTGTCGCTGGTTCCGGGTGGAAAGGGAGGAAAGGGATGGGCGTTGACGACGGCCAGGACCGCAGCCTGATCGATTTCCACATCCCCTGAAGTGCGTTCGATCTCAATCAATTGAGCCTCGCCGTTGGCATACAACCGAAACCCGATGCCCGGCATCCGCTCGCTCTCTCTCCCGCGCCGAGTGGCCGCTACGCTCCGCATCCCTTTATAGATCAGTCCCTGCAGCATCTTCCAATAGCCTTCCTGCTGCGGCAGTCTTCCGTTCCCGATCAATTCCTCCTCTTCGACTCGTTCGTCCAGCAACGCCAGGTCCGAGGATTGGTGTCGAGGCGGCCCTGAACCATTGGGCATTCTGTTGGCGAGATCCGCCCGGGTCGACCGGTGATCGGCATATCCGGGAATGGCAAGGGTGACCACGACGGTGCGGCGCACAAGGGCTTCCACCTCTGTTCCCTGTCGGCGGCCGATGAGCACTTGAAGGGCGGTCGCTTTCGGAGGAGTCCCCATGGTGCCTGACAATCGACCGAGGTCGACGGTGGCGGAATAGTGATGCCGGGAGAAATCGATTTCTAACGGCACCACGTAGGGCGCGGAGGACGGGGTTTCAAAGACGGCGACAAGTGTGTCCCCTCGAAGGACCGTTGGTTCAGGGACTTGAATGGACACCATGAGACCCCGGTTCACCGGCAGGGAGCCGAACAGACTATCGGCTGGAACGTCGATGTGCACATCCCGTGGAGTGAGTTGGGGTGTCATGCCGTTCACGAATCCGGCGTCGGCCACCATGGTAAGCAGGCCGAACAGTGCGGCGAAAGTACTCCACAGTCTTACTTCAGGGAGCGGGACTCGGCCAGGACGAGGGGGTGATTGTGGAGACGACAGCGGCATGTTCGGTGTCTGTCCGGTTGTCGGGAGTGTCGTACTTCCATGAGTACCACGGGACAGGCCGGACACCTATTCAATTAGCAGAACCGTCATGAGCTCGGCGAAGAGGTTGCGGTTGTAGCGAGGATCAGGCAGGATGCCCCATGCAATTTGAACGGTCAGGGCGATGAGCACGGAACCTCTGATAGACCTCCCCCAGCTGCGCACTCCTTGCGTCATGGTCATCTTCGGGATCGATGGTGACCTGGCGAAGCGGAAACTGATTCCCGCGATCTACAATCTCATGGCCGGCCATTTTCTGCCGGAGAGGTTCGCCATCGTCGGGTTGGACCGTCCCGAGATGACGACGGAGGAGTTTCGCGAGAAGTTGGATCGGGTGATGGCCGACTACTTGCCGGCGACCGTGGACCGATCGGTCTGGCAGGCCTTGTCGGAACGCGTGCATTATCTGGCCGGGGATTTCCAAGAGGGCGCCACCTATCGACGGCTGAACGACTTGCTGCAAAAGGTGGATGCGTCCGAGGGTACCCAAGGCAACTATATCTTTTACATGGCCACCATCCCCGGTCTGTTCGGCCAAATCGTGACGCATCTGGGCGAGTATGGCCTGACCGTCGAACGGGAGGGGATCTGGCGACGAGTGATCATCGAGAAACCGTTCGGGCATGATCTGGAATCGGCCCGGACGTTGAACCATGAACTCCAACGGGTGTTGCAGGAACGGCAGATCTACCGGATCGATCACTATCTCGGGAAAGAGACGGTGCAGAATATACTGGTCTTCCGGTTTGCCAACGGCATCTTCGAGCCGGTTTGGAACCGCCAATACATCGACCATGTGCAAATCACCGTCGCTGAGAGTCTTGGAGTGGAACATCGTGGCCGCTACTACGAACAGGCCGGGGCGTTGCGGGATATGGTGCCGAATCATCTCTTGCAACTGCTTTGCTTTCTGGCGATGGAACCACCGAATTCTTTTGCCGCCGATGCCGTGCGCGACGAAAAGGCAAAGGTGCTGCGCGGGGTCGTCCCGCTGAGTTCGCTGGACGTGCTGAGGTTCGTGGCATTCGGGCAGTATGGCCCGGGCACGTCCGACGGGAAGGCGGTGGTGGGGTATCGGTCGGAGCCGCATGTGGGGTCTGAGTCGATGACTGAGACCTTCGTGGCGATGAAACTCTTCATCGATAACTGGCGCTGGGCGGGGGTCCCGTTTTATCTCCGGACCGGAAAGCGGATGACCAGACGATTGACTGAAATCGTGGTCCAGTTTAAACGGGCGCCGTTCATGTTGTTCAGAAAAACTCAGGTCGATCGATTGGTTCCGAACGTGCTCGTGATCCGCATCCAGCCTGATGAAGGCATTTCCCTGCGTTTCGACGCCAAGGTGCCGGGACCGACCGTACGGATCGGTACGGTAGACATGGACTTCCAGTATGCCGACTATTTCGGCAATGCTCCGCATACCGGGTATGAAACGCTGCTGCACGATGCCATGGCCGGGGATGCCACCCTGTTCCAACGCGCCGACAATATCGAATTGGGGTGGGCGGTCGTGCAAATGATTCTCGACGTGTGGAAGTCCCTCCCCGGAGCGGCGGCGTTTCCGAATTACCCGAGTGGAAGCTGGGGGCCTCCGGAGGCAGAAGCCTTGTTGAAGCGTGAAGGGCGGGAATGGTGGAATGGAGGGCAGGCCTAGCCTTCCGGTGCGAGTCAACGAACGAGGTGGAACATGGGGCAGGAAGCGACGGACATCGCCACATTGGCGGGGGGCTGTTTCTGGTGTCTTGAAGCGGTGTACGACCAGATGAAGGGGGTGCAGTCGGTCGAGTCCGGCTATATCGGCGGGCAGGTGGACGGCCCCACATATGAGCAGGTGTGCAGTGGGCGCACGGGGCATGCAGAGGCCGTGCGGATCACCTTTGATCCGAGGCTGGTGACGTATCGTGATCTCTTGAACGTATTTTTCGTGATTCATGATCCGACGACGCGCAATCGGCAGGGCAACGATATCGGCACGCAGTATCGATCCGGCATTTTTTACCATTCCCCGGAGCAGCAGCAGATTGCTCAGGAGGTGATTGCTGCCGTCACGCGGGAGCGCGTCTATCCCAATCCGATTGTGACCGAAGTGGTGCCGGCGACCCAATGGTATGAGGCCGAAGCCTATCACCAGGAGTATTTCGCGCGGAATCCATTTGAGGGTTACTGTGCCTACGTCGTCGGGCCCAAAGTGGCCAAGTTTCGTCAGCACTATGCGTCGTTGCTCAAGGCGTGACGCCGGCGAGGAGGGGGCGTCGCTACGAAGGTTTGAAGAGGCGCAGCAGTCCCTCCCGTATGTCCTGAAGGACGCTGGGTTGCTGAGTGATGTGGTGTCGTTTGACGAGCAGCTCAGCTTGCGGCGGGCAGAACGGCCACTCGATGATGCTTTTGCCTTGGACCTGGGCGATGATCACCTCGCCCGATTCATCTTCCGAGGGGGGATGGGTCACAATGAGCGGATCTTTCGGATCGAGCATGCAGGTCGCTTCGTAGCCGGACTGCCGGTAGCGGTCGGGTTCAAAAAGCGAGACCTTGTGAGCTCCGCTGGAGAAGACGGTATCCCCTTCGCGAATCGGCCCTTCCGGCGCAAGGGAGTACAGCAACATCGGGGTGAAAATGATCACACCGGCTGCTGTCGCGATCGACCACAGTGGGGGTTCCGCTCCCGTCCGACGGGATGGTGTGGACCGCTTCATGTGCCAGGCCGTTCTCCTTCGAGAGGACTTGCGTCCACGTAGTATACTGATTCACACTCACGTCCCCGCGCAGCTCGGTCATCTTACCTGATGCGACGGAGAAAGGTGCGCCGCAGCAGTCCATGGTCTATTGTCCCATGTGTTCAGGTGAGGCCAAGCGAGTGACCCGTCATGGCTGGCGGGATTTTTTTATGCATCTCATCGGGTTCTATCCATTTCGCTGCACCATTTGCGTCTACCGGTTTCGTCTCCGCCGTCGAACATAGCCGGCCGGTCTGAGCCCGACACACCTCCTTGGGGGGGCACGTGTTCGCGCCTGATCGGCCGACAAAGATTGTGCCACCGTGAGCCGACGGCCGTCGCTGAGTGCCGAGGGACATGTCGTGCAAACTAGACTTGCATGGACCTAGGAAGTTTCAGTAGGATATTTCCTTCCAAAATGGGCGGCTGGAAGCTGTAGGCGGGATGAGGTGAGGGCGTAAGATGTCGTATTGCGGAAAATGTTCAGGGTACACGAAACGTTCCCGCCGCCAAGGCCTGTTGGATTTTTTCTTTTTCCTGATCGGCTACTATCCCTATCGTTGCTTGCGATGCGGCCGTCGAACCCATCTCCGCCAGCGCGTCTGACGACCCGCGCCGTTCCGTTGCCCGGACCCTCCGCCCCGTTAGAGCAGCTCCTCCTCGCAGTCGCCTGCGGCCGGCTCGGTCTGCTGCTCCTCCGCTTTGAGAGCGGTAAAGTCAAACAAGTGCCGATCCAGTAGCAGCGACGGGGCGATGTTTCCCAAAGCGGCGAACATGCTGTCATTGGAACCGGGAAACCGTTGATCCCAATCCTGCAACAAGGTCTTAACCTGCTTCCTTTTGAGGTCCTCCTGCGAACCGCAGAGGTCGCAGGGGATAATCGGGAACCGCAGCAGGGCGGCGTATCGGGCCAGCTCAGCCTCCTTCACATAGGTCAGGGGCCTGATCACCACATGGCGGCCGTTCTTGGAGCGCAGTTTGGGTGGCATGGCCTTCATCTTGCCGGTAAACAACAGATTCAACAGCAGTGTTTCGAGAATGTCATCGCGGTGATGGCCCAGGGCAATCTTGGTGGCTCCCAGTTCCGTCGCCAGCCGGTAGAGATGGCCGCGCCGGAGGCGCGAACAGAGCGAACAGGTGGTCTGGCCTTCGGGGATGAGACGTTTGACGA
This sequence comes from Nitrospira sp., assembly GCA_040376625.1. Lineage (GTDB taxonomy): Bacteria > Nitrospirota > Nitrospiria > Nitrospirales > Nitrospiraceae > Nitrospira_A. Next base: position 355 of record JBEIQG010000185.1, on the reverse strand, counting down.
CGGAGTACGTGTCACGCGTTTCGATATGAAACGGCACGCCGCGCCGGGTCAGATACTCCGGAAGAACATGGGCCGGGAACCCCGGTTGCTTCTGATCCAGATTGACGGCAATGATATCGAAATGGATCGGTGCACGGCTGCGGATGGACAACAGGATCTCGAGGAGCCCGTAACTGTCTTTCCCGCCTGAGAGGCACGCCATGACCTTGTCGCCGTCCTCGATCATGCGGTAGTCGGCAATGGCTTGTCCCACCAGGCGACACAGGCGGGTCTGCACGCGCTCGATCTCGTCGGATTGTCTGGTCGGCTGCACGGGGCTTGTGGATGTTGGCATCATTGTAGGCTGCATGGCCCG
>JBEIQG010000267.1:0-4252 GCA_040376625.1 Nitrospira sp. | reverse complement strand
GTCGCGGATCGTGAACGATGTGGGGTTGATGGCGAATGCGGCGTCGAGCGTCATCAAAGACATGTTTCAAAATGCCCTGACATTTCTAGCAATGGTCGGCGTGATTCTCTATCAGGACTGGAAGTTGGCGGGAATCTCGCTGGTCGTGATTCCGCTTGCTGGGCTGACGATGGTTCGAGTGGGGAAGCGGTTGAAGAAATTGGCGGCGAGTGGACAAGCCCAGATGGGCGATATGTCTTCAACACTCCAAGAAACGTTTGCTGGCATCAGGGTCGTGAAGGCCTTCGGTCGTGAAGACGCAGAAGCCGAGCGATTTCAAATGCGGAACCAGGCCTTTCTGGCTACCACCTTGAAAACGAATCAGGTCTGGTCGATCGGCCATTCGCATATGGAAGTTATCGGCGTGATCAGCATCGCGGTCATTATTTGGTATGGCGGCTATCTCGTCATTAACGGGACGATGACGCCCGGTGCGTTCTTTTCGTTCATGGCTGCCATGTTATTGGCCTATACCCCGGTTCGGAAGTTGTCTGGGGCCAACAATCTGATCCAGCAAGCACTGGCTGCGGCTGAACGCGTCTTTGATGTGTTGGACATGAAGACAGAACAGGCACAGACCCAGGGCATGGTTCCGTTGGCCGGGATCCACCGTGCCATTGAATTCCAGGGTGTCTCGTTGCGATACGAGAGCCAGAAGATTCCCGCGCTGACCAAAGTTGATCTCGCCATCAGGCCCGGTGAAGTCATTGCGCTCGTCGGGAGTAGTGGAAGTGGAAAGACCACGTTAGTCAGTTTGTTGCCGCGGTTCTATGAGCCGACCACAGGCCGCATTCTGATCGACGGAGTTCCGCTTGACTCGTATGAATTACAGTCATTACGTGCCCATATCGGGATCGTGTCGCAAGAGATTGTGCTGTTCGATGATACCATCCGGAACAACATCGCCTTCGGACGAACAGGGGCCAGCCAGGCTGAGGTTGAACAGGCGGCCAAACTGGCCTATGCGCATGATTTCATTCTTCGGATCCCAGACGGGTATGATGCCCTCATCGGAGAGCGGGGACTCAAGCTCTCAGGGGGCGAGCGCCAGCGTCTGGCCATCGCTCGTGCGCTGCTTCGCGATCCACCTTTGCTGATCCTGGATGAAGCGACGTCGGCGTTGGATACGGAGTCTGAGCGGATCGTGCAGTTGGCCTTGGCGAACCTAATGAAGAATCGGACGACGTTGGTGATTGCCCATCGGCTGTCCACGATTCAGAATGCGGATCGCATTGTGGTGTTGGACCGTGGGACGGTCGTCGAAATAGGCTCGCACGAGGACTTGCTTCGACAGGGAGGAAGCTACCACCGTTTGCACGCGTTGCAGTTTCAATCAGAAGAATTGGCACATTGAATTCATGAAGAACTCGTTCTTGGTCAGATGGTTGAAACTGTCCGTGCTGCCTCCGGTGGGAGCGGCACTGATTCGTGGTATTGCCCGCACGATGCGCCACGAGACTAGAGGACAGGAAGCGGTCGATGCCTTGTATCGTGAAGGAGGGCACGCCATTATCGCATTTTGGCATGCACAACAATTGATGATTCCGATTGGGTACCGAGGAACGCGTGCCCATGTCTTGATCAGCCAGCATGGAGATGGAGAGATTATTGCTCGTATCATCGCGCGATTCGGTCATGGGGCAGTGCGCGGATCCAGTACCCGCGGCGGGGCTAAGGCCCTGCGCGCATTGATTAAATTAGCTCGATCAGGCCAGGATGTCGCAGTGACGCCGGATGGCCCGAAAGGGCCGCGTCACGTTGCCAAGCTGGGGGTCATCCAGCTGGCGAAAGTCACGGGACTTCCGATCGTGCCGGTAGCCTTTGCCTGCTCAAAAAAAAACTCTTTGCGAGCTGGGATCGCTACATGGTCCCGTACCCGTTTTCGAAAGGCCTCTTTTGCTACGGACGTCCGCTCTGGGTCTCACGTGAGGCGGATGAGGCGGCGATCGAAGCAGCTCGTGTGGAACTTGAGACCGTGTTGAATCAGTTGACGGATCAGGCGGAAAAAGACATGGGTGTGAAAGGTAAGGCGTGAAATGTAAGAGGCGCAGGCATTAAACAGGGCGTCTCACCTTTTGCCTCGTACGGTTCACTTCGTTCTCATGTGGAAGCTGCTCTATAACATCGGTCTTCTGCTTGCCGCCCCAGTGATTATTGCTGTGCTGCTGGCCAAGCCCCGCTGCCGCCCTGGTTTTCTTCAGCGGATGGGTTGGCACATTCATCCTTCCGATCGTCAAACGACAGCTTCGCCGCTTGTGTGGATTCACGCGGTGTCACTCGGTGAGGTCGTCGCCGCGACCCCGTTGGTGAAGGCGCTGCACGAACGTCATCCTGAGTTTCGGTATATCGTCACGACGGTGACTGAAACCGGCCGAGAGGCGGTAGAACAGCGCTTAGGCGGTATTGCCAAGCACCGATATGCTCCGCTTGACTTTCCCTGGGCTGTGGCTCGGATGATCCGCAGTCTGCGTCCGGTGCTGTATGTGTTCGTCGAGACGGAATTATGGCCAAACTTATTGTGGACCTTACGAGCACAGGATGTGCCCTCTGTGTTGGTGAACGGGCGGTTGTCGTCGCGGTCATTTGGCCGTCAGGATTTGCCTGTGATTCGCTCTTTCTATCGATCTATACTTCAAACGCTCACACTCTGTCTCATGCAATCTGATAGGGATCGACAGCGTATTGTTGCGTTAGGGGCTGAGCCGTCGCGCGTTCATGTGACCAGTAATATCAAGTTTGATCAGCCTCTCCCGGACGTTCGCTCACATGAATTGCTCCGTCAGAGCTTTGGGCTCGATGAGCATGAACAGTTGATACTCGCGGGTAGCACGCACGCTGGAGAAGAGGAACTGCTGGTTTCGGCCTACCGACACATCGTGAAGACCTATTCCACAGCCGTGTTGATGTTGGCGCCGCGCCATATCGAGCGAGCGGATCGAGTCGAAGCCGTGCTGCGAGAAGCCGGATTTGCCGTGCAGCGGAGGAGTCGAATTCAGGGGAAGCAATCTGGCCCGCGCGTGATCATTTTGGATACGAGAGGAGAGTTATCTCGCGCATATCGAGACGCCGTCGTGGCATTCGTCGGTGGGACTCTGGTTCCCGTGGGGGGACACAATTTGTTGGAACCGGCTGTTTGGGGTATCCCCGTCATGTTTGGGCCCCATACGGACCATTGTGCCGAGGTTGCGGCACTCCTGGCAGAAGCTGGAGGAGGTCGCCGCGTGATGGGAGTGGAGGACCTCGTTACCTCTCTTGAAGAATGGCTCGGTCAGCCTGAAACTCGACATCGGATGGGGCAGGCTGCAAGACAGGTGGTGTTGGACAATCAAGGCGCACTCACACGGAGTCTGGAGTTCATTGAGACTTGCCTCCATGCGGCTCCGTCGTATTCCGACTCGTGTGTGGCAACGGGGCCGGGACCTCTTATGGCCAAACACTGACATGGCGCTCTTGCTTCCTGGACAACCGGTTCGCAAAGGGCTGTACTGGGTTGCTCGGTTGTACGGCCTCATCATTCGGTGTCGGCTGTGGTGCTATCGCCAAGGTTGGCTCACGACCACACGGCTACCCTGTCGGGTCGTGAGTGTCGGTAATCTGACAGTCGGGGGGACAGGAAAAACTCCGATCGTCATTCTCCTGACGGAATGGCTGGTGGCCAAGGGGAAACGGGTGGCGATCCTGAGCCGGGGGTACAAGCGGACGAGTACGGTGCCGCATCTACTGGTATCCGATGGATCGCGAATCTTGGCCGGCCCCTCGGAGGCCGGGGACGAACCGTTTCTCATGGCGCAGCGTTGTCCGCGCGCCGTTGTGGCGGTGGGGGCCGATCGGGTCGCGCTTGGTCGGTGGGTATTGGAACAGTATCCCGTCGACTACATCATGCTCGATGATGGCTTTCAGCATCGAGCCCTTCATCGCGATGTCGATCTGGTGTTGCTGGATGCCACCGATGCGGCAGGACTTGATGCGCTGCTTCCATCGGGAAGACTGCGGGAACCCTTAGAGGCGCTGGAACGAGCGAGTGCGGTGGTGATTACCCGGGCCGAGTCGAGGCAAGATGTAGAAGCGGTTCAGCAGCGATTGCGTAAGATCGCGCGGCCGGCAGAGGACGTCATAGAGGTCGTATTTCCGCCGGAGTCTTTTCTCGCAATCGGCTCAGCGGGGCCGCAAGCTCTTGAATGGGGGCAAGGTAAACGGGCCTGGCTGGTCAGCG
>JBEIQG010000266.1:0-4296 GCA_040376625.1 Nitrospira sp. | reverse complement strand
TCTCCCGCACCTGGGCTTGAGTGGCCCACCCCTTGGCGGAATCCAGATAGGCCGCTTCCCGGTTCTGAAAATGGCTGCAGGCCGCAATCAGCATGGAGATGATGACGAGGTAGAAAGACCGACTGATCCGTATCATATTGCCTCCCGATCCACATGGGATCCGTTTTTTCACCCGCTTGCCTGGCAGGGGATTGTACACGGATAGCGCTGGCACGTCTTCTCCGGACCGGATTTTGTGCAACGTCCTCCGTTTCCGGGAGTCCGGGACATTTCAGCCGGCAGACTATTCGTGACGGGGTGTGAGGACGAACCGAAGCGAACCAGGGCGAGTGGACAGAAGGCGGAACCCGAGCGTGAGCTCAGATGGCGGACCGACGAGATGGGGGAAAAAGCGGGACGATCAGACGGCTTTTTTGACCAGACCGGATCGCAAGCAACGCGTGCACACCCGAATGCGCAAGGCCGACCCGTTGACGAGCGCCTTCACACGCTGCAGGTTGGGATTGAAGACGCGCTTCGTCTTGTTGTTCGCGTGGCTGACGTTGTTACCGGTTTGATGCTTTTTTCCACAGAGATCACAGGCAAATGCCACGGCCCTACTCCTTTGTTGCGGCGTCTTTCAACGACTAGTCCTTAGATGGGAGGGGATGCTACCATAGCGCCGCGGGTCATGACAAGCCGCTGAGGTGAATTCTCCCTACCAGGATGCCCTCTCCCGCTCGCGCCGCTCACTCCACTGAGGTTGCAGATATGGATCAGGTCACGCTCATCGGATTGCTGGCAGGGACCCTCACCACGATTGCGTTCATCCCTCAATTGCAACAGACCTGGCGCACCCGCTCCGCCCAGGACGTGTCGCTGGGAATGTTGCTGACCTTTGTGACCGGGGTATTTCTCTGGCTGATTTATGGGCTCATGCTCGGCGCTCTGCCCATCATTCTGGCGAATCTCGTGACTCTTGTGCTGACGCTGGCGATTCTCATCTTGAAGCTCCGATATCGCCCATAACGCCTGTCCGCTTGTGGCCGTGCGGGAGGACTTCGGGCGCATCGGCGTCGGGATGCTTCACCACATCCGGGTCGAGCAAGTTTGAGCTTGACAAGATCGGCCATGCGCTCCTAGAGGTTGTCTCTTTTCAAGACACCTCGGGTCAAGGGAAGAGGGTGAGAAACCCTCGCGGTCCCGCCGCTGTAAATGGGGACGAAACCCGCCGATGCCACTCGCGTGGCCGTGAAGCGTTGTTCGTGAAGCGTGATGCGTCTAGGTCGTGACGCAGGAGGCGATTCACGACGTACGTGTCACGAGCCTGCTGGGAAGGCGCGGGGAGTAGGATGAACCATGAGCCAGAAGACCTGCCTGAGGGAGACCCTTTATTCCCTCGTGGGCTGGGGAATAGGTGAGGATGATATTGCGGGTGCAATCCTCAGGGTTCCACGTTGGCCCTGGGGATTTTTTATTTGCGCTCGCTACGAATCATCCCCCTTTGCCGGTATGCAGTCGCGTGCATGGGCGTGGTCGCGTCAGTACTGCTGGCCTGCGGCGCCTTCGCGCTCGGAGATGCTGAGGAAGATCACACGGTGATGAAACGTCGTCAGCAGGGCATCCTGACAGGCATGCCTTTCATGGCCAACATTACCCCGCGTACATTCATCGACGATGCGGGGAGAAAACTCTATGTCGCCAAGGCCCCCACCCGGGTGGTGTCGCTGGCGCCGAGTATCACGGAGATGTTGTTTGCGTTGGGGCTGGAAGAGCAGATCGTCGGCGTCACGGATTTCTGTGATTTCCCGGCGGCGGCCAAGACCAAATCGAAGGTCGGATACGCCAACCCCAATCTTGAATCCCTCGTCGCGCTCCGGCCGGAACTGATCGTCGCGCCCAGGGAATTTCACCGCGCGAATGTGCTGGCCAAGCTGGAGGAATTGAAGATCCCCGTGCTCCTGCTGGAAGCCACCTCGGTTGAGAACATTTTTTCTCACATTCACACGCTGGGACGCATTTTCGATCGCTCGACGGAAGCCCATGCGATGACCGCGGCGATGCGAAGCCGAATGGCCGAGATCAGCAGCCGAACCGCACATCTGCCGCGCATCCGGGTCCTGTACGTGATCAACAGCCGGCCCCTGATCACGGTCGGTCCCGGCAGTTACATCCATCAAATGATCGGCCTGGCCGGTGGAAACAATATCGCTTCCGGAGCCGAGACCCCCTATCCACGCCTGACCATGGAAACGGTGTTGAAAGAAGATCCCGAAGTGTTGATCTTTCCGATGGGGTCGGTTGAAACGGTGCCTCGACGCGAACAGCAGGAGTGGCGGCGCTGGACGACGCTCACGGCCGTGCAACAGAACCGGCTGCGCGAAGTGGCGGCCGATGCCTTGAATCGGCCAGGCCCGCGCGTCATGGACGGGCTGGAAGAACTCGTGAGGGTGATTCACCCCGAAGTCTTCTCTCCTCAAGCGGCGCCTGTTCAGCCATGATGCCCTCAGCCGGCCATCCCCCGTCTCCTCCTCCCGCATTGGCTTCGCCACCGTTGCCTTCCACGAGTCGTCACACTTCCGTGCCACTGTCCGTACATCAACAACGGCTTCATGGGGCCATCCTCACTCCGGCGCGCTGGTGCCTCATCATGGGTAGTTTGACGGTCGTCGCGCTGATCCTGGCTGTCCTCTGTCTGCAATTCGGAACACAATATATCGGACTTGGGAAACTTGCCGGCGTGTTTTCATCTGCGCTGTTCGATCGATCGATGGATAACGAGGCAGTCAACACGACCGGCGTGATTCTGCTGCAGGTACGTCTGCCGCGAGTTTTTCTGGGATTTCTGGTGGGAGTCTGTCTGGCCTCCGTCGGTGTGGCGCTACAAGCCCTGCTCAGAAATCCTCTGGCCGATCCCTATGTGCTCGGGGTGTCCAGTGGCGCCGCGCTGGGCGTGGCCGTTGCGGTGCTGTTCGGGATCGGGACTACGGTCCTCGCATTTTCGCTCCTGCCGGTCTGCGGGTTTGTAGGCGGACTGGTGGCCTTACTGGTGGTCTATCGGATGGCGGCCACCTACGACCGGCTGCCGATTCATTCCGTGCTGCTGGCCGGTGTGATCCTGAACGCGATCTTCTCGGCGCTGATCATGTTCATCACCTCGATTATGGAACCCAACCGTTCCTTCGGCATGATGGCCTGGCTCATGGGATCGCTCACGGCACCGGCCTATCCTGCGCTGGCGGCGCTCTCAGTCTATCTATTGGCCGGTCTCTTCCTGCTCTTTAAGCAGGTACGGGTTCTGAACATCCTGGCCTTGGGTGAAGAGCCGGCACGGTCGTTGGGAATCGATACCGAACGCGCCAAACGGTTGATCTTTCTGGTGTCCGCGCTGCTCACCGGAGCCGTCGTGTCTGTCAGCGGCATGATCGGATTCATCGGGATGATCATCCCCCATGCGGTGCGCCTGGTGATCGGGGCGGATCATAGATTGCTCCTGCCGGCTTCAGCGCTGGTGGGAGGAATGTTCTTGATGGTGGCTGACACCATCGCCCGGACATTCTTCGTGCCGTCGGAAGTCCCGGTCGGAATCATCACGGCCCTCGCGGGCGGCCCGTTCTTTGTCTACTTGCTGGTGTGGCGAAAGGACCGGCTCGCATGAGGTTTTCTGCAGACGGGATGCCTACGACAGATATTGCGGCTGACGACTACTCGGAGCGGCACCATGCTTACGACGTGCAAGGGGTTTCCTTCTGCTATGGCAAATCGCCTGTACGGGAAGGCCGGTGGGTCCTCAGCGATGTGAGCCTCCACGTCGGGGCAGGCGAAATACTCGGAATCGTCGGACCCAACGGGTCGGGTAAGACCTCACTTGTAAAGCTCCTGGCCAACCTGGCCCTGCCCCAGAAAGGAACCCTCTCGCTGTTCGGGAGACACCTGACCGGTCTTTCACGAGAGGAAACGGCGCGGACCGTGGCATTCGTCCCGCAGGAGAGTGCACCGGCCTTCTCCTTCACGGTAGCGGAAACGGTGTTGATGGGGCGGTATCCGCATCGCAGACAAAGCAGGTGGAGTCTCGGATTCGGCTGGGAGGATGGAGAGGATTGTGTTGCGGCCGCCCAGGCCATGACCACGATGGACATCGGCCATCTGGCTTCGCGTGCGGTGACCGATCTGTCGGGCGGCGAACGTCAGCGCACGATGATCGCCCGGGCGTTGGCTCAAACGCCGCGCGTGCTCCTGCTCGACGAGCCGACCGCCTTTCTCGATCTCCAGCATCAACTCGAGATCTGCTCGGTGCTGCGTCGCCTGACCGACGAG
>JBEIQG010000050.1:0-18146 GCA_040376625.1 Nitrospira sp. | reverse complement strand
CTGCAGGCGCAGGCCGCCACCGCGCTGCGCATCGAGGCCGAGACGGCCGAACAGCTGGCCCCGGATACGGTGCGCTTTACCCGGGCGCTGAAGGACGCCGTACCGCTCGAGGATCGCAAGTCGCTGGTCGAGGCCCTGTGGCGCGTGGCTTTGGCCGATGGGGCGCGCGATGCGGTGGCCGGCGCGGTTCCCGAGTCACTCAAAAGATATATAGAATAGACCGCGTTCTGCCGAGGCGGTCCGGCGAAACTGAGGGGTGGTGGCATGCACTATTCACATCGGTTATCCAGCGGGCGATTGGCCCAGATTGTCGGCACATTCGTGCTGATTCCCGCCCTGATCCTGGCGGTGGCCGGCTTCTGGATGTCGAGGACGGAACATCTCTTCGAACCGAAGTTCCGCTTGCTGGCCAGCCTCAGTAAGTCGTATGGCCTCGAGCCTGGCGCACCGGTTGTTGTATCGGGGATTCGGGTCGGGCGGGTGAAGCAGGTGGACCTCAACGAGCGCGGGACGGTCGATCTGACCCTGCAACTGTCGACTCGTTACCAGGACATGGTGAAAGGCAATTCGGAGCTGCATATCACCAAGAGCGGTGTCGTGGTCGGGCAGACCCAAATCGAGATCGGAGCGGGCACTGTCGGTAGCCCGGTGTTACACGATGGCGCGACCATTCGGGCGGTCGAACCAAGGGACATCGGGGACTTGCTCAATGAGGTCGAGCCGGTGCTGATGGCCGTGAAGCAGACACTGCTGCGCGTCGAAACCATTACGCAGGATTTGCAAGGCGGGTTGAAAGCCGGCGGCAAGGCCCTGGAGCAGGTGGCGCTGGCGACGCAAGATTTACCGGCCGTCGTTGCATCCGTCCAACGCACCATCGCCTCGGTGGAGCAAACGGCGACTGCGCTTCCCGCCATGACCGGGTCGATCCAGCGCACGTTGAGCGTGGTCGATCGTGTCACAGCGGACATGCAGCGGACCACCAGTCGGTTGCCGGCTATCCTGGACAGTGCTCAATCCACACTCACCAGTGTGCAGCGCCTCTCCGATTCCGTGGAGGAAGTGAGCCGCGAGTTGCTCCCTGTCGTTCGCACGGCCGAGACCACGCTGGCAGATGTCTCCATCCTGGTGCGCGGTGCAAAACAGACCTTTCCCTTCAACCGATTCGCGCAGAACGCCGGGCCGAGACCGAAGTCTGAAGACGCCCTGTCACCTACCGGCCCTCCCAGTTTGCGCGGGGATCACGTGCGTCGATGATCGTCAGATCGCATGACAGTTCCTCAGGTGTTTGGTGGGTAATGGTGTGCTTGCTGCTCGGGTGCGCGGCTGCGCCGCCGCCACCCCCTGACCCCGCGCCCAGACCACTGGGCGCACAGGTCGAAACCTTCCGCGCGAAGGGAGATCGCTGGATGATCCGGGGCGACCTGGCACGCGCTGAGGAGGCCTATGAAGAGGCGCGGCGGCTGGCAGAGAGTTTGGATGATGTGAAAGGGCTCATCGGTGCGTTAAACGATCTCGGAGCCGTTGCCCTTAACCGCGGGGCCGGGCATCAGGCGATTGCTCTTCACGGACGGGCCGTCTCCCTGGCGCAACAATTCGGAGAGACGAGACTCTTGATTGCGGGTCTCACGTCCTTGGGCGCGGCGGAGTATCGAGCGGGGCGGACTGAGGAAGCCGGCCGGCGCTATCAACAGGCGCTTGAACTACTTGAGGGGGCCGCCGACCATCGAGCCGAAGCGATCATCCGGAACAATCTCGGGCTGGTCCGACAGGCAGCCGGAGACGTCAGGCAGGCAGAGCAGCTGTTCCGCCAAGCGATGGTCTTGAATCAAGCTGCGGGGCATCCCGATGCCGAGGCCAGCAATCATGTGAATCTGGGGATTTTGGCGGAGGGGCATCACGAGTTCGAAGTTGCCGAACGTGAATTTGAGCGAGCGCTGGAATTGGACAAGATTGCGGAGCGCCGAGCGGAGATTGCCGCCGATCTTCTGCGGCTCGGCCGGATTGCGGAACGGCGAGGATTTCCCGACCGTGGGCTGGCCTATTCCGAACGGGCCTACCGTAGTTATCTGGCGCAAGGGAATCAGGAACGGGCGATTATGGCGCTCGTCTTTGCGTTGGACTGTGCGAGGAGGTTGGGACTGGTTGAGGAGACTGCACGGCTGGAAAAGGAATTGAGTGGTCTGACCGGTTCCGGTCCTTAGCGTACGCTTCGATTGCCGGCCGCCGACATTACTTAATGGCGACGGCTTTGACCTCTTTGTAGGTCGTGTGGCCCTGTAGCACTTTCTGAATCCCGTCCTGCACCAGCGTCGTCATGCCTTCCGACATCCCGACCTTGAGCATTTCATCGGTCTTCGCTTTGTTTTGAATCAGCTTCTTCATTTGGTCTGTGCCCAGAAGCAGTTCGTGGAGCGCCACGCGGCCCTTCAGCCCCGTCCGATTGCAGGTGTCGCAGCCCTTCCCCCGGTACAGCCTGAAATTGGCATCGAATGTGACCCCGAGCGTGTCCCAGTAGTCGGGACCATATCCCAAACGCAGTTCTTCGCACTCTTCTTTTGACGGCTGGTAGGCCTCCCGACAATCTTTACAAATTCGTCTGGCCAAACGTTGGGCGAGCACTCCCAGCATGGCGTCGGCAAAACTGAACGAGTCGCAGCCCATGTCGAGCAGACGGGTGATGGTTTCCACCGCGCTGTTGGTGTGCAAGGTGCTGAGCACCAGGTGCCCGGTCAGGGAGGCTTCGATGCCCGTGTCCGCAGTTTCTTTGTCCCGCATCTCTCCGACCATGATGACATCCGGATCGGCCCGGAGAAACGCACGCATGGCGGCGGCGAAGGTGAACCCGATTTTGGAATGCACCTGCACCTGCCTGAGTCCATACTGCGTGATTTCGACCGGGTCCTCCGCGGTCCAGATCTTGATATCCGGTGTATTGATATATCCCAAGACCGAGTGCAGCGTGGTGGTTTTGCCCGATCCGGTCGGTCCGACGCACAGAATGATGCCGTATGGCTTTGCGGCGATATTTTTGATTTCGCGAAGATTCCGTTCCGAGAATCCCATCTTGTCGACCGGCAGTGGTTCGCTCGCCGCCAGAATACGCATGACCACGTCTTCGTTGTAGCCGGCGGTTGGGATGGTGGCGACGCGCAGCTCGATTTCCTTGTTTTCGCCGATCTTGAATTTTATTTTGCCGTCCTGCGGCTTTCTTCGTTCCGCAATGTCCAGGCTGGCCATGATCTTGAGCCGGGAGACGATGGCACGGCGGTAGCTCGGTGGAATTTTCATGTACTCGAAGCAATCGCCGTCGACCCGGAACCGCACGAGGGTATCGCGCTTTTCACCATACGGTTCGATGTGGATGTCGGAGGTGCCTTGACGGAACGCGTCGGCGATGATCTGGTTGGCCAGGCGAACGATGGCGTTGTCGTTTTCGTCGAGTCCTGCACTGGACGCGTCTTCCTGAGCCTCAAGTTGGGACTCGTTCACCAATTCGCCGAGAATGTCCGACACATTCTCGTTCATCTTGTTGGTGATGTCCGGAGTTCCGGTCGTGCTCGCAAGAAAGAGGGAGATATCGCGACGCAGGCTGACCGCAAAGCGGATATTCAGGCCGGGAAAGGTACGCTTGATGTCTTGGACGCGATCCAGATCGCCGGGATCGTCGGTCAGGATTTCAATTGCCGCGCGGTCCCGCTTGAGCGGCATCCAATGATTCTTCTTGAGGTAATCGACATTGAGATTCTTAAGGAGTTCGATATCGACAATCGTCCGCTCGTTATATTCGATGTAGGGGCATTTGTGAAAATTGGCGAGCGATTTGCCGAGTTCCGCTTTTGGGACTTTATATTTTTCGATGAGCAGCGACTCGATGTCGGTAATCCCTTTTTTAGCCTCCGCGAGTGCGTTGTCCAAATCGGGTTGCGAAATTTTTCCGTTGGTCAACAGATAGTCGAATTTTGAGGGAGGCTTTTTAGACGTTTTCCTGAGCGCGTAAAAAGCCGTGCCTAAGGCCTTGGCGATTTCGGCGACGGATTCCTCGTCTTTGCGCGTGAACCGCCCGCCGCTCTTCTTGTTGAGCAGCTGGATGACACCCATGAGATATTTATTTTCGGCGACGACGGGATAGGTGAGCACCTGCTTGGTTTTGAAGCCGGTATTTTTGTCGTAAGAGGCATCGTGGGTGAGCGAGGGGTGGACCGCGCTCAGTTCGACCGGACTATAGGCGTCGCCGACATTGACGGGGCGAAGGTACTTGGCGCAGAACCCGGCAAGACTCTGTTCGGTGATCGGGGTCCGGACTTCCTGGACGGTATCGAGATGGGGAATTTTGGAGAAGATTTCCTTCTTTTCCGAGTCCACCACAAACAGGGTGAGATCTTCCGCGTCGAAACAGCCCAAGATTTCATGGCGCAGATCCAGCAGGATCTGGTCGAGATCGGCCGCGGCGAGGATTTGCCCGCTGATCCGTTTGACGTTCTCCGCGTTGCCGGATTTGAGAGTTGCATCGCCTAGACCGGGCAGCGGGGGTTTGGGCTGCATCAAGGTGTCTCCAAAACGCTTGCGCAGAGGGCGGTTTCGGTGTCGACTGGAATCCGAACACCGGCTTTCTTCCGTGTGAGTCAGTGTATCGCAACGCGCAGTCAAGGCAAGGAAAAGCCACTTTCCCAAACCGCTTATCGCGGTCGTGTGCTGACATTTCCGAGACAGTGAGCTTCCGTCGAGGGGGAGTGATTGAATGGGGGAATGGATCTAGGAGGCGGATTTGAGTAAGGAGGACAGCTGTGAGACCACCTTGTCGGGGGCGATCTTTGTCGTCTCGCCGGTGTGACGGTTCTTGAGCTCGACCTGGCCTTGTGCCAGGCCTTTCTCTCCGATGACCAAGTGATACGGTGCACCGATCAGATCGGCGTCGTTGAACTTGACTCCGGCTCGTTCGTCACGATCGTCCCACAAGACTTCGATACCGGCCTCCTGCATGGCGCGATAGAGTGTGTCGGCCAACTGCGTGACTGGCTGAGACTGACTCAGCGGCAGCAGGGTCACATGGAAAGGTGCGATTGGAACCGGCCACTTAATGCCCTTCGCATCGTGATTTTGTTCAACCGAGGCTGCAGCCGTTCGGCTCACCCCGATTCCGTAACAGCCCATGACTGCCAGCTGTTCCTGTCCCTGCGCATCCAGGAAGGTGGCCTTCATTGCCTGGCTGTACTTGGTTCCCAACATAAAGACATGTCCGACTTCAATGCCCTTGGCTGTCTTCAGGGTGCCGTCTTTGCGGGGTGAGCAATCGCCGGCGCGCGCATTGCGGAGATCGGCAAACTGATCTACGGTGAAGTCCCGTTCCCAATTCGCATCTATAAAGTGGGTGTCGGCTTGGTTGGCTCCTACGACGAAGTTGGCCATCGCTTTCACGGACCAGTCGCCAATGATGCGGACCTGCTTCAATCCGACCGGCCCAACGAATCCGATCGGCGCGCCCGTGAGGCCGGGAACCAACTCGGGTTTCAGCAGCTCAATTTCCGGTACACCCAGGAGGCGTTTGACTTTGATCTCATTGACGTCATGATCGCCGCGGACCAGGATGGCGACCGTTTCTTTGCTCGTGCTGTAGAGCAGCGTCTTGACCAGATGTTGCGGCTCAATTTTCAGGAAGGCCGTGACCTCCTCGACGGTTCGTCGGTTCGGGGTTGAGACCGGCGTGAGCGGACGGAGAACCGAATTGTCGGCGGTATCCGGCGGGAGGACCTCGGCGCGTTCGACGTTGGCGGCATAGGTGCCGTCTTCGCTGTAGACGATCGTCTCCTCGCCGGTCTCCGCCAGCACCATGAACTCATGGGAGGAAGTGCCCCCGATCAGGCCGGTGTCGGCTTCCACGGGACGAAAGGTCAGACCGCAGCGCGTGAAGATGCGGTTGTACGCGTCATACATTTTTTGATAGTTCAGTCTGGCTCCGGCTTCATCCCGGTCGAAGCTGTAGGCATCTTTCATGATGAATTCACGGCCGCGCATAAGCCCGAAGCGTGGCCGGATTTCGTCCCTGAATTTCGTCTGGATCTGATAGAAATTCAGCGGCATCTGCCGGTAGGAGCGCACTTCCCGGCGGAAGAGATCGGTAATGACCTCTTCGTGTGTCGGTCCGAGGCAGAAATCCCGCTCGTGCCGGTCCTTGAACCGGAGCAACTCCTTGCCATAGAAATCCCAACGTCCGGTTTCTCGCCACAGTTCCGCCGGGGAGGCGACTGGCATGAGTAGTTCCTGCGCCCCCGCCCGATTCATCTCTTCGCGAACGATGCGCTCGATTTTGCGGAGCACTCGCAGGCCCAGCGGGAGATACGTGTAGATTCCGGCCGCGACCTTCCGGATCAGGCCGGCGCGCAGCATGAGGCGATGGCTGACCGTCTCAGCCTCGCCTGGGTCTTCTCGCAATGTGGGGATAAGGGTTTCGGAAACGCGCATGTGGGTTTATGGGGAAATCAGCCGCTCAATATCGTTCCAGAACGCAAAAATCATGATGCCGACCAGGAGAACCAGTCCCACCTGTTGTGCCAGTTCTCGCTGCCGATCTTCAAGTGGTTTTCTACGAATGGCCTCAATAAAAAAGAACATGAGGTGCCCGCCGTCGAGAATGGGAATGGGGAGAAGATTCAGCACGCCCAGGTTGATGCTGAGCATAGCCATTAAGAACACCAGGCTGGAGGTGCCCTGTTCAGCAGCGTCCCCTGCGGTCTTGGCGATCGTGAGCGGTCCGCCGATGTTCTTCCGGGAGATGTCCCCCGTGATGATTTTGTAGATACCCACCACCGTCAGTTCGGTCCAACCCCAGGTAGCCTTGGCGCCGAGCCATGGTGCTTTGAGCGGCTCGTTCGTCTGAAGAATGGTTTGGTTCTGAGCTGAAATACCGATTTTCCCGACTTCGACCGGCTTTCCTTCTATGGTGGCCTTTTCGCCTATCGGCGTGACTGAGAGCGTCTGCGAGGAACCGCCACGCTGAACATCGAATTGGAGTGCGCGATTCGGGCTTTCCCTCACGAGGGCGGTCATTTGTGACCAGGTGAAAATGTCGTGCCCGTCGATCCGGATCACGCGATCGCCGGCCGATAGGCCTGCTGCCTGCGCACGAGAGCCCGGGATGACGGCGGTGATGACCGGCGCCCGCTCTTCGATGCCCAGTTGGAAGATGGTGGTGGGTTTGCCGTTGTCCTGTACGGTCGTTTTGTTCGGGGTGACGAGAACGGTTTTGATCTGTTCCCCGCGGGTCAGGTCCAGGGTGAGTTGTTTGCCGTTACTTTGAGCGATGTATTTCAGGAGTTCGGCGTTGGTCGAGATCTCTTTGTCATTCACCCGGATGACGCGGTCACCCGGCTTCAACCCTGCCTGGTCGGCCGGCGATCCAGGCAGTACGGCCTCGATTTCAGGAATAATGTCTTTGAAGCTCGGCACCGGCAGCGTATAGCCCAGTCCGATGTAGGCCGTATAAATAAGGTAGGCGAGGATAAAGTTGAAGATCGGACCGGCCGCGACGATGAGCGTTTTGCCCCACAGCGATTGGTGGACAAAGGCCCGTTTCTTGTCTTCCGGCGTCAGGGTTTCGTGCTCGTCCTCGCCGAAGAGCTTCACATATCCGCCCAGGGGCACGGCTGAGAGCAGATACTCCGTTTCCCCGATCTGGCGTCCGAAAATCTTTGGCCCGAACCCGAGCGAAAACTTCAGGACTTTCACCCCGACCCAGCGCGCAGCGAGAAAATGTCCCATTTCGTGAAAGGCGACGAGGACGCCTAACACCACTAGGAACGGAAGCGCCCAGTGCGTCAGAAGCGAAACCACATCAGGAGACCAGGCGAAAGCTGTTCCCACAACAACACTCCTTGGGTTCAGGGTATTACCGCGTCAAGATATGCACAAGGGATTCGGCTTTGTCTCGCGCCCAGCGATCGGCTTCCAATGCATCATCGAGGCCGTCGATCGGACGCGGCGCATGAGTCTCCATTGTACTCCGAATAATGTCTGGAATATCGAGAAAACGAATTCCTTTCTGAAGGAATGCTTCGACCGCCACTTCATTGGCGGCATTCATCGTGGCCGGCATGGTTCCGCCGATCCGCAATGCTTCATATCCGAGCTGCAAACAGGGGAAGCGATCATGGTCGGGTTTAAAAAACGACAAGGTGCTGATCTCCGTCAGGTCGAGCGATGGGAGGTCTAACGGCATGCGTTCAGGATACCGCATGGCGTAGGAAATCGGTGTTCGCATGTCGGGAAGGCCCAACTGTGCAAGTACCGACCGGTCTTTGTATTCTACCAGAGAATGGATGATGCTCTCGCGATGCACCATGACCTCGATCTGCGTCTCCGGAATATCGAAGAGCCAGCGTGCCTCAATAACTTCCAGTCCTTTGTTCATGAGGGTTGCCGAGTCGATCGTGATCTTGGAGCCCATTTTCCAATTCGGGTGTTGCAGCGCGCGCTCGGGACTGACGTCCTGGAGTTGCTCGCGAGAGAAGCCCCAAAGCGGACCGCCGGAGGCCGTCAGAATGATGCGTTTGACGTCCTCCCGCCGGTGGCCTTCAAGCGATTGGAAGATGGCGCTATGTTCGCTGTCGATGGGGAAAATGCGGACATGGTGTTTCTTGGCTTCCGCCTGCATCAATGCGCCGGCCATGACCATCGGTTCTTTATTGGCGAGCGCGATCTGTTTGCCGGCTCGAATGGCCGCCAGCGTCGGGAGCAGCCCTGCGCCGCCGACGATCGCGGAAATGACCAGTTCAGCCTCCTCCGATTGCGCGACTTCGGCCACGCCCTCGTTCCCGCCAAGAATGCTCACGGAAAGGTCGGCGCACCGATTACGCAATCTTGCCGCCGCCGCCTCGTCGGCCAGAGCCACGAAGGTAGGACGGAACTTGCGGATCTGCGTTTCGAGTTTCTCATCGTTCGAACCAGCGGTCAGACCGACCACGCGAAACTCTTGCGGAAACCGGTCCACGATATCGAGCGTGTTCGTTCCGATCGAGCCGGTCGAACCAAGAATGACGATGTTTTTCATAGCGTGCTCCAGAACGGGTGGCCGATCATCTGTCACCCGTTGTTGACGATCGTGACATAGTAGTAAAAGGCCGGGCCGGTGAACAAGAGGCTGTCCAGGCGATCCAGCATGCCTCCATGCCCTGGGATCAGGGCTCCTGAGTCTTTGAATCCTGCGTTGCGTTTCATGGCCGATTCCGCCAGGTCGCCGATGAGGCCGGTGAGAGTAAGAATCACCCCGAGCGCCAGACAATCGATCAGCGAGAAAGCGGGGAGGAACCAGGCGCGCGCGACGATGGCCATCAGGCAGGCGAGGACGAGGCCACCTGCCAAGCCCTCATAGGTTTTCTTCGGGCTGATGACCGGCGCCAGCGCATGCCGTCCCATGGACTTCCCCGCCACATAGGCGCCGGTATCCCCGGCCCAGGTAACCAGGAAGACGAAGAAAATCAGTAGAGCGCCGTCAGGCAACCCTCTCGTGAGCACGAGATGGCTGAGCGTGAGACCAATATAGAGCACGCCCATCATCAGCACCATGCCGTCTGTGAGGGAGTCCCGCAGGGACTTTCCCGAGAGCAGGGGCATGCAGAGCGCAATAGCCAGGGTTCCGAGCAATACCGCACGGTCCGGCACGAGGGTCGGCCACTGCGCGCTGCTGATTATGAGACCGGTCGCCCCGATTCCCAGCCAGCACCACCATGGCCAGGGGGCCTGTCCCAAATGGAGCCGATAAAACTCTCCCGCTGCGAGCATGCCGGCAATCGCGGCCAGGCCGAAGAACGCGATTGCGCCAAGGTCGTGGACGAGGTAATAAAAGATCGGCAGAAACACCGCTGCCGCCAGTACACGGCGCACCGTTTCGGATGAAGATCGTCGTCGAGCGCTGTCCAGCGTGGGCGGCATAATCTTCTCGCACTGTAAAGCTCCCGGTTTCACCACGGAGAAGCTAGGAGGAGACGCTGCTGAGCACCCGGCCGAAGCGGCGTTCTCGCCGCTGGTATTCGATCAGCGCGACCAACGTTTCGCGCCGCCGGAAATCAGGCCAGAGTGTCGGGGTGAAGTACAGTTCCGTATAGGCCAGTTGCCACAACAGGAAATTGCTGATGCGCGTTTCGCCGCTGGTGCGAATCAGGAGATCCGGATCCGGGAGGCTATGCGTGTACAGGGCCTGTTGCATGGCCTGTTCATCGATCTGATCCGGTGACAGCCGGCCGCTCTGCACGGCCCGGGCGAGGTCCTTTGCGGCATCGACCAGTTCCGCACGGCCACCGTAGCTCAAGGCCACATTGAGGATCAGTTTGTCCAAGTGCGCGGTTTCCTGCTCCGTCGTGCGCACCCATTGTAAGGCGGACGGCGGAAGGGCCGTGACCCTGCCAATGGTTTGAAAGCGCACGCCTTTTTCCACCAGGCTGGATCGTTCTGTGGACAAGTAATGTTCCAGCAGGCCCATCAACGCAGTAATTTCCTGGGGGGGGCGGTTCCAATTTTCCTGCGAAAACGCATAAATCGTGAGCACCTTGATCCCCAGTTCCAGAGAAAGGGAGATCAGTTCCCGCACGGACTTGATGCCTTCCTGGTGTCCGGCAATACGCGGGAGTCCCCGCAGCTCAGCCCAGCGGCCGTTGCCGTCCATAATGACGGCCAGATGTTTCGGCAGCAGGTCCGGTTCCAGTTGCGAGAGCAGATCAGAGTCGGGGGCAGGCTCGATATCGCGTGATCGAGAATCGTTCATGGAACGGCGTGAACACCTTTTTTAGACGATTACGTGGATCCTCTGGGAAGTAAGGCGAGTCTAGCGGCGGGGTCCCTGAAAGTCAAACGGTATTTCCCAATTTCGCTGTATTTGCAGATGGTTCGAGCGTGTTTACATTGCGCCTCCGGAAAAGAGTGCGTTATACTCGCTCACCGCACGAGAGGAGAGATGCATGTCCAATGACAAGTCCGGCGCGTTGGCGCGTTTCGGGGTAACCGATCGAGAAATCGAGCAGGCGCTAGGGCGGGTCAAGGTCCCGGCCGTCGACTATGCGGACCTGTATTTTGAATATTGCCAGTCCGAGTCGGTCTCCATGGAAGAGGGGATCGTCAAACGGGCCACGAAGAGCGTCGGGCAGGGGGTCGGTGTCCGGGCAACCGCCGGTGAGAAAACGGGCTTTGCCTATTCCGACGAACTGACCCCCAAAGACCTGAACATTGCCGCCGATACGGCTCGGTACATCGCTAATTCCTCCCAGGGAAGCGCACCGGTTCAGGTCACCAGCCGGCCTGCCCTCCCCCGTGATCTCTATCCTCATGATCGCGCCGATATCGAAGTCGCCACCCGTGATCGCGTCACGCTGCTCAACGCGATCGATGCCGAAGCCCGGCGATACGATCCTCGGATCAAGAACGTCATGGCGGCGTACAACACCGAATATAAGGTTATGCTGGTGGCCACGTCCGACGGTCTGTTAGTCGGTGATATCCAACCCTTGTCGCGACTTCAGGTCACCTGTATTGCCGAAGAAAACGGCAATCGGCAGGTGGGGACCTTCGGCGGCGGCGGACGAATCGGGCTGGAGTACTTCCAGAACGATCAGCGATATCTGCAGTTCGCCAGAGAAGCGGCGCGGGAAGCCATTCTGAACTTGAGTGCAGTCGATGCGCCGGCCGGTGTCATGCCGGTGGTGTTGGGCGGGGGATGGCCGGGGATCTTGCTGCACGAAGCGATCGGACATGGGCTGGAGGCCGATTTTAACCGCAAGAAAACCTCCGCGTTCTCGAATCTGTTGGGAAAGAAGGTGGCCTCGGAAGTCTGCACGATTGTGGACGACGGGACCCTTCCCTTCCGTCGCGGCTCCTTGAATATCGATGATGAGGGCACGCCTACCAGCCGTACGGTCCTCATCGAACGGGGCATCTTACGCGGGTACATCACGGACAAGCTGAACGCGCGGCTGATGGGTATTCCGCTGACGGGCAATGGCCGGCGTGAGAGTTATCAGAGTGTCGTGTTGCCGCGGATGACGAATACCTTCATGCTGGCCGGAGAATCAGACCCGAAGGACATCATCAAGTCGGTAAAAAATGGGCTCTACGCTGTGTCATTCGGCGGTGGGCAGGTTGATATCACCAACGGGAAGTTTGTGTTCTCCGCCAGCGAGGCCTATCTCATCGAAGACGGGCAGATCACCAAGCCGGTGAAAGGTGCGACTCTGATCGGGAGCGGACCGGACATTCTCAAACAGGTCTCGATGGTAGGGCACGATTTAAAACTCGACGAAGGCATCGGAACCTGTGGAAAGGAAGGGCAGTCGGTGCCGGTCGGCGTCGGCCTGCCGACCATTCGAATTGACGAAATCACTGTCGGCGGGACGAAAGCATAACCATGACACGTCTGATCGCAGAACAGGACTATACGAACATCGCGCAGGATCTGCTGGCGCGTGCGGCGAAACACGGCGCAACGGCGGCGGATGTGATGGTGGCTGACGGGGAAACTCTGTCGGTGCAAGTTCGGATGGGAACCGTCGATCGACTCACGAAGGCGCGGGAAAAGCGGCTCGGCCTGCGGGTCTTTTTCGGCCAACGCTCCGCCAGCGCATCAACTTCCGATTTTTCCCGCGATTCTCTGGAGCGGTTCGTCAGTGAAACCTGCGCGCTGGCGCAAGCGGTCGTCGAGGATCCGGTGTCCGGTCTTCCAGAGCCGGGCCAGTTCGCCACCGACTTCCCTGAGTTGAATATTCACGATTCCACGAAACTTCAGACAGACCAGCAGATCGACCTTGCGCTACGCGCCGAGCGGGCCGCATTTGCCGCCGATTCGCGTATTACGAATTCGGAAGGCGGCGAGTGCGACTCGTCGTCCGGTCGGATCATCCTGGCGAACAGCCACGGGTTCCTCGGGCAGTATGCCAATAGTAGCTTTTCGCTGTCCGTTTCGCCGATCGCTTCGGATGCCGCCGGGATGCAACGGGATTACTGGTATGGCGTGAATCGCGCGTTTGCGAAACTGGATAGTCCGGAAGCCATTGGTCAGGAAGCAACCAGGCGAACGGTTCGGAAGCTCGGCGCGCGCAAAGTCTCTACCTGCCGCGTGCCGGTGATCTTTGATCCGGAAGTCGCGGGGAGTCTGCTCAGTCACCTCTGCAGTGCCCTCTCAGGCTATGCCTTGTATAAAGGCGCATCTTTTCTGATCGGACAACTGGGGCAACGGATTGCTCCGGACTTTGTCACCATTTATGACGACGGACGCATGCCCGGCGGCTTGGGGACGCGCCCGTTCGATGGTGAGGGGCTGCCGACCAGGAAGCAGGCGATAGTCGAGCGTGGCCGCCTGGCCAGTTATATCCTGGACACGTATTCAGGCAGGAAGCTGGGATTACCTTCTACGGGAAATGCCGCGCGAAGCATCGGCGAAAGTCCCTCCGCCGGGCCGACTAATTTCTATATGGTCCCCGGTACTACAAGACCGGAAGATATCCTGGCCTCTGTGAAGCAGGGTCTGTACGTGACGGATCTGATAGGGTTCGGCATTAACATGGTGACCGGCGATTATTCGCGAGGCGCCAGCGGGTTTTGGATCGAAAACGGGGAGCTGGCCTACCCCGTGGAAGAAATTACCATTGCCGGTAATCTGAAGCAGATGTATGCCAATATCGAGACGATCGGCACGGATCTCGTATTTCGTGGACGCATTGCCAGCCCCACCGTGAAGCTCGCGGAGATGACGCTGGCAGGGAACTAGGTGATGAAAGGGGAACTGGTGATGCGACGACTGATGGCCTCGATGATTTGTGCCCTGCTGGTGGTTCCTGCCGTCGGAAAGGCCGCGGAATTTCAGGTGACGAGCCCGACGATCAAGGATCACAGCACGATCGGCAATGAACATGTGTTTAACGGGTTCGGGTGCACGGGCGGCAATGTCTCGCCTGAGTTGCGATGGGATCATGCGCCGAAGGACACGAAGAGTTTTGCCGTGACGGTCTATGATCCGGATGCTCCCACGGGAAGCGGTTGGTGGCATTGGCTGATCTTCAATATTGCACCGAGCGTGACGCACTTGCCGTCCGGAGCGGGCCAGCCGGAGAGTGCCGGCGCGCCTCACGGCAGTATTCAGAGCATGACGGATTTTGGCCAACCCGGATTCGGCGGGCCCTGTCCACCTCCGGGAGACAAACCGCACCGGTATATCTTTACGGTATTCGCGTTGAAGGTGGATCAGTTACCGCTCAAGAAAGAGGCCTCCGGCGCGATGGTCGGGTACTATCTCAATCAGAACGCCATCGGAAAAGCATCCTTCACCGGCCTCTACGGCCGGTAAGCGAACAATTATCAGAACAGAATAAGGGAACAAACCATGTCTCTTGATGCCGAACTGGGAAAGACGATGCTGCAGTTGATCACCTCGCGTTATGAGGATCGGCACTGGAGAAAGAGAATCGAAAAGACGCTCAGCCTGCCGCAAAGCGGGGTCGGGGACGAGCATCAGCAGCAGGTCTTCATGTACTTGAAGCTCAATCTCAAAGCCTACAAATCCAGGCGGGCGGATCCGGATTCCTGGATTTTGGGCGGGTATGCCACGAAGGAAGTGATCGATCGCGCGAAGTTTCAGCCGCATCTGGTCGGAGAAGGCATTTCGGCCGACGATGTGGCGTTTCTCGGTGTCGATCCCGGTCCCGAAATCGATGAGGCCTGGTGGGAAGAGATGTTGGTCGCCTGGTTCGGCGCTCCGGACGAAGAGGAGTCTTTAGAAGAGGCCGCAACCGACGAGGCGGCAACCCCCGATCCCGTGAAGGATCCCGCCCGCACCTGAACGGCAGCTGTGAAGGACCAGGACGGGCTGTCGTTCCTGATTCAGTCTCTTCGGAGCGTTCTTATTATGACCCGAACAAATCCAGTTGTTGCGCGGCCGTAACCGGGGCATCGATCGGTACCGTTCCGGTGGTGCTCACAGCTGTTCCCTCCTGTGTCGCAGGAGGCTGACTATGCCGGTCAAGAAACTCCCGCAGCTTTTGGAAGTCTTCCCGCAGAGGCTGCAGCATAGTCCCCTGATGAAGCGCCGCAGCGGGATGGAGCAGTGGAAACAGCACGAATTCCTTCAGATAAAACGCCTGTCCCCGTACCCTCGTAATCCCGACCTTGCGCTCCAGGAGTGTCTGCGTCGCCCAATTGCCCAACGAACAGACCAGCTTCGGCCGAATCATCGCGATTTGCTGCAAGAGAAACGGTTTGCAAGTCTCGACCTCTTGCGGTTCGGGGTCGCGATTATTCGGCGGTCGGCATTTGATCACATTGGCGATGTAGATATCCGCACGCGAAAGTCCCGCTGATTCCAGCAGATCGTTGAGCAATTGCCCTGCTGCCCCGACGAACGGCTCGCCCTTCTGATCCTCGTGAAAACCGGGTGCCTCTCCGACGAACATGACGGATGCGTGGGGGTTACCGACACCGAAGACAACCTGGCGTCGGCCGAGCTTGGCGAGCGGGCAGCGCTGGCAATTGTGAAGCGACTCGGCGAGGTCCTGAAGGGTAGTCAGGGGTGAGGGCATGTCCGTTCCGTTGAGTGGAGGCGCAAATCTTAGTCGCGGTGGTATGGGTTGTCAACGTGGTGTCGTGCGAGTGGTTTGCGAGCGACAAGAGTCACGAGGCAGCGGCGGGCACGAGGGCGGCGGCACGTTGGCCGCTGAGAATCGCGGACTCCAGATTGGCCGGCCAGCCGGTGTCCGTCCAGGCGCCGGCGACGAGGAAATTGGCAAACGGACTGGGTGAGAGTGGCCGGCACTGCTGCGTGCCCGGTTTCGTGGTGAGGATGGCCGACGGGAGACGAAAGACGTCCGCCTCGATCAGTTTGGGAAGCGGGCCGCCGGGGAACGCGATCGCCATGTCTTTCAGCGTCAAGTGAACGAGGTCGTCTTTGGATTGTGGTAACAGGTCTGGCTCATCCACTGCGACGGCCCACAACACAGTTGCCTGCTCGTGCCGCTCCTCGTCTGCGTGCCGGATCATCCAATGAAACCGGTTGCGCTCCAGCAGGATGAGCTGTGTGTGTTCGACCGGTTGCGCCAGGTGCAGGCGAACGATCACCAGAGGAGATTCGCTCAGGCGGCTGATTTGCTGGAAATAGGCATAGTGCGTCACCACCCGTTCCGGCAAGAGCGGCGTGAGCCGATGGTGCGGCAACGCAGCGATATACCAATCGGCGGTGAGCCGCGTGCGGTCTGCCAGTTCGACATGGGCGACGCGATCCTGGGTGAAGTGCAATTGCGTTGCCGCCGTGTTCAGCCGCGACCGGACTCCTATCCGGTCAAGCTCCGCTCGAAGCGGCGTGAGCAGGAATGAATCGAGGCCGTGAGGCGGAACGATCAGTTTCGTGGCCCGGACACCGGTCAAGAAGCAGCGTCGCAATGTGCGCATGAAGATGCCTGCCGACACCTGCGGGAGTGCCGCTCCCAGCAACAAACGGGCAAGGCTGTTCCAGACACCCTGCCGGGCCTGTTCTGATTGGCCGATGCTTGCGAGCCACTCGTCGGCCGCGCGTGCGTCGAGATCGTTCGGCAACGGAGGATCCTGTTCCCAGGTTCGTTCAAGGAACGAGAGCAGATGCCAGCGATCCCGCATTGAGAGACCCTGAAACAGGGTGGTTCCGAGGAGTGTATTGAGCGGGGACGGCAGTGGAAGGTGCAGAAATTGGATGCGTGTCCCCGTCGACTGCAGAAATGCCAGCGGGGTGTGCTGAAGCCGCCTGGTGGCGGTGTCTTTGCCGAGTGTCTTGAGGAGCGACCAGGTGGCGGTGTGGGCTTCGAGGAGCAGCGGTGGGGGCGCCTGCCTCAGCCGCCCTCCTAGGTGGTCGGCCTGCTCGATCACGGTGACGGCATGGCCGTCGGCGGCGAGGTGCAAGGCTGCCGTCAGACCGGCGATCCCGCCGCCGAGGATGAGCACCGTCCGGTTCATGGAGTCGAAGAGGGAAGACGGGAGCGTAACCACACGCCCGCCGCCACGGCCAGCCGATGGCTGGGACTCAGGGTGACCCGATCTCCCAATACGCGGTAACCGGACTGTTCGATTCGATGCAAGATCCGGCTATACACGCCGCGCATGATTTCCGCCACGGTCAGGGCCCGGCGCTCGGCGCGCGGCAGCGAATCGAGCGCCCGCGCCGCCTTGGCGTAGAACTCCTTCGCCCGACCGACTTGAAACCGCATGAATTCCGTAAATTCCGGTTTGTACCGCCGGTGCAGGAGATCCTCCTCCCGGTAGGCAAACCGAGCGAGGTCTTCCTGCGGCACATACACACGACCGCATTCTGCATCATTGCCCAGGTCGCGAAGAATATTGGTGAGCTGAAAGGCCATACCGAGATTCACGGCATAGTCTTGCGCGCGCGGAGAGGTCGTGCCGAACACGTGCAGGCAGATCAGCCCGACCACGGATGCGACTCGATAACAATAGAGGGACAGTTGGTCGAAGGTGGCGTATCGCGTGGTCGACAGGTCCATCTCGACGCCCTTGATCAGTTCCTCGAAATAGGCCTGCGGGATGGACAGCTCCCGGACGTGCCGGGCAAGGCTGATGGTGACGGGGAACGTCGGCGTGCCCGCGTAGGCGGCGGCCAGCTCGCGTCGCCAACGGGCCAGTTCTTCCTGTGGATGACTACCGGGAGGCGGTTCGTCCACGGCGTTGTCCACTTCCTTGCAGAAGGCGTAGACCGTGTACATCGCTTCGCGGCGGGCTTTCGGCAGAAACAAAAAGGAATAGTAAAAATTGCTTCCGCTTTTTTTGGTGAGGTTCGTGCAATAGGTTTGGGCGTCAGCTGGTGTCATCATCGTGTCATCAGTGTGAGTGCGTCGTCTGTCCCTCAAGTCGTTCGACGGATGCGGGAAGGTGGCGGCCGTAAGAGGCTGGGTGCAAAATGGCGGCGAGTTGTTCCACGCCGTCGATTAGTCGTGGGCCGGGGCGGCTGAAGTATGAGAGCGCATCGACCAGGTAGACTTCTCCCCTCTGAACGGCGGGAAGATGTTGCCACTGCGGATGCGCCGTCATGCTTGCGAGTTCGGCTTTCGTGCGCGGGACGGTAAATCCGCAGGGCATGAGGACGATCACCTCCGGTTCAGAGGCCGTGAGTGTGTCCCAATCCATTTTTCGGGAGG